>DATEDT010000145.1:0-6979 GCA_035281505.1 Aeromicrobium sp. | reverse complement strand
GCCGCGCGTGTCCTGCCGTCAGTGGTGCAGATCAACGTCTCGGGTGGTGACGTCGGTGGCAAGGGCTCCGGCATCATCATCAGCAGCGACGGCGACATCCTGACCAACAACCACGTGGTCGAGGTGGCTGCCGACGAGAGCGAAGGCTCGATCATCGTGGTCTTCAACGACGGTTCGACCGGCAAGGCGAAGATCGTGGGCCGGGACCCGCTCACCGACACCGCCGTCATCAAGGTCGCGAACAAGGCGGGCCTTCCGGCCGCGACCCTGGGCTCGTCGAGCAGCCTGCGGATCGGCCAGCCGGTGATTGCACTCGGTTCGCCGTTCGGCCTGAGCGGCTCGGTCACCACCGGCATCGTGAGCGCGCTCAACCGCCCGGCCAACTTCGCCGACGAGGACGGTGGCGCGGGCGCCGCGTTCCCGTCGATCCAGACCGATGCCGCCATCAACCCGGGCAACTCGGGCGGCCCGATCACCGACATGCAGGGTCGCGTCGTCGGCATCAGCACCGGCATCGCGGCTTCGTTGGGCGGAGGTTTCGATGGTGTCGCCTTCGCGCTGCCCATCGACCTGGCCAAGAACGTTGCCAAGAACCTGATCGCGGGCAAGAAGATCGAGCACGCTCGCATCGGAATCACCGTGGCCAGGGCGGTGGCCGACGACAACGTCACGCAGATCGGGGCGGAGGTCCGCGCGGTCCAGTCCGGCAGCGCCGGCGAGAAGGCCGGGCTCAAGGTCGACGACATCGTCACCGCGGTCGACAACCACCCGATCGTCACGAATGACGCACTGATTGCGACCATCCGCGGCTACCAGCCGGGCCAGACCGTGACGATCACCTATCTCCGGGACGGCAAGAAGCGGACCACCAAGGTCACCCTCGACTCCGATGGCGGGAAGCTCGGACAGTAAGCCCGCCGATCGGCGGTTGAGGTGGCGGCGCAGTCGCCGACGCCGGTGGTTGAGGTGGCGGCGCAGTCGCCGAGGCCGGTGGTTGAGGTGGCGGCGCAGTCGCCCTCGAAACCACTCAGGATGTGATTTCGAGGGTCGGCCTGCGGCCACGCGCCTCAATCACCGAGTTCCTCGGTCTTCTCCTCGGCCAACTCCGACTTGGCCTTGCGGACGCCCTCACGGATCTCGAAGGCGTCCGTCGCGAAACCGCCGAGCGTGGTCGTCACGTCCCGAACGGCCCCGGTGATGATGGACATCACCTGACTGACCGTCTGGACGCCTGCCTCCACGGTTTCCTGGAGCGCGTCCTTGTTGATCTCGGCCTTCGACAGTCGGTCCTTCATCGGACCAGTGTCAGGCCGCGGCGGTCTCCCGGACAAGGTGGGTCTCATCACTCGGTGCCGGCGACGCCTTCTTCGACGGCAGGGCCAGGCGACAGATCTTGGCCGCCACGCTGAACAGCTGCTTCGACAGGCTGCCCGTGTTGTAGGGCAGGTCGTACTTCTCGCACAGCGCGCGCACCTCTTCGGAGATCTCCGGGTACCGGCGTGCCGGCAGGTCGGGGAACAGGTGGTGCTCGATCTGGTGTGACAGGTTGCCGCTCATCACGTGGAAGAGCTTGCCGCCGGTGATGTTGGCCGAGCCGAGCAGCTGCCGGTAGTACCAGCCGCCGCGGGTCTCGTTCTCGGTCTCCTCGATGGTGAAGCTGGCCACGCCGGCCGGGAAGTGACCACAGAAGATGATGTTGAACGCCCAGACGTTGCGGATCAGATTGGCCACCGCATTGCCGGCGAGCGTCGACAGGAAGAACGGACCGGTCAGCGCGGGGAAGAGGACGTAGTCCTTGAGGACCTGCCGGCGCATCTTGCGCCAGATGGCCGCGCCCACCTTCTTGTTGTCGGCGAGGGTCCGCTTGCCGGCGATGACGTTCTCCGTCTCCAGGTCGTGCAGCGCGACGCCCCACTCGAAGAACGTCATCAGGAGGAACGCGTAGACCGGGTTGCCCAGGTAGTACGGGCGCCACGGCTGGTCCTCGTCCATGCGGAGGATGCCGTAGCCGATGTCGCGGTCCTTGCCGATGACGTTCGTATAGGTGTGGTGGATGTAGTTGTGCCCGTGCTTCCAGTTCTCACTGGGCGCCATGGTGTCCCACTCGAAGACGCGGGAGTTGAGGCCCGCGTCGCCCAGCCAGTCGTACTGGCCGTGCATGACGTTGTGGCCGATCTCCATGTTGTCGAGGATCTTGCTGATGCCGAGCGAGGCGACGGCGACCGGCCAGAGCGGCGGCAGGTAGAACATGGCCCGGCCGGCCACTTCGAAGCCGCGCTGAGCCTTGACCACCTTGCGGAGGTACTCGGCGTCAGCTTCGCCGAGGTCGGCGATGATGCGCTGGCGGATGTCGTCCATTGCTGCGCCGAACTCGTCGAGCTCTTCGGCGGTGAGGGTGCGGTACGGGTTGCTCATGACTACTCCTTGTCGGTGGTTGAGGTGCCGCGAAGCGGCCTCGAAACCACGTTGAGTTGGTTAGAGATCGACGGTGCAGTCGCCCTCGGGGGCGCTGACACAGATGCGGACTTCTTCGTCGGGCAGCGAGGAGGTCTCGCCGGTGAGGATGTTGCGGACGGTGCCCTCGCTCTTGCGGGTCGGACACGTGAAGCAGATGCCCATGCGGCAACCGGACTCCGGCTTCAGGCCGGCGGCCTCAGCCTGGTCCAGGATCGATTCGCCGGTGTTGGACACCGATCGGCCGCTGCGGGCGAAGGTGATCTGTCCGCCAGCCTGCCCGCCGCCGACCCTCGGTGGCTTGAAGTACTCGACGCGGAGTGCATCGGATTCCGCGTAGGCGGCCTGCACCGCTTCGATGAGCGGGGCCGGACCGCAGGCCCAGGTGGCGACGTCGCGGAAGTTCGGGACGAGCTTCTCCAGGAACATCGGCGTGAGCGCCGGATCGCCCAACTCCGGGTGGAGCAGGTGAACGTCGACGCCGTAGCCGGTGGTCTGGATGTCGGCGAGCTCGTCGGCGAAGATCTGGTGCTGCGGCGACTGCGCGTAGTGCAGGAAGGTGATGCGGCCGCGGTGGGTGCGCATCTGCAGCGAACGCAGCATCGACATGGCCGGTGTGATCCCCGAGCCGCCCGTGATGAACACGACGTGTTCGGGCATCCGGTCCGGCAGGACGAACTCACCCTTCGCCTGGGACAGGTGGACGATCGTGCCGATGGTCGCCTGTTCGACCAGGAACCTGCTGACCTGGCCCTCCGGGTTCGCCCGCATGGTGACGGTGAAGCGCTCGCCCGGCTTGGAGTCCGAGCTCGAGATCGTGAAGACCCGCGTGACGCGCTTGGCGCCCGGCAGATCCACACTCAGCTCGACGTGCTGGCCGGCACGATGGCCCTGCCATGTGCTCGTCGGCTGCAGCGTGATGGTGGCGACCGGCGGATGGCCGGGGACGTCGACTTCACGACGGATGTCGACGATACGGGCGCGGACTTCACGCGCTGCCCACATCGGGTTGACGATCTCGAGGTAGCGGTCGACGCCGTGCGGGGAGGCGAGTGCCTCGACCACGCGAGAGCGGAGCAGGGAACCCATCGGGCTCGGGATGGTGATGCTCATCGCTTTCTCCCTTCAGTGAACGGCTGTACACCCAAAGGTTTGCCGAGATCACTGCTGCCGGTCAAGCACAGGAACGAGTGATGCCGATCACGGTGTACAGGCGTACACTCCAGACCTCGACGTCGGCGCAGGTCAGCAGGTTGCGCAGAGCGCAAACCGTGATGTGGCCCACACCGGCCTCAGCCGATCAGGTCGGTCACCAGGTCGCGCAGGATGCCGAAGCCATGCTGCGTCAGGATCGACTCGGCGTGAAACTGGATGCCGCGGAAGTGCGCGCCGGCGAGCAGGTGGATGTCGCCGCTTTCCGGATCGGCCTCGACCGTCACGCCCTCCGGCAGGCCCGACGTCGGCACCCGCGCGACGAACGTGTTGTAGAAGCCGACCGTCTCAGGCCGTCCGAGCACCGTGAGGCGACTCTGCGTTCCCTGGAACACGATGTCCTTGTACGCGAGGTCCAGCCCGAGGTTTCGGCTGAGGATCTGGTGCCCGAGGCACACCGCCAGGAACGGCTGCTTCGATCCGAGCAGGGATGCCACCGCGTCGTCGAAGACGGCCACCTTGGCATCGGCGGTGTCACGGGGGTCGCCGGGGCCGGGACCCAGCACAACCAGGTCGTAGCCGTCGAGTGCGCCGGGCTCGTACGCGTCGTGGCGAACGACGTCGGTGGTCATCCCCAGCACGCTGAACACGTGCGCCAGCATCTTGACGAAGTCGTCCTCGCCGTCGAGCACCACGACGCGCTTGCCGACGAGTTGCGGCACCGGGGCGGCGCCGGACTGGTCGGTGAGCCAGAACTGGCTGAGTCGCTGGTTGCGGGCGCCGAGGGCGATGAGCACCTCGTCATCGCGGGTGAACGCATCGGCGTCTCCCGTTGGCGTGGGCGCGGGGTCGACCAGGCCGAACGCGCTCAGAATGCCGGAGGCCTTCGCCCATGTCTCCTGCGTCTCGTAGGCGGGGTCCGAGTCACGCACGAGGGTGGCGCCCGCGGTGACCACGAGATTGCCGTCGAGGTCGACGTCGGCCGTTCGAATGAGGATGGGCGCATCAGCCATCGGCATTCCGTCCGCGTCATGCCCGATCAGCGCCGCGACCGATGCGTAGTAACCCCGGCCCTGCGGTTCGTACTGCGCAATCAGGCGACAGGCGTTCTCCACCGGGCTCCCCGTGACCGTGGCGGCGAACATGGTGTCGCGCAGGACCTGACGGATGTCCTCGCGGGTGCGGCCGGCCAGCAGGTACTCGGTGTGGACGAGGTGGCTCATCGGCTTCAGATAGGGCCCGAGGACCAAGCCGCCCTCGTGGCAGATCTCGCACATCTGCTTGAGCTCTTCGTCGACGACCATGAAGAGCTCGTAGATCTCCTTCTCGTCGGACAGGAACTCAAGCAGTTTCTGCTTGCGCTCGGCTTGCGTCGCCGCACCAGCGAGCCGGAACGTGCCGCTGATCGGGTTCATCCGGACCTGGCCGTGCTCGACGCTCACGTGCCGTTCGGGGCTTGCCCCGATCAGGTGGCGGTCGCCGGTGAAGATGCAGAAGGTCCAGTAGGCGCCGCGCTCGCGCTCGAGCAGCCGGCGGAACACCGACAGGGCCCGGTCGTGGCCCCAGTCGGAGACCGTCGCCCGGTACTTGCGGGCGATGACGAGATTGGCTCCCTCGCCCTGCCCGATCTCCTCGTCGATCACGGCGCGGACCAAGTCCGCATAGTCCTCGTCGGAGGTCTCGAAGCCGCCGGGTTCGGCGAACTCGATCGGCTCGTCCGGCAGCGCTGCCAGGACGTCGGCGAGCGGGACCTCACGGCGGACGTTGGCCCGGATGACGCTCAGTGGCGTGCCGTCCTGATGCGCCACGAACCCGCGCTCCTGGACCTGGGCGAACGGAACGAGGACCAGCGACTCCCAGCCACTCCCGGAACCGCCCTGGAGGGGTATCTGGGCGAGAGTTTCAAGGTCGGTCCGCGGGCCGGCGAGCAGCGTCACCGTGTCGGCCCCGCGCATGCGAATCAGCGCGAAGGCCTCGTGGCCGAACAGGTCGTCAAACATGGGACCTCAAGGGTAGGGCCTGGCGCGGGATGCCTCAGCCGAGGCGCTGGCGCCACTGATCGGTCGTGCCGACCGTCGTCAGGCGCTGGGTGGCGCGTGTCAGCACCACGTACAGGGTGCGCCAGCCGGACTCGGATTCATCGGTAATCGCATCGGGCTCGACGATGACCACGGCGTCGAACTCCAGGCCCTTGGTCGCGATGCCGTCGAGCACGCGCAGCCGCGGGTGCTCGGCGGCCAGGCGGGCGAGCGAGTCGGCCACCCGTCCGACATCGGCCCGGCCGGCCACCACGGCGACCGTGCCCTCCACCGCCTCCAGCGCCGCGGCGGCCTCGGCGCTCACGCGCCCGAGGAGTTCGACCGGATCCACAAGCAGGTGCTGCGGTTCCTCGCCGGTGCGCCGGACGGCCTCGGCCAGGTCCGGGTTGTCGATCGCCTTCTGGGCGACCTGCGCGGCGAGGTCATAGATCTCGGCGGAGTTGCGGTAGTTGGTCGACAGCCGGAACTGGTGCAGCGGCATGCCCTCCAGCGCGGCCGCGCGAGCCTGGGCCGACTCGGCCGGGTTGGGCCACGACGACTGCGCAGCGTCACCGACGATCGTCCAGCTGGCGTACCGACCGCGCCGCGCGAGCATCCGCCACTGGAGTGGTGAGAGGTCCTGTGCCTCGTCGACGAGGACGTGCGCATAGCCGTCGTCCTCGATGCTGGACGTCGCGCGGATACGATCGTCGCGGTCCTCTCGGTCGCGCCGTTCGAAGCTCATCATCTGGCGCGGCAGATCGTCGTCGGCGTCCTCGTCGCGCCGGACCTCGCCGATGAGATATCGCAGTTCGTCGATCAGCGGAACGTCCTCGATGCGCGGGTCGCCGCCGCTCCACGACGCCCGCAGCGCGGCGAGCTCGTCGGCGGAGAACGCGCCGTTCGCGAGCTCACCGATGCGCTCGGGGAGCACGCGCCACAGGTCGACCGCCTCCACCGGCGGCCACCAGGCCTCGACGAACGCGGCGAACCGGTCGTCCGAGCTGACGGTGTCGAGGAAGCCGGTCTCACCCTTGTCGAGCGCGCGGTCTCCCTTGACCTTGTGCCAGAGGGCAGCCGCCACGGCCGCGGGGACCCGCGAATACGCCCGGTTGCGTTTCAGGTTGGCCAGCAGGCCGCGCCGGATGGTGGCCAGCTCGCGCGCATCGAGCGTCAGCACGTCGTCCTTGTAGAAGTAGCGGAACTCGGTGGGTTCCCCCGGCTGAGGCGATGACGCGAGCCGGCGCAGGACGGGCACCATCCGCGCGGAGCCCTTGGCCGCCGCCGCGACCGGCTCGTCGTGGTCGGCCGCGCGAACCCCGTCGACCACCTCGCCGAGCGACCGCAGCGTCACG
>DATEDT010000144.1:0-9794 GCA_035281505.1 Aeromicrobium sp. | reverse complement strand
GAAACCACCGATACGCTCGCCACATGCCGCGACGCCCCGCCCGTCGTCCTCGTCCTCGTCCGTTCGACATGCTGCGGATCGTGGACAAGCACGACGGCCAGTGGAACGTCCGGCCGATCACCGGTGCGGCGTCGACCAAGGTGTACATCTGCCCCGGCTGCAACCGCTCGATTCCGTTGGCCACACCGCATGTCGTGGTGTGGCCGGTGGAGAAGGCCCTCCTGAGCAAGGATGCACTGGAAGAGCGCCGGCACTGGCACACCGCCTGCTGGGACCGGCGCAACTAGGGATGGGTGACTGATGTCCGAGGTGATCCGCGGGAACTCCGTCCTGCCGGCCAAGCGTGAGCCCATCACGCTGGAGACGGCGGACGGGCTCAAGCTCGTCGGCGAGCTGGCGCTCCCGGCCGACCGTGACCCGGTCGCGACGATGATTTGCCTCCATCCGCTGCCGACCCATGGCGGAATGATGGACAGCCACCTGTTTCGCAAGGCCTCATATCGGCTGCCGGCGCTCGCCGGAATCGCCGTCCTGCGGTTCAACACCCGCGGGACCTCCAGTGTCCAGGGCACCAGCGAGGGGGCGTTCGACGGGGCCGTGGGGGAGCGGTTCGACGTCGCAGCCGCAATTGAATACGCCGAGTTCCACGACCTGCCGCACCTCTGGCTGGTCGGCTGGTCGTTCGGCACCGACCTGACGCTGATGCACGGACTCGATCCCGGTGTCGAAGGCGCGATTCTGCTGTCGCCGCCGCTTCGTCATGCCCAGCCCGAGCATCTGGCGGCCTGGGCGTCCTCGGGCAAGCCGGTGGTGGCGCTCATCCCGGAACTCGACGACTACCTCCAGCCGGCCGCGGCACGGGAGCGGTTCGCGGCCATCCCGCACGCCGAGATCATCGCGGTCGAGGGCGCCAAGCACCTGTGGGTCGGCGACACCGAGCGTGTGCTCGACGAGATCGTCGCGCGGCTCGCGCCGCAGACGCCCCTGCCCCTGCCCACGACGTGGGACGGCCCGATGGATCGTGCTGATCCGTCGGCCTACCGGGATCGGACCACTGCGGTCTTCAAGGACCAGCCGCGCTGACGGCTTGTCGGGCCTCGCGGTGGCCGGCGGCAACTGCTAGCGGCTGCGGGGATCCAGGTCCTCGAAGTCGAGTAGTTCCGCGGCCTCGGCGTCCAGGTCGGCTCCGGAATCCTCGATGTCGTCAGCTTCCGCGGCTGCCTCGGCTGCCGGCGCTTCATCGGCCACGGCTGGTTCTTCGACCACGGCGACCTCCTCGAGGTCAGCCTCCACCTCGGGCTCCGGCTCGGACTCGGGCTCCGGCTCGTCCGCGTCACTGGCCACCCCGCCGACGATGTCGCGGATCTGTCCGAGCTGGGCGAGGATCGCGGCCCGGCGCTCCTGCAGGTCCTCGACCTCGCCGCGCAGGCTGCGGGTCTGGCGCTCAAGGTCGGTGGATGCCGTCGCGCGGACGTGCTCTGCCTCCGACTTCGCCTGGGCGACGATGGCCTCGGCCTGAGCCTGCGCCTCGGAGACGATGCGGGCGGCATCGACGCCTGCCGCGTCACGAGCCGCCGCGGCCTGCGCCTGCGCCTCGCGGGCACGGTCGTCTGCTGCCGCGGCGCGTGCTTCGGCGTCGGCGACCAGCTTGGCTGTCTGGTCGGTGGCCGCGGCGTGCGCGTCGGTGGCCTCGCGGGCGAGCCGCTCCTTCTCCACCGCAAGGACGCGGCGCGCCTCGGTGACCTCGCGGTCGGCGGCGGCGCGAGCCTGCTCCACCTCACGCTGTGCACCCTGGCGAAGCCCGTTGGCTTCCTGCTCCGCGGCCAGCTTGATCTGGGCGGCCTCGCGCTCGGCCTGCGCGATCGCGTCCTCGGCGTGCGCACTCGTCTCAGCCTTGGTGGCAGCCGCCTCGTCGGCGAGTGCCTTCCGCTGCGCATCGATGTCGGCGAGCGTGTTGGCGCGAAGTTCGTCGATCTCGCGCGTGGCAGCGGCGCGGGCGGCCGTTGCCTCTTCGTGGGCGTGCGCGAGCAGATCGGCAGCCTCTCGCTTGGCCCGGTTGCGGACGTCGGCCGCCTCCTGCTCGGACAGCTTCAGCAGCTGGGCTGCGTGACCACCGAGCGAGGCATAGCTGGGTGTGCCGACCGTCTCCAGCTGCTCCTTGAGCTCGGCGAGCTGGGCGGCGAGGGCGGAGCGCTCGGACCGCAGTTCGGCGATCTGGTCGCCGGCGCGGGCCAACTCGGCCTCCTGGTTGCGCGCCCACGCGTGGACGGCGTTGGGGTCGTACCCGCCTCGGCGCGCCAGCGGGAACGGCGATGTGCCCTTCGCGGCATCAAAGATGGACTGTCCGGACTCATCGGCCATCACTGGCTCCCCCTCGTCAGCTGGCTGCGGTTCGGGACCACGATACCCGTGCCCTCTGACCCCGAAAGACGCAGTTCAGCGGCCGAAGCGTCAGATCCCCCTGAACCGGTTGATGGCGTCGATGTGCTGGGCACGGAACGCCTCATCGCGCACGCCGAGGCCCTCTTCCGGAGCCAGCGCGAGCACGCCGACCTTGCCCTGGTGCTTGTTCTGGTGCACGTCCAGGGCGGCCTGGCCGACGTCGGCCAGTGCATAGGTCTTGGACAGCGTCGGGTGGATGGCGCCCTTGGCGATGAGGCGGTTGGCCTCCCACGACTCGCGGTAGTTGGCGAAGTGGCTGGAGATGATGCGCTTGAGGTTCATCCAGAGGTAGCGGTTGTCGTACTCGTGCATGTAGCCCGAGGTCGACGCGCAGGTGGTGATGGTGCCGCCCTTGCGCGTGACGTAGACGGATGCGCCGAAGGTCTCGCGGCCGGGGTGCGCGAACACGATGTCGATGTCCTCGCCGCCGGTGAGCTCGCGGATCTTCTTGCCGAAGCGCTGCCACTCCTTCGGGTTCTGCTTGGTGCCGTCCTCGTTCCAGAACTTGTAGTCCTCCTCGGAACGGTTGATCACCAGGTCAGCGCCCATGCTGCGGACGATCTTTGCCTTCTCCTCGTTGGAGACGACGCAGACCGGCGTCGCGCCACCGTTGAGGGCGTACTGGGTGGCGAAGCCGCCGAGGCCGCCGGAGGCGCCCCAGATGAGGACGTTGTCGCCCTGCTTCATCGCGCCGCCGTTCTTCGAGACCAACTGGCGGTATGCGGTGCAGTTCACCAGGCCGGGGGAGGCGGCCTCTTCCCACGTCAGGTGGGCCGGCTTCGGCATCAGCTGGTTGGCCTTGACGAGGGCCACCTCGGCGAGGCCGCCGAAGTTCGTCTCGAAGCCCCAGATGCGCTGCTCCGGATCCATCATCGTGTCGTCGTGGCCGTCTGCACTCTCCAACTCGACCGAGAGGCAGTGCGCGACGACCTCCTGGCCGGGCTTCCACTTGCTGACGCCGGGCCCGGTACGCAGGACGACGCCGGCCAGGTCGGAGCCGACGATGTGGTACGGCAGGTCGTGCCGCTTCGTCAGGTCGGACAGCCGGCCGTAGCGCTCGAGGAAGGAGAAGGTCGAGACGGGCTCGAAGATCGAGGTCCAGACCGTGTTGTAGTTGATGGCCGAGGCCATGACGGCGACGAGTGCTTCGCCGGGGCCGAGCTCGGGGAGTGCGACCTCTTCGACGTGCAGCGACTTGCGCGGGTCCTTGTCGCGGCTGGCGATGCCTTCGAACATGTCGACTTCGTCCTTGTGGACGGTGGCTGCGGTGTAGCTCTCCGGCAGCGCCAGGTTGGCGAACTCCTCGGCGGGAGTATCGCCGGCGAGGATGGCGTCACGGATGTTCTGGATGGTCACAAGGGCCTCCATGAGTGTGGCAGTGGTGGTGAGAGATCCGCACGATCGTACGGGAAAGTAACTTTCCGGCATAAACGCGGTCGGCGCGTCGGCCGGTGTTGACACACTGCGGTCATGCTCGCGTCCTGGCCTGACGGCATCATCGACCCGCACATCCACCAGTGGGATCCGCTCACGACCGAACGGGTTCAGTCCCGGGAGGCTCGGCTGGTTCGGGCGCTACCGCGGATCCCGCGGTTCATGGGGGCGGTGGCCGCCAAGGTCGACCGCGAGTTCGTTGGTCACCCTCATCACGTCCTCAAGCCGTACCTGCCGGACACGTACCGCCAGGACGCGGCCTCGGTACCGGTCCGGACGGTCGTGCACATCGAAGCCGAATGGCCCGCCGAGGAACGGCACCTCGACGCCGTCGGCGAGACCGAGTGGCTCACCGGACTGCCGTTCGGTCACGGCGGCGCGCCCGAGCTCGGCGCCATCGTGGTCGCGGCCGACCCGCGCTGGGCGGACGTCGGCGAGGTTCTCGACGCCCACCTGGCGGCCTCGCCGCTCGTGCGCGGCGTCCGGTCCAAGGCCGCCCATCATCCCGACCCGGGCGTCCGCGACTTCGCCGAGGCACCGGGCCTCTGGCTGGAGCCCGCGTATCTGAAGGGATTCGCCGCCATTGCCGCGCGTGGCATGAGCTTCGAGCTGTGGTGTTACGCCCATCAGCTTCCCGATGCCGTGCAGCTCATCCGGGAGTACCCGGAGACGACGTTCGTTCTCAACCACTACGCCACACCGGTCGGGCTGTTCGGGCCACGCGGCGAGTACACCGGGCGCACCGAGCCGGAGCGGTCCGCGATGCTCGACCGCTGGCGTGACGACGTGGCGGCCGTGGCCGAGTTCCCGAACGTCGTCGCCAAGCACTCCGGCCTCGGCATGCCGCTCCTGGGCGTCATGCCGCGCAAGCCGCGGGGCATGGAATCGGTCGCGATGCTGGCTGATCAATGGCGTCCGCTCATCCGCCACCTGCACGACGTGTTCGGGCCGGAGCGGACGATGTGGGCGTCCAACTTCCCCATGGACAAGGCGACGGTGACCATCCCGGCGTCCGTGGCCGTCCTGCTGGACGTACTCGGCTCGGACGCCGAGCCCGAGCTCCTGCTGCGCGACGTCGCTGCGCGGGTCTATCGCATCGCGCGGTAGTGGTTTCGGCTCAGTGGCCTGAGCCAGGTTCCACGAGCTCGACGAGCACGCCGCCGGCGTCCTTCGGGTGGACGAAGTTGACCCGGCTGCCCGCCGTTCCGTTCTTGGGCGCGTCGTAGAGCAGGCGCACGCCGCGCTCGCGCAACGTGGCCGAGACGGCGTCGATGTCGGCGACCCGATAGGCCAGCTGCTGGATGCCCTGGCCGTTGCGGGCGAGGAACTTGGCGATCGTCGAGTCGTCGCTCAGGGGGGCCAGCAACTGGATGCAGGAGCCGGAGTCACCCACGGCGAGCATGGCCTCGCGGACGCCTTGTTCCTCATTGACTTCTTCGTGCACAGAGCGCAGGCCGAAGGTCTCGGCATAGAACTCGAGCGCGTCGTCGAGGTCAGGCACGGCGATGCCGACATGGTCGATTGCGAGCAGGAGATGGTCGGGCACAAGGGCGTCTGACATGGGGAAAAGGGTAGGCCATGCCCGCGGCGGTGGCCCCACGCCACCTTTGCGACCGATCGGACGTGATTTGTCCTACACTGGCTGCCAGCAGCCGCAATGCCCGGGTAGGCTGGTTTCACCCCACGGTCGTCTAAGGAGCACCCATGACCACTTCTGTCATCGTCGCCGGCGCGCGCACTCCCATCGGTCGCCTGCAAGGCGGTCTCAAGAGCCTGTCGGGTGCCGAGCTCGGCGGCATTGCCATCAAGGGAGCGCTTGAGAAGGCCGGCATCACCGGTGATCAGGTCGACTACGTGATCCTCGGGCAGGTGCTCGCCGCCGGGGCAGGACAGATTCCGGCCCGTATTGCTGCGCAGGCCGGCGGCATCCCGATCGACGTCCCTGCCCTCACCATCAACAAGGTGTGCCTCTCGGGCATCAATGCAATCGCCCTCGCCGACACCCTGATCCAGTCCGGCCAGTACGACATCATCGTCGCCGGCGGCCAGGAGTCGATGACGCAGGCGCCGCACATTCTTCCCGGCTCGCGCGACGGCTTCAAATACGGCAACACCGCACTCGTCGACTCGATGGACTACGACGGCCTCTACGACCAGCTCACCCAGCAGGCCATGGGCAAGCTGACGGACGAAGTCAACGCCAACGTCCACAAGCTCACCCGTGAGGAGCAGGACGCGTTCGCGGCTCGCTCGCACCAGCTGGCCGCCGAAGCACAGAAGAACGGCGTCTTCGACGACGAGATCGTCCCGGTCTCCATCCCGCAGCGCAAGGGCGATCCGATCGTGATCAGCGCGGACGAGGGTGTCCGCGGCGACACCACGGCCGAGTCGCTCGCCGGCCTGCGTCCGGCGTTCGGCGCCGACGGCACGATCACCGCGGCGTCCGCCTCGCAGATCTCCGACGGCGCGGTCGCCCTGGTCATCACCAGCAAGGAGAAGGCCGAGGAGCTCGGCCTGCCGATCCTTGCCGAGATCGTCTCCCACGGCTGGGTCGCCGGCCCGGACTCCTCGTTGCAGGAGCAGCCGGCCAACGCGATCGTCGCGGCGGCCGAGAAGGCTGGCGTCGACGTCGCCGACATCGACCTGTTCGAGCTGAACGAGGCGTTCGCCGCGGTCGGCATCGCCTCGACCAACAAGCTCGGCATCGACGCCGAGAAGGTCAACGTCAACGGCGGCGCCATCGCCATCGGGCACCCGTTGGGCGCCTCCGGTGCGCGCATTACGCTTCACCTCGCCCTTGAACTCGCCCGCCGTGGTGGCGGCGTGGGTGCAGCCGCACTGTGCGGTGGCAGCGGCCAGGGTGACGCGCTGATCATTCGCGTTCCGCAGGCTTCCTGAGCCCCGTCGAGCACGTGGCCCGCGCACCAGACGTCCAGGACCTTGTTGCGCGGGCCCGGCAGGGCCAGGCGGCGGCTGTCGCTCGGCTGATCTCGCTGGTCGAGGACGATTCGCCGGCGTTGCCCGACGTCAGCGCTGCGCTGGCTCGATACACCGGGAACGCGCACGTCGTGGGACTCACCGGGTCGCCCGGCGTGGGCAAGTCGACCTCGACGTCAGCGCTCGTCGCCAGCCTGCGTCGGCGGGGCAAACGCGTCGCGGTGCTGGCCATCGACCCGTCGTCCCCGTTCTCAGGTGGCGCGTTGTTGGGTGACCGCATCCGGATGTCCGAGCACGACACCGATCCCGACGTGTTCATCCGATCCATGGCGAGCCGCGGCCATCTCGGCGGCCTGGCCGGAGCTGCACCGCAGGCCCTGCGCGTTCTCGATGCGGCCGGGTGCGACGTGATCCTGGTCGAGACGGTCGGGGTGGGCCAGTCGGAGGTCGAGATCGCCGGCATCGCCGATACGACGTTGGTGCTGCTGGCTCCCGGGATGGGTGACGGAATCCAGGCTGCGAAGGCCGGAATCCTCGAGATCGGTGACATCTTCGTCATCAACAAGGCCGACCGCGACGGGGCGAACACGACCCGCCGCGAACTTCGCACGATCATCGGCATGCGCGCCGACACCTCCGGTTGGACACCTCCCATCGTCCTGACTGTCGCCACCAAGGGCGAGGGAGCCGACGAGGTCGTCGACGAGATCGAGAAGCACTTCGGGTACCTCACCGAATCGGGTGAGTTGACGAGTCGACGGGTCGGGCGGGCTCGCCGGGAGATCGAGGCACTGGCGCTCGCGTCGGTGCAGCGACGTCTCGGCACCTACGCTGCCGGTGCCGAGAAACTCGCCGTCGAGGTGGCGGCCGGCTCACTTGATCCGTTCGCTGCCGCGAGCCGTCTGCTCGACCACTCCTAGGCGGTTGTGACGACGCTCATAGGATGGGCAAATGAGTTTTTCCCGACCGGGTGCGGTTGACCTGTCCGGATTGGCCGGATCGGCGGCCGACGGAGCCCCTGCAGGGTCGCCGGGCGGCGGCAACGCCCGGTGGGCGTTCGACGTCACTGACCAGAACTTCCAGACCGACGTCCTGCAGGCGTCGATGCGCTACATCGTGGTGCTCCACCTCTGGTCGCCGCGGTCGCCGCAGAGCCAGGCATTCAACGATGTCCTCGCTCGCGTGGTCGACGGGTACGACGGCCGGCTCGTCCTGGCCCGGGTCGATGTCGATGCGAACCCCGCGATCGCGCAGGCCCTCGGCGCGCAGGCGGTGCCGCTCGCCGTCGCCATCCTCAGTGGGCAACCCGTCCCGCTCTTCCAGGGCACGTTGGGCGACGACGAGGTCCGCCAGTACTTCGACCAGCTGGTGACCGCAGCAGTCCAGAACGGGGTGACCGGCCGGGCGGAGCCCACCGGTGACGCGGGTGCGGCACCGATCGACGAGGAATCGGGAGATGCACCCGACCCGCGGTTCGCCGCCGCCGACGAGGCACTCGGCAACGGCGATGTGGACGCCGCGATCGCCGAGTACGAACGGCTGCAATCCCAGCACCCGGGCGACCAGGAGGTCGCCGAGCGTCTGGCCGGCGTCCGCCTCATTGCCCGCACCCGCGGGGCTGAACTCAACGAGGCTCGGGCGAAGGCTGCCGAGTTCCCCGATGACGTTGAGGCACAGTTCCTCGTCGCCGATCTCGACATCAGTGGCGGCCACGTCGACGATGCCTTCGGCCGGCTGATCGACTTGGTCGGCCGGCTTGCCGGAGACGATCGGGAACGGGTTCGGGCTCGCCTCGTTGAGCTGTTCACCGTGGTCGGTACCGCTGACCCGCGTGTCGCCCAGGCCCGTCGTGCGCTGGCCTCGCGCTTGTTCTAGCGTCGAGACCTAGGTAGGGAGAGAAGCGGCGACATGCGCAACAAGGCGATCGGCACGGCTGTGCTGGCCCTCGGGGCGCTCGTTGCTGTCCTCGGACTGGCGCTGATGGCGATCCTGGGGCCGGATGGCCGCTTCACCAGCGGGCCGCATGCGGTCGACGTCGACGGCGTCGCCGTGGTCACCGCGCCCACCGTGATCGCGTGGAAGAACGTCGAGGTCGAGATCCTCGCCGAGGTGCCGGCCAGCAAGCCGGTCTTCGTCGGTGTGGCTAACAGCGTCGACCTGCAGGCATATCTGAAGGGGGTCCGGCGACTCGAGATCACCTCATTCGACACGCCGTGGAAGCTGCGCACGCGGCAGGCTGCCGGTCGGGATGCCCTGCCGGGCGCACCGACGGCCGTCGACTGGTGGCGGGCCCATTCGGCCGGTCTCGGTGGCGCGGCCATCAAGACCCGTCTTCCGGACGAGACCGTTTCGGTCGCCATCCTGTCGGTCGGTTCGACCAATCTGCGCGGCTTGAAGGTCACGATCGCCTACGGAGTGCAGGGAGCCTTCCTCAAGGGGTTGGGCCTGTTGCTGGGCGGCGGCGGTCTGGCCTGGGCGGGGCTGCTGGCTCGCCGGGGGGAGCGGCTGTGGGAGTCCGACGGCGAACCCGCGGACGAGGAGCCCTGGACCGGCGACGAGAGCCCGACGGTGGTTCTCCCACGCCAGGCCCGGGTGATGCGGATCCCGCGGTCGGTGGCGGACCAGACCGGACCGGCCGAGCCGGGCCAAGACGACGGGCCCGATGAGGAAGTCCACGAGGTCTTTGTCTACGTCGATGAACACGGCGTCGAGCACGAAATCTCGGCCGAGGAGGCAGCACAGTACGAGGTCGTCCACCAGGTTGAGGAGGTCATCGAGCACGACGTTCCCGAACCCGAACCCGAACCCGAACGCGAACCCGAACCCGTGGCCGAGTCCGAGCCGCGTGCGGAGCCGGCGACGTACTTCTGGGTCGACGAGAACGGTGTCGAGCACGAGGTGACCGAGGACGAGCTCCACGAGTTCGAGCTGTACGACGGGGACGAGTCGTGAACCGGCCGTTGCGAGCCGTCGGCCTCGTC
>DATEDT010000143.1:0-2876 GCA_035281505.1 Aeromicrobium sp. | reverse complement strand
GACCATGCGAATGTGCGGCATCGACCGCGTGGCGTGGCAACCCGCAGGCGAGGCCGTAGTGGACGACTTCGGCAACCTCCAGTTGCCGCGACTGCCGGTCGCGCCCGGGCTGCGTCAGCTGGAGTTCCTGGGTCCTGGGACCGGCCAACGTGAGGTGATGATCACCGGAACGGCGAACCTGAATGCGCTGTCGTCGCAGCGCCGGCCGGGCTGGCAGTTCGCCGAGGACGACATGAAGGCGCATCTGAAGTCGGGCGGCGTCATCCGGGTCAGCTACGTCGACCGCATCGCGGCGCGGGAGGGTGCCTTTGATCTGGCCGACCGAACGCATCGGCTGCAAGCCGTCGACCTGATGCGCCAAGAGGCTGCGATCGAGGCGGCTCGGGCAGCCTGACCGGCCTGCGCCGACCTCGCTCGCGTTTCCTCCAACGCGGTGGTGTGGCATGTTGGGCCCGTGGCCCGGTTGATTCCCAAACTCCCTGATCTTTCGAAGGTGGCCAGCCTTCCGTCGCTGATGTATCGCACACCGGACGGGCTCGAAGGCCGCGACCCCGAGTTCATCCGACGGATGCTCCCGCGGTTCTGGCTCGCCGCCCAGCTCTACTTCCGCGCCGAGGTCGAAGGCTTCGACAACGTGCCGGACGAGCCCGTGCTGTTCGTGGCGAACCACAGCGGTGGCGCCAGCATCCCGGATTCGTTCGTCTTCAACCTCGCGTATCACACGTACTTCACCGTCGAGGGCCGTCCGCTCATCGGACTGGCGCACGAGATCATCACCAAGGCGCCGATCGTCGGCGACTTCGCCCGCAAGTTCGGGATCGTCACCGCGGGGCCGGGCAAGGCGTCGAAGCTCCTCGCCTCCGGCGCCAACGTGCTGGTCTACCCGGGCGGTGATGTCGAAGCGCTCAGGGCCACCCGCGACCGGCACAAGATCATGTTCGACGGCCGTAAGGGCTTCCTGAAACTGGCGCACGCCAACGGGGTCAAGATCGTGCCGGTCGTCGCCACCGGTGGCCAGGAGACGATGTTCATCTTCAACGACGGCCGCGCACTGGCCAAGACGCTGGGCTTCGACAAGTTTCTGCGGGTCAAGTCCCTGCCGCTCACCTTCAGCCTGCCGTGGGGCTTCCTGCCCGGCGGGCTGCCCAACATCCCGTTCCCGGCGAAGATCCGGATCCAGGTGCTCCCACCCATCGACCTGCAGGAGCTGTTCGGTGACGAGCCGGACTGGGACAAGGCGTACGACTACGTCACCAGCGTCATGCAGGTCGCCCTGTCCAAGCTGGCCGCGAAGCAGACCATGCCGGTGCTCGGCTGATGGGCAGCTCGGTCCGCCGCTCCATCGTCGTGCACCGTCCGGCCGATCAGGTCGCCGCCATCGCCACCGACCCCAACGTCGTCCTGCCGATCATCGGTGGGCTCGGTCGGTTCAAGAAGCTCAACACTGATCCCGACGGGGTCGGCGAGTGGGACGTGTTCATCGACGTGGGCAGTATCCACGTGGGGGGTCGTGTCGTCGTCGAACGTCCCGGACCGCGTCAGCTCAGCTGGCATGCGACCCGCGGAACCCGCCACCAACTCGAGCTGACGGTCTACGAGCACGGCGAGGAGAGCGAGGTCGCCATCGTCATGAGCCTGCAGCTCGCCGGATTCGTCCTCGGTCGCCTTGCCGAGATGCTCGCGCGCGGCATCATGGCGCGGCACATCGAGGCGGGCCTGCAGCAACTGCGTCACCACGTCGAATTCGGCGAGTAAGGCCGTGCAGGCACGGAGCTAGGACACGAAGTCGGCGACGACGATCTTCTTCATCGCCAGCATGTTCTTGAAGTTCTGCGGTGTCAGCAACCGCTCGAGGTGAATCGGCACGATCTGCCAGCTGACGCCGAACTGGTCCTTGCACCAGCCGCACTGCTCGGCCTCCGGGACGGCCGACAGCCGCTCCCAGAGATGGTCGATCTCGGTCTGGTCGGCGCACTCGACCTGTAGCGAGACGCCCTCGTTGAACTCGAACTCGTGGCGCACCGGTGAGTCCATGACGGCGAACCACTGGTCGCCGACCGCGAACTCGCCGAACATCACCGCGCCCTCGACCACCTCGTCCTGCGCAGCCGGATACCGGTGGACGTTGCCGATGCGTGCATCGGTGAAGGTCTCGGTGTAGTAGTCGAGCGCTTCGGCGGCTCGGTTGACGTTCGCGTTGGCGAACATGAGGGACGGAATCAGGAACGGCCGCGGGTCGCCGGCCGGGTCGGTCAGCATCAGCTGCCACGAGACGCCGAACTTGTCCTGGATCCAGCCGTAGTGCTTGCTGAACGGATACTCGCCGAGCTCCATCAGCACCTTGCCGCCCTTGCTCAGCTTCTTCCAGGCCTTGTCGAGGTGCGCCTCGGCGTCGTTGTCGCGCGACGGGTCGAAGTTCACGATGAACGACAGCATCGGAGTGGGCGTGAACTCGGGACCGCCGTTCAGTGCCGTCAGGCGCGTCCCGCCGATCGCGAAGTCGACGGTGAGAACTTCGCCGGCCATCGATCGTTGGAAGTCGGGGAGGCCCTCGGTGGGGTAGTAGGTCCGAGCCCGCCGCTCGCTGTTCGGGAAGACCGACAGGTAGAACTCAACGAGTTCGTCGGCGTTTCCGCCACACCAGATGCACGGAACAATCTTCTGCTCGGCCATGGGGCTCCCTCCCACGGGCCAGCGTAGGGTCGGGGGGTATCAGTTGGGTCAAGGGCGTGCCTTGGCGCCTGGGCCAGTGAGCGCTGTCAACCCGTCGTAGTGTCCATCTGTGTCCAGGACCGTTTCGCGACTCCGCAACAGCGGGGTGTGGGGACTCTCCGTCGCGCTCATCGGCGTTGCTGCAATGGCCATCGCAGTCGCCT
>DATEDT010000142.1:0-37654 GCA_035281505.1 Aeromicrobium sp. | reverse complement strand
CCATGAAGGTCCGGACGGACCGGCGGAAGTCCTCGTGTTCGGTCTCGAAAAGGTCACGCATTGATGAGTTCCTTCATCCGGGTGACGAGCGCGGGCGCGTCGTCGGCGGCGGGCATGATCTGCAGGTTGGTGACGCCGCTCTCGCGGTAGGCGGCGATCCGCTCCTTGACGTACGACTCCGGGCCGACCAGGTTCGTCGCCTCCAGGAAGTCGAGCGGAAGGAGCGCCTCGGCCTCCTTCTTCTTGCCGCTGAGGTAGAGATCCTGGATCTCGTCGGCTTCCTTCTCGTAGCCGTACTGCCGGAAGAGCGTGTTGTAGAAGTTCTTGCTCTTGGCTCCCATGCCGCCGATGTACAGCGCATACAGGGGACGGGCGAAGTCGAGCAGCGCCTTGGTCTCCGGGCCTTCGCCGATGGCGACCATGCCGCCGGCGACGACCTCCAGGGGAGCGAGTCCCTCGTGGCGCTTGGCCGCGCCCTTCGCGAGCGACTCGCCCCAGACCGATGCCGCCTTCTCCGGGTGGTACAGGAACGGGATCCAGCCGTCGGCATACTCGGCGGAGCCGGCCACCGACTTCTCGCCGAGGGCCGCGATGTAGAGAGGGATGGACGAGCGTTCCGGGGTGACGAGGAGCTTGAGCGGCTTGCCGAGGCCGGTGACTGCGCCCTTCTCCTTCGTCAGCGGGACGGTGAAGGTCCCTTCGTGCACCAGCGGTTCACGGCGCAGGCCACTGCGGATGAGCTCGATGATCTCCCGGGTGCGGCCCAGGGGGTTCGCGTACGGGACACCGTGGAAGCCCTCGATCACCTGTGGGCCGGAGGCGCCGAGACCGATGATGGCCCGGCCGCCGCTGACGTTGTCCAGGCCGGCGGCCGTCTGCAGCAGGGCGCCCGGCGTCCGCGAGTAGACGTTGAGGATCGCCGAGCCGATCTCGATGGTCTCGGTCTTGGCGGCCAGGTAGCCCATCAGCGTGGGGGAGTCGAACCCGTAGGCCTCGGCCACCCAGATCGTGTCCAGGCCGGCCTTCTCGAGTGCGCTGACCTGGTCGGCGGCGTCGCGGGGGTTCCCGGCGTACATCAGGGCGCTGGAGAGCTTCATGGCTGCCTTTCTCAGTGCGTTCCGTGCAGGACTGACGATGACAGTAACACTGTCAGCATCCAGGATGAGCGGGCCCCTGTCAATGGACCGGCAGTGCAGGTGGGGCGGGTTGGCAGATTGACAGCGATGGTGTCAGGATCGCTAGTCATGACATACGAGTTGGGGCAGGGTACGGGTCCGCTGCGCGGAGTGAAGGTGGTCGAGCTCGCCGGGATCGGCCCCGGCCCCCATGCGGCGACGATCCTCGCCGACCTGGGCGCGGACGTCATCCGGATCGACCGCCCGGGAGGCGCGGGAACGGGCATGCCGGTGGACACCGACTTCCTCACCCGGGGCCGACCGAGTATTGCCCTGAACCTGAAGGACCCGGCTGCCGTCGCGGTCGTGCTGGACCTGGTCGAACAGGCCGACGTGCTGCTCGAGGGCATGCGCCCGGGGGTGACCGAGCGCATGGGGCTGGGACCCGATGTCTGCCTGGAGCGCAACCCTGGCCTCGTCTACGGGCGGATGACCGGCTGGGGGCAGACCGGTCCCTGGTCGCATGCAGCCGGCCACGACATGAACTACATCGCCATCACCGGCACCTTGCACGCCACCGGTCAGGACCCGAACAAGCCGCACTTCGCCCAGAACCAGGTGGGTGACTTCGGCGGCGGATCAACGTACCTCGCCATCGGCGTCCTCGCCGCTCTCGTCGAGCGCCAGCACAGTGGCAAGGGTCAGGTCATCGACGCTGCCATCGTCGACGGAACGGCGCATCTCAACATGATGTGGGCCGCAATGATGGCCGGCGGTGTCGGAACCGAGACGCGCGGCGCGAACATGCTGGACGGGGGCATCCCGAACTACTCCATCTACGAGACCGCCGACGGCAGACACATGTCGGTCGGCTCGCTGGAGCCGCAGTTCTATGCCGAGCTCCTCCGCCTGCTCGAGCTTCCGCCGGAGACCGCGATGGACCCCGTCGCGGCACGCGAGACCCTCACCCGGACATTCCTGTCGCGCACGCAGGCGGAGTGGGCCGAACTCTTCGACGGCACCGACGCATGTGTGGCCCCGATCCTGCCGCTGAGCGAAGCGGTCGAGCACCCGCACATCGCGGCGCGCGGCGTCTTCGTCGAGCACGAGGGACACGTCCAGCCGGCACCGGCGCCACGCTTCTCCCGCACCGAGCCCACGCTGACCACCGGCCCATCACGGCCGGGTGCCGACACGAAGGCCGCGCTGGAAGCGTGGGGCGTCACCAACGTCGATGACCTGATCGCGTCCGGGGCGGCGGCCCAGCAGTGACCAGGACCGAGATCACCGGAGTTCCGGGTGTGCCGGAGACCGCTCTCTCCGACGAGCTCCTCGCGCGCCTCCCCGACAACCTGGCGCCCGCGCCGTGGGAGTGCCGGTTCTCCGGCCTGGTGTGGAGCGGTCGCGGCGGCAAAGCGGCGCAAGCGGCACTCCCGGCGCGACTGCGCCACGCCCGAGCGCTGGCAACGGTTGGCGGATTCGTCCGCTACGAGGACACGCCGGTCGGTCCGTACGACGAGGTGTTCGGCCAAGTGGCTTCCCACGAGGGTCGGAAGCCCTGGGGATCGGTGACGTTCATGGCTGTCGACTCCGAGGCGAGTCTTGTCGGTGGGCGAACCAACTGGTCGATGCCGAAGACGCTGGCCAGCTTCGACGGGGAGATCGGCCCGAAAAAGACGATCGCCGGGTGGTCCGAGGGGCCGGTGCGGTGGCGCGTCGAAGCGACGCCCGTGGCCGTCGGGCCGCGCGTCACCCGGGGCACTTCGGCTCAGGTGCGCCAGGAGTTCGCGGACGGCGTCGTCCGGCCATGCCTGATGACGGGCCGGGGCACCATGCGTCCGGCGTTGATCCGGGTCGAGGTCGTCTCCGACGGCCCGCTGGCCTCCTGGCTCCGCCCCGGACTGCACGCGGGTGCCGTCATCGAGTCGGGCACCTTCTCGCTCAGCGACCCGCTGGCCTGATCACCGGCACCTCAGCACCGGTGCACTGGCCTACTTGGGAGGCATCCGAATCCCGCCGTCCACGCGGACGACTTCGGCGTTCATGTAGGAGTTGGTGACCAGTTCGACGGTCATGCTGGCGAGCTCTTCGGGCAGCCCGAGGCGATTCGGGAACAGGACGTTCTTGCCCAGGTTCGCCTTGAACTGCTCCGAGGCCTCGCCCTCGCCGTAGATCGGCGTGTCGATCAGGCCGGGCGCCACCGTATTGACCCGGATCCCGGACGCAGCGAGATCGCGGGCGACCGGAAGGGTCATGCCGACGACGCCGCCCTTGGACGACGAGTAGGAGGCCTGGCCGATCTGGCCGTCGAACGCGGCGACGCTGGCCATGTTGACGATGGCGCCACGTTCGCCCGACGGAGTCGGCTCGTGCCGGCTCATGGCAGTCGCGGCCAGCCGGATCGCGTCGAAGGTGCCGATCAGGTTGATCGCGATGACCTTCTTGTATGCGTCGAGATCGTGGGCCGACTCGAACGAACCGTCGCGACCGATGGTCCGCTGGGCCCAGCCGATGCCGGCGGAGTTCACCAGGACGCGCAACGGGGCGAGTGCGTCAGCCTGTTCCACGGCTGCCTTGAGGTCGTCGGTGTTCGTGACGTCGACGCGGGCGAAGGCTCCGCCGAGTTCCTGGGCGAGGGCGGTGCCCTTCTCGGCATTGAGGTCGGCGATGACGACGGTGGCACCCTTCGCGGCGAGCGCGCGGGCGCAGGCCTCGCCGATGCCCGACGCACCACCGGTGACGATTGCGCTGGATCCAGTGATTTCCATGGGGGGGAACGTAGCAGCCTGACAGTACGAGTGTCAGGGATGGTCAGGCGCTCGCCGCATCGGCGCCCGCGCGCCGGGCGACGATTGCGCGGCGGGCGTCTGTGATCGCATCGCTGAACGCCTCGACGACGATCGCCGCGCCGGCCTGCTCCCAGTTGTCGAGCATCGCGAGCAGCTGATCGGCTTGCATCTCGCCGGCCCGGTACGCCGGCCACAGCGATTCCCGGAAGAGCTTCTCCAGCTCGGCCGCCATCGCCTGCCCATGGCGGCGGTAGATCTCGCCGGTGGCCAGCACGACATCGATGGGCATTCCCCGGTCGATCATGCCGAGCGCCGCGCGCAACCGGCCGTCGTAGACCGAGAACTTGGTGCCCTCGGCCGGCTGGATGGCACCCAGCGTGGTGAGCGTCTTGAGCTCGTTGCTGCTGAGGCGCCGACCTGCGCGCGCGTCGAGCTCGCGGCGGTCGACCACCGCTGCCTCGGAGGTGGCCAACGGTCGAAGCGTCACGCGGTGCAATGCGATCTGTTCCGGAGTCGCATCGGTGGGGATGCCTTCGAAGAACCGCTCGATCGCGGACAGGCTCAATCCGTGGCCCTGCAGCTCCTGCAGCAACTCGAAGCGCGCAACGTGCTCGCGGTTGTAGACCGCCGTGCGTCCCCGTTTCGTCGGGGGAGGAACCAGTCCCTTGGTGGTGTAGAAGCGAAGGTTCCGGACGCTGATGCCGGTGCGAGAGCTCAGCTCCTCGACCGTCAACTCCTCCGATGCCGCCATCAAGGACCCCTCCGCAAACCGTTACAGTAATGGTGTCAATATCAGTCTGGCACACTCGGGCCGACACCATCGACAAGACGACCAGACAGTTGGGACACCGCATGCCTCCTGAAGTCACGACTCCGGGAACCGGCGCGTTTCCCGCCGACCTCCGCGTGGCAGTGCTCGGCGGCACCGGACCGCAGGGACGCGGCCTCGCCCGTCGATTCGCCGCCGCCGGCCTCGACGTCATCGTGGGTAGCCGCAGCGCCGAGCGGGCGGCCGGCGTCGCGACCGAGCTCAGCGAGGCGACCGGCCGACCGGTGAGCGGCGCCGACAACGTCAGCGCGGCCGAGGCCGGGGACGTCGTCCTCGTCGTGGTGCCCTGGGACGGACACGGCGAACTCCTGCAGGAGCTCGCCCCGGCGTTGGCCGGCAAGATCGTCGTCGACTGCGTCAATCCGCTGGGATTCGACAAGCAGGGCGCCTTCGCGTTGGACGTGGCCGAGGGCTCGGCCACCCAGCAGGCCGCGGCCATCCTGACCGAGTCGACCGTCGTCGGGGCGTTCCACAACTTGAGTGCGGTGTTGCTCGACGATCCCGAGGGCAAGCCGTTGGACACCGACGTGCTCGTGCTCGGCGACGAGCGCGAAGCAACCGACCTGGTCCAGGCCCTGGCCGACACGATTCCCGGCGTCCGCGGGGTCTTCGGCGGACGTCGACGGAACGCTCGTCAGGTCGAGGCCCTTACGGCCAACCTGATCAGCGCGAACCGGCGGTACAAGGCCCACACCGGCATTCGCATCAGCGACGTCTGACGGCGTTCGCCCCGCGACGTCGCATGCTGCGAGATACTCCCGCCATGAATGCCGCGGGCCGGCGAGGGCGCATCGTTCGACTCGCTCTTGCTGGAGTATTGCTCGCCGGATGCGGCAACGCGCCCGCGCCCGACGCTGCCGGCGAAGTTCGCATCGAATATCGCAAGGTTCCCCACCAGCTTGCTCCCCTGCAGAAGGCGCTGCGCACCAGCGGCAGGCTGGAGGAGGTGGCCGCCCGGGTCGAGAAGATCGCCGGCCTGACCGAGGACGTCACCGTGCGCGTGCGGTCGTGCAAGGACGGCACCCAGTACTTCGACCGTCGGGTCGACTTCTGCGTCCAGGATTTCGCCGAGGTCCGTAAGGAGATGAAGGACGCCGGTGAGGAGGACCTCATGGCGACCGTGCTGGACGACGCTGCCGCGACCCTCCTGCACGAGCTTGCGCACGCGGCGATCGACCTACGCGACCTGCCGGTCACCGGCCGCGAGGAGGATGTCGCGGACCAGTTCGTGGTGTGGCAGGCGGTCGAGGGTCTCGACGATCCCGACATCGTGCTGGCCCAGGCGTTCGAGTACGCGTTGTCGCAGGACCTGTACGAGCAGGTTGCCGACGACGAACACACCGCCGATGGGCAACGCGAGGCCAATCTGCTGTGCTGGTTGTACGGCTCGGACCCACAGGCCTGGGAGCACCTCGTCGACGACGATCCGCTCACCGAGGACCGGGCGCCCCTGTGCGTGGAGGAGTGGGACCTCCTGGTGCACGGCTGGACCACGATTCTCGGCCAGTCCTGGCGCTCGGGCGAGGAGCCCGAGGAGGAGTGACCGGCTCATCCCTGGTCGTCGGCGCCGACCTTGTCTTCGAGGCCGACCGCGTCCCGTAGCTCGCGCAGAGCGTCCCGCAGCTCGTCCTTCTCGTCCGAATGCACTTTGTCCATCAGGACGCTCAGCCCTTCGGCGATCGCGTTCAGCTTCTCCTGGAGCGCCTCGTTGTCGCGGGCTTGGGTGTTCTGCAGGAGTGCGACGAGCAGGAAGGTGATGACGGTCGTCACGGTGTTGATCTGGAGCTGGTAGGTCTGGTCCAGGAATGCCCGGGGCCCGTTGGCGGCCATCTTGACCACACCTTCGATGAGCCACGCGACGGTGATCGCCACCGCCGCGACGAAGAAGGGCGCTCGGCTGACGAGTCGCCCCACTCCGCTCGCGAAGCGGTCGAACAAGCCCAGACGGCCGGAGACGCCGGATGGCAACCGACCGCTGGGCTTGTTCGCCATGGTGTGGGCTCTACAGGGTTTGCTCAGGACCAGGGTCGACGCCGCCGGTCGGCTTCACCGAGCCGCGCCAAGCGCCGGTTTCGGCTTGGCGGTGTTCGATGAATTCCTTGAAGTTGTGCAGGTCACGATCGACCTGCAGGTCCACCAGATGGAGGACGTCGGCAGCCTTCTCGGCAAAGCCCTCGGGCTCGAAGTCGAGCCGCATGGTGACCTGCGTGCGGTCCGGGCCGATGGAACCGAACGACACGGTTCCGTCGTTCTTGGCGCCGCTCGTCGCACGCCATGTGACGCGCTCGTCCGGCTCCTGGTGCACGATCTCGGCGTCCCACTCCCGCTTGACGCCGGCGATCTCGCCCTCCCAATGCAGGTGGCTGTCGTCCAGCTGTCGAACGTGCTCCACGCCAGACATGAATTCCGGGAAGGTCTCGAACTGGGTCCACTGGTCGTACGCGGTGCGACGGGGCACCTCGACCTCGATGGATTTCTCGATGACGCTCATGCGATGTTCCTTTCGCTTCTCGTCGTATCTCGTTTTGTTCTTGCCTCTTCGGTACCCGCTCCCGGGCACGGCATGAGTGAGACGTGACTCAGCGCTGTGGGCCGCGCAATTGCCGCTGCAGCCGGGTGAGTTCGGCGAGGCGGGCGCGATCCCGGCGGTCGTCGGGCGAATCGATGAGTCGAGCGACAATTGCCATGGTGGGAGCGCACACTGCCGCCATATACCTGACGATGTTGGGCATGTTCACCGCCTCCCGCGCGCGGGAGTACCCGGTTGCCCGTCCGGCATTCGTTCAGAGCGGCTGCGGTTCTCCAACGCCGGCCCCCTGACCGGCTCCGGACCGGTTGGTGGCGACGTCATGGTCGGTGGTGTCGCCGTGGTTGCCGGTCTGTCGGCGGGCATTGCGGCGCCGGTACGCAGCGGTGGCTGCCACCGTCGACGCAACGGCGCAGGCCGCCAGCGTTGCCCGGCTCTTCTTCGTGGTTCGTGGCTTCTTTCCCAGCATGTCCAGCTCCTTCATTCGATGGTCTCGGTGCGCGACGGCGGCTGGGTTGCGTCGCTCAGTCGCAGATGGTCGACAATTTCCGCCTCCGGCAGCTGCTCTCGCACGACGGTCAGGACGGCGGCCCGACGCTCCCGGCTGGCGACCTGACCACGCACGAGGACGCGGCGGTCGATGCACTCGATGCGTACGCCGAGTTCGTGGGTCCGGGCATCGTTGGCAATGGCTTGCTCGACGCGCTGGTTGGTGTGTTCGCTCATGCGGCGGTCACCCTCACCGGTATCTCGTAGATTCGATACGCGCTGCGAATCACCGGCTGGGCGACGTTGCGTACCGGGGTTCCGCCTTCGGTCCTGCCGCGCTCGGAGCCGGCGTGTGCGTGGCCGTGCACCGCGAAGTCGGCGCCAGACGCGTCGATCACCTCACCCAGCAGGTGGTTCCCCAGGAATGGCCAGATCTCGGCCGGCTCGCCACGGAGGGTCGACGTCGTGGGCGCGAAATGTGTCAGTGCGACGCGCACGTCCGCGGCCGGCTCGGCGCGATCGAGGGCGTCGAAGCCGTGCCGAAGCAAGCCGGCGCTGTCGATCCCGTGTTGGGTGAAGGCCTTCATCTGCGTCTCACCGAAGTTGGCGGCGCACCGGCCGGTGAACCCGAGGCAGAAGCCTTTGGCGCCGGCCACTCCCAGTCGTCCGCGGGGGGTGTCCAGCAGGACCCCTTCGCCTTCGAGCACGGCAATGCCCGCCCGCCGGATGAGTTCGGCAATCTCCTCGTCCAGGCCGGAGTGGTGGTCGTGATTTCCCAGGACTACGACCACCGGGACATTCGCGGCGGCAAACTCCTCGGCGAAGGCCGCTGCCTCGTCGAGGGTGCCGTGCTGGGTCAGGTCGCCGGCGACCAGCAGGACGTCGGCCTGCCCGCTCAACTCGGCAAGGGCGGGCGCGTAACGACCGCGGAGGTCATCGGCCATGTGGACGTCGCCGACGGCGGCGATCCGCAGGCAGCCGTCACGGCTGGTCACGGCACGACCACCTCGAGATCGGCAAGTAGGCCGAGGAACGCGCGCGCGAACGGATTGCCCGCGGTTTCGCGCCGCACCGTCGTCCAGTCGATCTGCTCGCGCAGCGAGCGGGACCAGCCGAGCAGTGGGGCGAAGTCGCAGGCATTCTCGCCCAGTGCGAGCAGGCGGCAGAGCAGAAGGTCGGTCGGCTGCATGACGAGCATCCGCACCGAATCCACGCTGAGCTGGTCGCAGCGGCCGAGCAGTTCGTCGCTGACCTCGCCGATCGGGAGTCGATGGATGACGTCGACGACGATGCCGTGCAAGCCCACCTTGTCCAGCCAGTCCTCGTTCGAGTCGACCGGGTCGTGGCCGTCCCGCAAGAGTGTCTTGCGCGCGGCGTCGGCATCGTCCGGGCGGATGATGAAGTCGACATCGTGATCGCTCTCCGGCCCGCCTCGCGCCCACACCGCATATCCGCCGGCGAGCGCGAACGGGATGGACTCCCGCTTCAGCGAGGTCGCGACGGACTTCAGGACTTCGCGTTGTTCCTGGAAGGCGGGCACCTCAGCCAGATACCCGTCGTCCTCCGCGGGCAAACGCATACCCACCGGCGGGAACGGGTAGCCGGGGACCATGTCGGTGTTCGGATCCGTGTGGCGAGATCGTCCGTCGGCGATCGTGGCCGACGCCGTGCCCGATCACGTCCAGGATCTCGTCATCGGCGCCGGAATCACCGGCTTGGTGACTGGTCTGCTGCTGGCGCGTGCCGGGCGGCGGGTGGCCGTCCTCGAGGCGCACGACGTCGGCGGCGGCACGACCGGATCGAGTTCGGCCAAAGTCAGCCTGCTGCAAGGAACCCGGCTCAGCGCGGTGGCCCGGCGGCATACCGACGACGTTGCGGCGGCCTATCTCGACGCAAACCGGGAGGGCCAAGCTTGGCTGCTCCGATTCTGCGCGACCCACGGCGTGCCCGCGCAGGCTCGTCGCGCGGTGACGTTCGCCAGCTCAGCCGAATCCATTCCCGAGCTTGAGCGCGAGTTCGAGGTCGAGCAGCGACTCGGGCTCGAATCGACGTGGTCGACGCATGAGGACGCGCCGTTCGACGTCGAGGCCGCAATCGTGCTGCCGGATCAGGCGCAGGTCGACCCGATCGCCTTGGCGGAGGCGCTCGCGAGCCAGATCCAGGAGCACGGCGGAGCCGTGTGCACGTACCGCCGCGTCGTCGACGTGGACCTGTCCGGCGGCCCGGTTCGTGTCCGCCTCGCCGACGGTGGCGAGGTCGCCAGCACGCACGTCATTCTCGCCACCGGCTCGCCGATTCTCGATCGGGGCTTTCATTTCGCGACCTTGCAGGCGCAGCGGTCCTACGTCATCGCGCTGTCCGGTGCGAAGCCACCGGATGGGATGTTCCTGTCCCTCGACCAGCCCACGGTCTCGGTGCGCGACGAACCGGAACGAGGGCTGGTCCTCGTCGGCGGCCACGGACACGTCACCGGGCGGGCCGACTCTCCCCAGCAGCACCTGGACGGGCTGCGGGCATGGGCGTCGGCTGCGTTCCCCGACGCGACCGAGGACTTCTCCTGGGCGGCCCAGGACTATGCGCCGTTCGACGCAGTCCCGGAGGTGGGCGTGCTGCCGTGGACGAACGGCCGGGTCCACGTGGCCACCGGCTACGGCAAGTGGGGCATGACCAATGCGGTTGCCGCCGCGCTCACCATCAGCGCCGATACGTTGGGTGAGGTGCCCGTGTGGGCGGAGCACATGCGCGGGCCGGCCAACGGCAGGGCCGTCGTCGACCTCGCCGCCTTCAATGTCGGGGTGGCGGCCCGAATGGTCAATTCGCTGCCGGCGCGGGTTTCTCGGGCGCGGCCGCTCTGCACGCATCTCGGCGGCGTCCTGTGCTGGAACGACGCCGAGGACAGCTGGGATTGTCCGCTGCACGGCTCACGTTTCACGGCATCAGGTGAGGTCATCGAAGGTCCGGCGACCACGGCCCTGAAGGTTGGCGACTAGCTCGCCGGGTCCGGCGGCCGTACCGGGTCCTGTGGCTCGAGCGGCATCTCGCCGGGATCCTTCGGCTGCAAGTCCTCCTCGGACTCCGGTGGCGGTTTCTCGTGCGGATCCGGGCGTGCCTCGCACGGAGACGACGCGGAGGTGTTCACGCGGGGCCGCCGGGTCAGGCCGCGATCCGGGCGGCCAGCAGCTGTTTGGCCTCGTCGGCACCCTTGCGGCTCTCGCGCTGCGCGCGCTGGAAGAACTCGACCAACTCGTGGTCCTGCGCGTCGACCGCGTCGGCGATGTACTGGTCCAGTCGGAGGACGTTGCTCAGGCAGGCTTCGGTGAACCATAGGATGTTGTAATCCTTGTCGGGAGTTCCTGTCAGTGTCCCGCCGTCCGAGGGGTACAAAGTCATGTCGAATCCTTTCCGTGGGCACAACGTTCCTTGTCCGCCGCTTACCCGGTCGCACTCCGGCCATGCGGACATCTGGCAGGCGGACCCAGGCCAGGCCGTAGATGCCTGACCTCACAGCGGAGGAGTTCGCCGAGCTGGCGGTGCGACTGCACGAGGAGGCGACCGTCGTCGAAACGGTCGACTTGATCGTTCAGTACGCCCTCAGGGCGGTCGACTGCCAGTACGCCGGTGTCATGCTCGTTCACGGCGACCAGACGGTCGAGACGGCAGCCGCCACCGACCCCTTGGTCGAGGAGTTGGACCAGTTCCACGTCAGCTGCGGCCAAGGCCCTGGTCTGGAGCAGTTGGACGACCACATCGTGCGGGTGGCGGACACCCGGTACGACCTGCGCTGGGAGAAGTGGGCCCGTTGTCTGGATGAACGCGGCGTGCGCAGCGTGCTGACGGCGCGGCTCACGACGGGCTCAAGTGACCTGGGGACGCTGAACCTCTTCCACAGCGAGCCGGACGCATTCGATGCCGACGACGAAGCCGTGGCCGCAATCCTTGCCAGGCATGCCGCGGTCGCGTTGGCGGCGGCGCGCCGGGCCGAGAACCTCTGGCTGGCGATCGATGCCCGCAAGCTGGTCGGCCAGGCGCAGGGCATCCTGATGGAGCGGTTCGATCTGACCGCGGACCAGGCGTTTGCCGTCCTGTTGCGCTACTCGCAGAACAAGAACATCAAGCTGCGGGACGTGGCTCAGCTGCTCGTCTCACAGCGCAGTCTTCCTGACTGAATCGAGGTCTTCGTCTCCGTTTCGGGTGGCCAGCCAGGGTGTTGCCACCCACAGAGCCAGGAGGCTGACTAAGGCCACGGAGGCGGCGACCAGCGCGGCCGGCCACGACACGACCATGTCGAACACGAGCATGACGACGCCAGACGTCGTGACGGCCAGCAGCAGTAGGCCGATCTTCGCGGTCATGTCGGCCGCCGCAACCAACCAGGGCTTCTGCTGTTGCCGGAACAGCAGGCGATGGAAGGCGACCGGCGCGATGATGAGGCCGGTCGTGGCGACCGAGCCCACCAGGGTGGCCAGGTAGATGATCTCCTCCCGGGTGCCCAGCTCAGCGAAACGCGGCGTGAACGGCAGGGTGAGCAGGAAGCCGGTCAGGATCTGGGTGCCGGTCTGGGCGACCCGCAATTCCTGAAGGAGCTCGCTCCAGTTGCGCGTGAGGCGCTTCTCGTCAACGACGACGTTCCCGCCGCCATCGCGCCCGCTGGGTGTCAGCGGTGGCTGGTGCGTGACCACCGGCGGCGGCTCTGGCTCGGGGAGGTCTGTCCTTCGACTCGCTCGGGGTCGCCGGCCACGCGCTCGGCACGGCGAGCGTCGACGATCCAGAGGATCACGACGCCCGCCGCGACGAGCAGCAGCAGGCCGAGGCCGGCCGCGATGATGGATGTGGTGCTCATCGATCGAAGGCGTTCTTGACCTTCTCCTTGGCCGCGTGTCCCGCGTCCTCAAGGTTGTCCTTGGCGTTCTCGACCGTCTGGGCGGTCTTCGCCTTGGCCTTGTCGGTGGCACCTTCGGCCTGGAGATCCTCGTTGTCGGTCAGGTCGCCGACGGTCTCCTTGACCTCGCCCTTCCATTCATTCGTCTTGTTCTCAATGTCGCCCATGGAGTCCTCCTGGGTCGTCGTGTGTGTGTCTTTCGGACGTTGGTCGACTACCCACGTCGGCGTGAGGCATGCAGCGTGCATCCGGCACGCCGCCCGCGGGCATGTCGGCGCGGACGGTGGGTAGGGGGTCGAAAAGACCGTCGATCAGCGGAGGCAGCCATGCCACAGAAAGCTTGGAGCAAGAAGCGAGAACGGCAGTACGACCACATCAAGAAGTCGTTGCGCGAGCGCGGCCACAGCACCGACGAATCGGAGGAGATCGCCGCGCGCACAGTCAACAAGGAACGTGCTCGTCACGGCGAGGCGAAGGAGGCGTCGCGCACCTCGGCCGAGGACCTGTCGTCCAGCCGACGCGGTGGGCTCCGCTCGCACCCGGGCGAAGGCGGGCGGACGCGGGCCCAGCTGTACGCCGAGGCAAAACGTCGAGGCATCAAGGGCCGATCGACGATGAACAAGGCCCAGCTGCAGCGGGCGGTGGGACGCTGAGCTGATTGCTCCTGACCCGACAGGGGAGTAGAACGGAAGTGCGGGTCCACGGTCACACAGTCGGCCGTGAGGGATCCGCCTCCTCAGAGGAGCCGGGCAATGAACGGCACAACCTCGCACCATTCGAAGTCGTCCACCGACTTCACGAACGACGGCGAACCGCCGACGGTCGAGTTGTTGAAACAGCTGGACGAACTCACCGGCCAGACGCCGGCACAACGAGCGCAGCGCCAGCGGCTCTGCGACGAAATCATCGCTCGGACACTCCCGGTCGCCGACCGGCTGGCCGCGCACTACGGCGGCCGCGGTGTTCCGATGGACGACCTGCGTCAAGTGGCCCGAACCGCGCTTGTCCAGGCCATGCGCCGTTTCCACGGCGCGGGTGAAAACTCCTTCCTCGCCTATGCGGTGCCGAGCATCCGCGGCGAACTGAAGCGCTACTTCCGGGACATGGGCTGGATGGTGCGCCCACCGCGCCGCATCCAGGAAGCCCGGCTGGCGATCAACAACGTCCAGTCGGACCTGAGCAACGATCTGGGTCGCGACCCAAGCCCCGAGGAGTTGGCGGAGCTCACCGGATTCGACACCGAGACCGTGTGCGCCGCGCGCGGGGCGGATCACTGCTACCGACCGGACAGCCTGGACCGGCCGCGTGGGGTCGACGAGCAGGCGCAGACCGTCGGGGACGTCACCGGTGACTTCGACCCCGGATTCAGCCAAGCCGAGGCCCGTGTCGTCATCTGGCCGCTGCTCGAGAAGTTGGCGCCGCGTGACCGCAAACTGATCATCCTCCGCTTCTTCAAAGGGATGACGCAGAGCGAGGTCGGCAAGCGGATCGGCATCAGCCAGATGCAGGTTTCACGCGTCGAATCGCGCATCCTCGAAGGTTTCCGGGAGGCGCTGGCCGCGTAACGGCCCTGACTCAGTTCGTCGGGCGCCGGAATACGCGCCCGACGAACGAGGTTGGGCCAACCGTGACCTCTCTCTTCGAGCCTCTGTCGGTGGGCGACCTGAAATTGGCCAATCGCGTCGTCATGGCGCCCCTCACGCGCATGCGCGCCACGCCGCCCGGTGACGTCCCGAACGACCTGATGGTCGAGTACTACCGACAGCGTGCGGGCGCCGGACTGATCGTGACCGAGGGCACGCAGATCTCGCCCATCGGCAAGGGGTACATGGACACCCCGGGCATCTACAGCCGGGACCAGGTGGCCGGCTGGGCGAAGGTCACCGATGCCGTACACGCCGAGGGCGGCGTGATCGCGGCGCAGCTGTGGCATGTCGGACGCGTCTCGCACGAGTCCTTCCACGACGGTGAGTTGCCGGTCTCGGCATCGGCGGAGCCTTTCACCAACCGCACCACGATCCGGGGCGCCGACGGCAGCCCGACCCGGGTGAACTGCCCCACGCCGCGGGCGCTGACCGTGGCCGAGATCGGCCAAACGGTGGACGACTACCGTCGGGCGACCGAGAACGCCCGCACCGCCGGCTTCGACCTGGTCGAGCTGCACGGCGCCCACGGCTACCTGCTGCACCAGTTCATGAGCGCGTCGAGCAACCATCGTGACGACGCCTACGGCGGATCGCAGGAGAACCGCGGCCGCATCGTCCTCGAGGCCGTCGATGCTGCCATCGGAGCCTGGGAGCCGTCGCGCGTGGGGATCCGGATCTCCCCGTTCGGCGCCTTCAACGGACTCGAGGACGGCGACGAACCGATGGCGTTGTATCTCGCGTCGGAGTTCGCGGCGCGCGGGCTCGGCTTCCTGCATCTTTCCGAGCCGGACTGGGCCGGTGGCCCGAAGATCGAAGACGGTTTCCGGCGTCGCCTGCGCGAGGCCTACGACGGCGTCATCATCGGTGCCGGCAACTACACCGTGGAGAAGGCCGAGCGCCTGCTTGAGGCCGGTCTCATCGATGCGGCGGCCTTCGGTCGGTCCTTCATCGCGAACCCCGACCTCCCGGAGCGGCTACGGGTGGGGGCGGAGCTCAATCCGCCGAACCCGGCAACCTTCTACGGCGGCGGCGAAGCCGGCTACACCGACTACCCGGCGCTGCAGGCCTGAGGCAAGGCTGCCGAGACGGCGGGCCCAGTCGACTCAGTCGACCGCCATGGCGGGCCCGGCACCGGCGTTCTCGCCGTCCAGCGAATGGTCCTTTGCGCCGGTTCGAAGGAACAACGCCAGGACGAGGCCGACCGCGGTGACGACGGTGGTGATGATCATGACGTTGTCGAGGGCGTCCACGAATGCTTCATTGGCGATCCGGGTGTACGCCACGTAGCCGCCGAGCATCTGGCCGGTCTCGCCCGGTCCGAGCGACGGGATCGGCGTGCCATCGGCGGTCAGACCAGCTCGGTCGGCGAGGAACTGGGCGTTCGCCGTGCTCAGGATGGCGCCGAGGATTGCCAAGCCCAGGCCGGCTGACACCCGCTGCACCACGTTGTTGAACGCGCTGCCGGACGGGACCAGGGCCGCCGGCACGGCTGCGAGCCCGCCGGTCATGATCGGCATCATGGCCAGCCCCATGCCGGCCGCCCGGAACATGAGGACGAGAGCGATCGTGTGGCGCGGAGTGTCAGGTGTCATGTCGTGCAGGAGGAACGTGCCCCAGGTGCAGATCGCCAGGCCGACGAGCGCCGGCCACCGCGGTCCGATCCGGTCGTAGATGCGTCCGGCGAGCGGCATCATCACCGCCATGATGAGCGCCTGCGGCAGTAGGACGAAGCCGGCCTCGAACGCACCCAGGCCTTGGGCGACCTGCAGGAACACCGGGATGTAGAAGAGCACGGTGAACATGCCGATCGAGAGGACCGAGATGATCATCAGCGAGTTGACGTACTCCCACGAACGGAAGACGCGCAGGTCCAGAAGCGGATGGTCGATCTCCAGCTCCCACACCACGAAGATGGCCAGGGCGACCATGGAAAGACACCCCAGGGCCACCACCGGGAACGACGTCCAACCCCACGACTCGCCTTCGGACAACGCCAGCAGTAGCGCGAAGAACCCAGTGGCGATGGCGGCGAAGCCGAGGGTGTCGAACCGCGTGCGACCGCTCGGGGCGAACTTTGGCAGGATCGTCAGCGCCGCGGAGGTCGCAACGATGCTCACCGGCACGTTGATGAAGAAGATCCAGCGCCAGTCGATGTACTCGACGAGATAGCCACCGAGGGTGGGGCCGATGGCCGGAGCGACGATGATGCCCATCCCGTACATCCCCATCGCCTGGCCGATCTTCGGTGGTGGGACGATCCGGTAGAGCATCGCCATCGAGAGTGGCGGGAGGATGCCGCCGGGGATCGCCTGCAGCACGCGAAACGCAATCAGGCTTTCCAGGTTCCAGGCGAACCCGCACAACGCCGACGTGATGCCGAAACCGAGCAGTGCGGCGGCATAGACGCGGGCCGGGCCGAATCGTTCGGCAAGCCATGCCGACAGGGGAACGACGACGCCCAGGGTCAGGGTGAAGGCCGTGACGATCCACGCGACTTCGTCGGTGGTCGCGCCGAAGTCGGCTCCGATGGTGGCGACGGCGACGTTCACGATGCTCGTGTCGAGCACCGCCATGAACATTCCGGAGACGAGGACGAGGAGGGGCAGCCCCCAGCCGTGCTCCTTCTGTTCGTTCACCTAGTTGCCCTTGTGGATCTTCACCGTGACATTCATTCCGGGCACGAGGCCGAGCCCCTGGGTGTCGTCCACGGCGATCTTGACCGGGATGACCTGAGTGACCTTCTGGTAGTTGCCGGCCGTGTTCGACCGCGGAAACGGAGAGAACTCACCGGCCGCCCCGCCTTGGACCTCGCGGACAATGCCGGTGAGATCGGCGTCCGGGAAGGCGTCGACCTCGATGTCAACGGTCTGTCCGGGCCGGACGTCGTCGATGTCGGTCTCGTCGACGCGTGCCGTCACGTACACCTTCGACAGGTCGTAGGCGATGGCCAGCGGTGTGCCCGCGGTGACGAAGGCTCCCTCGACGCCGTCATCGACGACGACGGTGCCGTTACCGGGCGCCCGGATCGGCTGCTGGGGCTGGACGAATCCACCCTGGATCTTGATGCGGCCGACCAGGCGGTCCCTGCGCAGCTCGGTCCCTTGGGTTGCCGTCCAGTCGGTCAGGGTGCCGCTGCTCGGCGCGTTGACCGAGATCTGGTCGCCGTCGATCTGGGCGTTCTCGGTGGTGACGTACTTGCGGCCCTCGATCACGTAGTTGTAGACGAGGCCGAGGGTCATGAGGATCGCCACGACGCCGATGATCGTCAGCGCCTTGCGCGTCGACGGCTTCAGCGACCGCTTGGGTGCTTCGTCGGTCGGTGCGTCGAGCGGTGCCTGCGCATGTGCCGCCGCGTCGCTGAGCACGGATGCCTCTTCGATGGAGCCGTCGGTCATGGCTGCTTGCCTCCCTGCTTGGCTGGGGCCAGGGCCACGCGTTGCCCCTCGCGCAGACCGGATACGACCTCCGTGCGACCGCCGCTCGCAGCGCCGATCTCGATGGTGGCCGTGCGAGTCCGGTCCCCCTCCACCACGGTGACCCGGCTGACGCCGTTCTCGGTGCGCACGGCGGTGCTGGGCACGGTGAGGACATCCGGTTGCTCGTCGTCGGTGAGGACGTTCACCGTTGCGGTCTGACCCGCTTTCAGGCGGGGGTCGGTCTCGTCCAGGTTCACCGTGACGTAGTAGCTGATCACCCCGGACACCGACGTGCCACTGGGCGCAACCGAGGCGATCGTGCCGGGAACGGTGACGTCGGGCAGCGCGTCGAAGGTGATCTCGACGATGGCGTCGTCCTGCAGTTCGGCTGCGTCGCTCTCGTTGAACATGGCGACGACCTGGAGCTGGTCGATGTCGCTCAGCACCAGGAACTGCGTTCCGCCGGGCCGGCTCGCCGACGATGCCGCGGCTGCCGCGACGGAGCCGGCCGAGGATCCACTGGTCGATGATCCGCTGGCGCCGGGAATGTTCGCAGCGGTGCCCGGCGCGAGTGCGCTCGTCCCCGAGCTCGCTGCCACATACTCGCCGACTGCTCCGTTGAGCGCCGTCACCGTCCCGGCAACCGGGGCACGCAGGGTCGTGTTGGCCAGGTCGTGCTCGGCCTGGGCGACCGCTGCGCGGGCTGCCGTGACCAGGGCCCGCTGCTGGTCGATGGTGTGCGGGCGATCCGACTTGGAGGTGTTGACGGTGTTCCGTGCAGTGGTGACAGCCTGTCGTGCGTTCTCGATGGAGACCTGCCCGGACGCCTGGTCCAGTTCGCGCTTCTGCTGGGCGGTCCGCAGCGCGGACTGTGAAGCAACGAGTCGCTGGGTAGCCGCCGCGTAGGACGCCTGAGCGCTGGCGCAGTCCGGCGACGAGCCTCCGGCGCACGCCGCCGATTGCGCATTCTGTGCCGCGGTGGCGGCGTTCTGGTCGGCACTCAGCTGCCGTTCGGCGTTGAAGATCGCCACGCGGTCGGCATCGTCCTGCTGATCGACCTGGTCGCTGACGGCCGACAGGACGTCCTTCGCCTGGGACAGTGAGTCCTCGGCACCATCGACGCCGGGGGAGTCCTTGGCGCGGTCCAACTGGGCTTCAGCGGCGCGCAGCTGGGCACGCTGCGCGTCCAGCGCCTGGCGGGCCGGGACCGGGTCGATGGAAGCCAGCACCGTTCCGGCCTTCACGCGGTCACCAACTCTGACGTTGACCGCGGTCAACTGGCCGCCCTTGGCGAACCCGAGGTTCTGTTCGGTCGCCGCCGACAGCGACCCGGTCGAGGAGATGCCGGTTGCCATGGACACCCGCTCGACCGCAGCGGTCACCGGCGCCGAATCCGCCGACGAGCAGGCCGCCAGCAGGCCCAGGCTGGCCAATCCGGCCACAGCGGGTAAGAGTTTGTGCTGCCACCGGGTGGATGATCGAGGCGGGGTCAAATCACGCTCCTGCATAACTGAGAGGGTCGTCTCTCACTTATACTAGCGACAGGCGACCTCCACCACGGGGCGGATCACAGGTGAGGAGGACCACAGTGGCGACCGAACCGGCCCTGCGCGCCGACGCGCAACGCAACCGCGATCGCATCCTGGTGGCCGCCGCAGAAGCCTTCGCCACCACCGGCCCGGACGCCTCGGTCGAGGAGATCGCCTCGGCAGCCGGTGTGGCCATCGGGACGCTCTATCGGCGATTCCCCGATCGTGAGGCGCTGATCCGTGGAGTCGCCCTGATGAATCTCGCCAAGACCGTGGCCGAGGTGCAGTTGGCGGCGAAGGAGGAGAGCACCGGCTGGGACGCGTTGGTCCGCATCTTCGGCCAGTCACAGCATCTCCGGCTCGCGATGCGATTTGCGCTGGAGTTGCCACGGGCGCGATCAATCCTCGAAGGCGATCCGGAGGCAGCCGTCCTCAAGCGGAAGATGGTTGCGGTGTTCGACGAGGTGGTGCAGAAGGCGCAGGCCGAGGGCACGGTCCGCCCCGACATCGGTTCGGGGGACGTGGCGGTGGCGTTCGTGTTCCTCGCCCGCCAGATCATGGCCCCGCACGTCGAGTCGGCTCCGATGGCCTCGCAGCGCATCCTGGCTCTGGTCCTCGACGCATTGCGGGCGAACCCGGTGGACCCACTCCCGGGCCGACCGTTGACACCGGCCGACCTTGGTCTGGACTGAACGACCGCCGCTGGCAGGCTGGTCGTATGCACCATGGCGGGAGCAGTGAGCGTCCGGCGATCTTCTTCGACGACGCTGCCGAGTTCCGCGCGTGGCTGGCGGAGAACCACGCCGAGGCCACCGAACTCTGGATGGGCTTGTACAAGAAGCACGTCCCGGCGCGCGGCCTGACGTGGGCGGACGCGGTTCCCGAGGCGCTCTGCTTCGGCTGGATCGACTCACGTGCCGAGCGGATCGACGACGATGCGGTTCGTCAACGTTGGACGCCGCGCCGGCCGACCAGCGTGTGGAGCAATGTCAACATCGAGCTCGTGGCGAAGCTGACCGCCGAGGGACGGATGCAGCCGGCCGGACTCGCCGCGTTCGCTCGCCGGCGGCCGGACCGCTCCGGCATCTACTCCAGTGAGTCTGCCGAGCGCGATCTGCCGGACGACTACGCCCGGCTGCTCGACTCCAACCCGCGGGCGGCCCACTTCTGGGCGGCCGCCACGCCGTCCTATCGCAAGGTGGCCAAGCACTGGGTCCTGTCGGCGAAGCAGGAGGCGACCCGTGATCGCCGCATGGCCGAACTGGTCGCCGACTGCGCCGCCGGTCGGCTGATCAAGCCGCAGCGCTACGGCACCGAACCGACCTGGGTCGGCCGTGTCCGCAGCGAACTCGAGGGTCCCTAGGACATCCCCGAGAACGCCGCGGCGGCACCGTAGAGCTTGTACAACGCGTAGCTGCCCGCCTCGAAGGTGTTGCACCGGTCGTCGAGCAACTGCATGGCCCGGCCGTCGGACATGGCGGCGCCATAGCCCTTGGCCTTCGTGCCGTCGACCCGGCCGCTGGCGAAGGCGCGGATGCGCTGCACCATGCCCAGCTGCTCTTCGTCGTCGGCCTTACGCCACCAACTGCAGGTATAGGTGCCGAGCGGGTCCTCCGTCGAGGCCGTGGCCTTCGTGGGGGTCGCCGGTGGTTTGAGCATCGACAGGATCTCCTTGCTGGGCAGCGTCAAGGCGCTCAGCAAGGGGCTGCACGTGCGTGCCGCCAGGCCCTGGGCACAGATCGAGGCGAAGAGGGAGAGCTGCTCCTCCTTCAGGATCGGGAGCAGAGTCTGGCCGGTCGGCCGCTCAGGCGTCGTCGTCCAGGTGCAGGTGTTCGCGTCGCCCTCGGGGTAGCCGGCCACGGTGAACCCGGCCAGGCAGGCCACCAGTTCGGCCTCGTTGAGCACGTCGCCAAGGCCGATGCTCGTTGCGGGCAAGGTGCCGTTGACACAGTTGGGCAGCAGCAGGGGAGAGGTGACCAGCCTCTTGCCCGGAGCTGCCTTGTTGCCCCACCAGCAGTTGCCGGTGTTGGTCGGGAAGGCGTCCCACCAGAAATCGACACCATTCGGCTTGACCGTGCCGTCGGGCGCGACGCCCATGATGTTGTTGTACTGCTTGTTCCCATAGGACGTGGAGACGCCCAGCGGGTTGCAGCCGGGGACCGGGGTGTTGCTGCCGATCGGCTCGGGGCCGCAGACCGTCGCGTCGGGCACGGCGAACAGCATCGTGCCTCGTCGCCAATTGTCGTAGAACCGGTTGTTCCGCACGATGTTCTCGTTGCCGCCGGCCAGCCAGAGGCCGGTTCCGACCGGCGCCGGGATGAACGGCTTGACGTCGGAGTCCTCGGCGAACACGTTGAAGTTGTTGCTGTAGAAGTTGTTCTTCTCCACCGTGTTGCCGAACTGGGGGAAGCCGGGGTGGCCCGGCGCGGTGAACACGTCGGTGGTGAAGCCGAGGGAGTTGTCGTAGAAGTTGTTCTCGGTGATCAGAGTTCCGTGGCTGTTCGTGCCGGAGAAGCCACCGGTGTTGTGCCGGCTGTCGCACCAGCGGAAGATCTGGCTGTAGCGCTCCTCCGGGTAGAACGCCTTGTAGCGCTTGGACGTCGTCGAGTCGGCGCCGGAGCCGGGGTAGAGGCCTGAGTCGCCGTGACCGGCCGCGTCGCAGTTCTGCGCCAGGCCATGGTCGCCGACGAAGGTCAGGACGCCGTATCCACCGGCGTAGTAGACCTTGAACCGGTCGAGAACGTAGCCGTCGGTTTCGAGCACGTAGATGTCGTGCTCGTTCGCGTGCCGCACCGTGACGTTGCGGAGCACGAAGCCGTCGGCCCGGTCAACGAAGATACCGACGTGCTTGGCGTGGCCGACAGCGGAAGGCCCGCCGTTGCCGGCTCTCTTGTCGCCGACCTCGACGATGACGTCGTCGGCGCTGACGCCAGAACCTTCGAGCTGTACGTTGCAGCGGATGCACTTGCCGGGGTTGGGGACACCGTGCCGGTCTTCGCGCGGCGGGCTCGGGATGGCACCGGTGTCGGGGCCGCGGCCGATCACCGCAATGAGGTTGGCGTCGTTGGGACAGTGCAACTGATAGTCGTGCGACAGCGCCCCGGGATCTCCGCTGTCGGCCGACGTCTTGTACTTGTTGCACGCGGGGTCGTTCGTGGGCTTCGCCCGCGACGTGGGCTCCTCATAGAGGCCCGGCATGATGACGACGCGGTCGTTGTTTTTCGAAGCCGTGACCGCTGGCTGGATCTCCCTGTACTTGCACTTGGCGAACAACTGGGTGTTGATGGCGAGCAGAGCCTTGGCCTCGGTGTAGCTGAAGCTGCGGCGATCGGTGGGCCGGATGTAGTAGCCGGACTTGCGCGCCTTGGCGACCGCCGCCTTGAGCCGGTTGAGGGAGTCCGGCTTGCAGACCACACGCGTGTCGCCCGGCTTGGAGGCATCGAGTGCCGAGCCGAGGGTTCGGATGGTCGGGATCTTCCCGCCCGCGCACGGAGCGACTGTGCAGTCAGCCTTGGGATCCGGCCAGTAGGACGGCCGTTCGACGTGCGCCGAGGCCGGTGATGCAGCGAGCGCTGACATCAGACCCAGCAGGAGTCCGATCGCGCTGACGGATGCACCGATCCGGCGCGAACGAGGTGAAGCAATACGGCGTGGAGTTCCGCGCATGGAGGCAAGATCCTTTGTGGCCCGGGTGATCTCATTCGGCTGTCGATACACCGGTGTATCGAACAGTGTGTTGACCACCGGGCGATCTGTCAATCAACTTCGGACAATCCATTCGGCGTGCGTCGTTTGCCAATACACCGGTGTATCGAAGAGACTCCTGTGACCATGAGCAGCGCTCCCAAGCCCGTCACCCGCCGGCGAGCACACACCCGCCAGCGCCTGCTGGATGCCGCGCGCGAAGTGTTCGCCCGCGAGGGCTTCGGTCGCAGCACCGTCGAGCAGGTCTGCGAGGCGGCCGGGTTCACCCGTGGAGCGTTCTACTCCAATTTCACCAGTCTCGACGAGCTGTTCCTGGAGATGTGGGCGCAGGAGTCGGCCGCGATGCTGAGCCGGCTGCAGGACGTGGCCGCCGTCGATGCGCCCAAGGTGAGCGACGTGCGTTCGGCGGTCAAGCGCGTGCTCGAGGCGCTTCCGGTCGACACCGAGTGGTTCCAGATCACGGCAGAGTTCACGGCGCACGCGGTCCGCACCCCCGGACTCGCGCAGGTGATGGCCCGGCGGGAAGAGGCCATCCAGGAGGCGCTCTTCCCCGTCATCGACCGGCTCCTCGAACAGATCGGTCGCAAGGTGACGAACCGGGTCGCTTTGGGACGGTCCTTGGTGGCGGCGTATGACGGCACGCTCACCCAGCTGGCTGTCGAACCGGGCAGCCGATCAGCTCTGCGCCACCGCGTCGACCTGTTCACGCTTCTGGTCGAGAGCTACTCCGAGCCGGCCACGCGCCGCCGGAAGTTCCTGCTCTAGCGTGCGCCCACCGGTGCAAGCTCCCACGCCCCGGTGCCGGACAGCTCCAGCTTCTGGGTGTGGTGCACGTCCACCGTGCTGCGGTGCGCGACGCTGATCAGGATCGTCTCCGGCAGCTCGGTGCGAATGAGCTGATACAGCGCGTACTCCAGGCCTTCGTCGATGGCCGACGTCGCTTCGTCGAGGAACACGACTTCCGGGCGAAGCAGCAGGATGCGCGCGAAGGCGATTCGCTGTTGTTCGCCGGGGGAGAGCACCTTGGACCAGTCATCGGTGACATCCAGCTGGTTGACCAGATGAGGCAACGACACCTGCGTGAGGGTCTGCCTCATCAGGTCGTCGTCGATGTCCTCGGCCGCGGCCGGGTAGGCAACGGCTGTGCGCAGGTCGCCCAGCGGGAGATACGGGATCTGGGACAGGAAGAGCGTGTCGTTGCCGGCCGGCGCGGCCATCGATCCTTCGGCATACGGCCAGATCTGCGCGAGGGTGCGCAACAGCGTCGTCTTGCCCGACCCGGATGCGCCCTTGATGACGAGCGCTTCCCCGGCGACAAGTCGCAGGTCGAGGTCGTCGATCAGCGCGACGCCGTCCGGGCGCCGGACGTCGACGTTGGAGATCTGGACGCCGGAACTGCTGTCCGCGGCCGCGATGCGGGGCAGCTCGCGCGACTGGTCGTCGGCCGTCAGCAGGCCGTGCAGACGCAGCGTGGAGGCGCGATAGGACGCGAACTGGTCGTACGCCTCACGGAAGAACGACAGCGAGTCGTGGATCTCGCCGAACGCGGAGGACGTTTGCGTCAGGTCGCCGAAGGTCACCTGACCCTGGAAGAACCGCGGCCCTTGAATCAGGAACGGGAAGATCACAGCCACCTGGTTGACCGACAGGTTCCAGCCGTCGAACTTCAACGTCCGGTAGACGATCTGCCAGTAGTTCGCGATGACGGCGCGGAAACGTGCGAAGAGGCCGGTTCGCTCGACGTCCTCGCCGCGGTAGAACGCGATGTTCTCGGCCCCGTCGCGCACCCGAACCAGGGCGTACCGGAAGTTGGCGGTGACGGCTTCGTAAATGAAGTTGAGGCGGATCAGCGGATGGCCCAACCAGAACGCGACGACCGTCGTCAGCAGGACGTAGATGAGGACGATGAACATCATCGCGCGGGGGATCTCCAGGCCGAAGAGGTTCAGCGGTCCGGACAGATCCCACAGCACCTTGGTGAAGGAGATGACCGTGACGACGGAGCTGATCGCGCCGAATGCCAGGGACCGTGACGTGGCGACGAAGCTGGTGACGTCGGCCTGGATGCGCTGGTCCGGGTTGTCGATGGTCTCGTCGATGAACCGGTTGCGGTAGTAGGCATTGCCGGTCAGCCAGTCCGTCGTGACGTGGTCGGTGAGCCACAGCCGCCAGCGGATCTCGAACGCTTCGCCGATGAAGTAGGCGATGAGCGCGCGGACGACGTGAATCGTGGCGAGGATGCCGAACAGCCCCAGCGCGCTCCAGAAGAACTCCTTGGACTGCTCCAGGCCCGCTGCATTCTTCGTCGCCAGCGCCTCGGCGCCGAACTGCAGCGAGTTGTAGAAGTCGTTGCTCCAGTACGAGAACAGCACGTTCATGCGGACCGAGAACAGTGAGAAGGCCAGCAAGACGCCAAGGAGCGCGTAGACCTTCCACGCGTCCGGCCCGCGGAAGAACCCGCCGGAGACCGTCCAGACCTGGCGGCCCCACTTCGTCGTCCTCAGCAGGATGGTGATGGCGATGGCCGAGACGACGAACGTGAGTGGGAAGACCCACGAGAGCCAGATCAGCGATGTGACGAGCTCATGAGCCCAGTCCCGCGACGTATCCATGTCCGGAGGTTAGCGGCCGGAGGCCGCTGGCCGGAGGAGGTTGGGTCACCCGCACGAGGCAGGTGCTCCCGGCCGACGGAGTCGCCATTGAGGCCCGCTGCGCGGGCACCTCGACCGCCGGTCACGACTGCGGCGTCGGCAGCATCCGGGCGATGATCTCCTTCATGATCTCGGTCGTGCCGGCGTAGATCCTCGACACCCGCAGGTCGGTGTAGGCCCGGGCGATCGGGTACTCCTCCATGAAGCCATAGCCGCCGAACAACTGCAGGCACTTGTCCACGACGACGCCGGCGCGTTCGGACGCCCAGTACTTGATCATCGCGGCGGTCGGGATGTCGAGCTCGCCCTTGAGGTGCAGGTCGATGCACTCGTCCAGGAACGACCGCGCCACGCGGGCCTCAGTCGCCACCTCGGCGAGCTCGAACTTGGTGTTCTGGAATCCGAAGACCGGCCGGCCGAAGGCCGTGCGCGAGTGAACGTACTCCAGGGTCAGGTCGAGGCAAGCCTCCATGGCGGCAACGCAGCTGACACCGACGAGGAGTCGCTCCTGCGGCAATTGCGACATCAGCTGGACGAAGCCCTGACCCTCCTCGGCGCCCAGGAGATTGGACGCCGGAACCCGGACGTCGTCGAAGAAGAGCTCGCAGGTGTCCTGGCCCTTCATGCCGATCTTGTCGAGCACGCGCCCGCGGCGGAAGCCGTCGGCATCGGTGGGGACGATGACCAGCGAAATGCCGGCCGCGGCCTCGCTCGGGTCGGTCTTGGCGGCGACGAGCACCATGTCAGCCTGCGCGCCGTTGGTGATGAACGTCTTGGCTCCGTTGACCACGTACCCGTCGCCCGCGCGGATCGCCTTCGTGCGGATGCCCTGCAGATCCGATCCGGTGCCCGGCTCGGTCATGGCGATGGCGCCGACTACGTCGCCGCTGGCCATCTTCGGCAGCCAGTACTGCTTCTGCTCCTCGGTTCCGTACGCCAGGAGGTAGTGCGCCACGATGCCGCTGTGCAACGAGGCGCCCCAGGAGCTGTCGCCGACGTAGGCCTGTTCCTCGATGATGACGGTCTCGTGGGCGAACGTGCCGCCGCCTCCGCCGTATTCCTCCGGGATCGAGATGCAGAGCAGGCCCAGTTCGCCCGCCTTGTTCCACAGGTCGCGGTCGACCTGCTTGTTCTTGATGTACGTCTCGATGTTCGGCTTGATCTCCTTCTCGGCGAAGGTTCGCGCGAGATCGCGCAGATCGTCGAGCTCTTGATTCATCCAGGGCGAGCGGCGTACGGCGGGCATCAGGTTCCTCCGAAACAGGACGGGACGACAACTGCGACAGAGTGTAGCGGGTGTTGCGGTGAAACGGCGCCTGACCAGCACGTTCAGGCTTGATTAGAGAGCAGTGCGAAGGGTTGACCCTGCCCTCCGGGGCCCGTAGTTTGACCGCGACGCATTGTTCCAATCATGGCCGGAGGTGGCCCCATGGCCAGCAGGGTTTTCGTTGTCGGTGTCGGCATGACGAAGTTCGAGAAGCCGGGCTCCCGGGACTGGGACTATCCGGACATGGCCCGTGAGTCGGGGACCAAGGCGCTCGAGGACGCCGGCCTGGACTACCGCGAGATCGAGCAGGCCTACGTCGGTTACGTCTACGGCGAGTCCACCTCCGGTCAGCGCGCGCTCTACGAGCTCGGCATGACCGGCCTGCCGATCGTGAACGTCAACAACAACTGCTCCACCGGCTCTACCGCCCTCTACCTCGCCGCACAGGCCATCCGCGGCGGCTTGGCCGACTGCACTTTCGCGCTCGGCTTCGAGAAGATGCAGCCCGGATCGCTCGGGACGACATTCGAGGACCGCGAGCAGCCGATGATGAGGCACCTCATGGCCCTGGCCGAGCTGCACGAGTTCGCCATGCCGCCGGCGCCCTACATGTTCGGCGCCGCTGGACGCGAGCACATGGAGAGGTACGGAACCACTCTCGAGCACTTCGCCAAGATCGGCCACAAGAACCACAAGCACTCGATCAACAACCCGTACGCGCAGTTCCAGACCGAGTACAGCCTCGACGACATTCTCGATGCGCCGGTGATCTACAGCCCGCTGACCAAACTGCAGTGTTCGCCGACGTCCGACGGCTCCGGCGCGGCCATCCTCGCCAGCGAGGCCTTCGTCGACCAGCACGGGTTGGGCGATCAGGCGATCGAGATCATCGGCCAGTCGATGGTCACCGACATGCGCAGCACGTTCGACGACAGGTCGGCGCAGTCCCTGGTGGGCAAGGACATGAGCCGGCGCGCGGCGCGCGAGGTCTACGAGCAGGCCGGCGTGGGAGCTGACGACGTGAGCGTCATCGAACTGCACGACTGCTTCTCGGCCAACGAGCTACTCACCTATGAGGCGCTCGGGCTGTGTGCTGACGGCGAGGCCGCCAAGCTCGTCGACAACGACGACACCACGTACGGAGGTCGTTGGGTCGTCAACCCGTCCGGCGGGCTGATCTCCAAGGGCCACCCGTTGGGCGCAACCGGGCTCGCACAGTGCTCGGAGCTCACCTGGCAGCTCCGCGGTGCCGCCGCCGCCCGCCAGGTCGAGCGTGCGGCGCAGCCCGGCGGGGTCGCACTGCAGCACAACATCGGTCTCGGCGGCGCCGTCGTCGTGACGGCGTATCGCAAGGCTCGATGAGATGATGTCTGCGCTCGCGGCCGCGGGCGCGGATGTGAGGAGACGGGCATGGGGCGCGGTTCGTTGAACGGCAAGGTCGTGGCCATCACCGGCGCCGGGAGCGGCATCGGCCGCGCGCTGGCGCAGTTGGCGGCCGCGCGCGGCGCGCGGCTCGCCCTGTCGGACTGGAACAAGGCCGGCCTCGAGGAGACGGTCGCCCAGTTGGGCGACGGTGTCGACGTCATGAGCACCCAGGTCGACGTCGCGGATCGGGCAGCCGTTGCCGCGTGGGCGGACGAGGTCGTCCAGTACTTCGGCCAGGTCAACATGATCGTGAACAATGCAGGAGTCTCGGTGGCCGGAGACTTCCTCGAGATGAGCTACGAGGACTTCGACTGGATCGTCGGCATCAACTTCATGGGCGTGGTCAACGGGACGAAGGAGTTCCTGCCGCACCTGATCGCCTCGGGCGACGGCTACCTCGTCAACATCTCGTCCCTGTTCGGGCTCATCTCGATGCCGGGCCAGTCGGCCTACAACGCGACGAAGTACGCCGTCCGCGGCTTCACCGAGGCGATCCGTGAGGAGATGCTGATCGCCAAGCATCCGGTCGGCGTCACCTGCGTCCATCCGGGCGGCATCAAGACCGGCATCTCCCGCAACGGGCGGAAGACCACCTCCCAGGATGCGGACGCCCTTGATCGCTTCTTCGACGAGAAGCTGGCCCGCATGACCCCGGAGAAGGCCGCGAAGATCATCCTGGACGGCGCGCTGGCCCACCGGCCGCGAGTGCTCGTCGGGCTGGATGCCCATCTCATCCACCAGTTCGGCCGCATCGCCGGCGCGCGTTATCAGGACGTCTTCGCGGCTGCGTCCAAGCGCATGATGCCGACGCCGAGGTCCTGAGGGCGGGGGACCAGGTCCCATCTCCGCAGCGTCTCGGCCACGTCGTCGTCGAGTTTGACGGTCGCCAGATCGTCGCCGCGGGTGGCTCCGCGGTTGACGATGACGATCGGGATGCCGCGCTTGGCGGCGCGGCGGACGAACCTCAGGCCGCTCATCACCTGCAGCGACGAGCCGAGCACCACCAGTGCGTCGGCCTCCTCGACCAGGGCGAAGCTCCGCGCGACGACGTCCTTCGGCACGCTCTCGCCGAAGAACACCACGTCGGGTTTGAGCCGGCCACCGCAGTCTTCGCACGGGGCGAGCACAAAGCCTTGGGTGGCCTCCAGCGCGACGTCTCCGTCCGGCAGTGCGACGGCTTCCTGTGCAGACCAGCCCGGATTGAGGGCATCGAGCCGCTCATGCAGCGCCGCACGCGGGCTCACGGCGCCGCACTCGAGGCAGCGGATGCGGTCGATACGGCCGTGCAGCTCGATGACGCCGCGGTGCCCGGCTCGAGCGTGCAACGTGTCGACGTTCTGCGTGATGAGCCCGGTCAGCTCCGCTTGCCGTGCTGCGAGCCAGTGATGGATCGCATTGGGCTCCGCACCGCTCATCCGCGACCAGCCCACGTGGGCGCGCGCCCAGTACCGACGACGGTTCGGCTCCGAGCCGAGGAACTCCTGGTACGTCATCGGGGAACGCGCGACCGAGCCGGGCCCGCGGTAGTCCGGGATGCCGGAGTCGGTGCTGACTCCGGCACCAGTGAGAACCAGCCAGCGGCGGCCGGCAAGTACGTCGGGAAGCATCGGAGTCAGGCTACTGTCCGACCCGAAAGCCCGGGTCCAGGTCTGTGGCCGCGGTCAGGCGTTTCCGGCGGCGAAGAGCTCGCGTAGCGCGGTTGACGGGTTGAGCTCGATCCCGATGTCCTTGGCCTGGCCGGCCATCTGGAACCACAGCGATCGCGACAGGATCGTCGACAGGTCGCTCGCCGACGGCTGGCGTGGTGTTGTCCGGATCCAGTAGTTGACCGTCCCGCGGATCTGGCCGATCATCCCGTACGCGACCGTCTCCAACGTGGCGTAGTCGACCCCGCGGATCTCCATTTCCATCATGTCGGCGCCGAGGCGGACCATCGCAAGGACGCGTTGCGCGATGTGCTCGACCGCACCGGACAGCTCGCTCGGCTTCCCGTCGCCGACCTCGCGCTCGATGGTCGCGTAAAGGTTGGGGTTCTTGTCAGCCCAGGTCACGTAGGTGGACACCGTCGCGTTCAAGATCTGCTGCAGACTCCGATCGAGCCGCAGTTCGGCATCCAGCAACCCACGCAACTCGCCCACGATGTGGGCCTGGACGGCCCGCACCAGTTCGGGTTTGCCGTCGAAGTGGCGGTAGATGACGGTGCGGACCAGGCCGGCTTCGTCGGCGACACGTTGGACACTGAGATCGGCTCCCGGTGACGTCGACTCGAGGACCCGGATGGCGGCCATGACGATCTTCTCGCGCCGTTCCGCGTTGTGTTGTGTCCACCGGGCCGCGCGGCCCGAAGGCGCAATGGAAGCCGCCACGTCCGTGAGCCTAGTGTGGCTCGCCCGGTTCACGCTCGTCGGCGGCGCTTGATCGGAAGGCGTGTCGAGCGCGCCGCTGTGTCGCGCAACGCCTGCGTTTCGAGGAACTTCACGCGGGGGCGTCCCTGTGCGGCACCGGCGGATCGCTCGGCCGCGTCGATCCGAAGCCAGTCGTCGCGGCACAGCGCGCCGGCGGCGGCCAGCTCGGTCGTGGGCTCCGACAGCAGGCCGGCGCGGGCATCGTCCAGCAGCAGGCGGACGGTTTCCTCCGAGTCCGTCTTGTTGGTCCCGATGAACCCGTTGGGGCCCCGCTTGATCCACCCGGTGACGTACACCCCCGGCTCGACCCGGCCCCGATCGTTGGGGACCACGGCACGCTCCTCCTCGAACGGGAGTCCGGGTACCGCCCGGGCGCGGTACCCGATGGCACGGATCACGAGCGTGGTGTCGATCCGGCCGGCTGTCGTCTCGATGCCGGCCACGCGGCCGGACTGGTCTGCGGTGATACGACTGGGAGACGCGTGGAACCGGAAAGTGATCCGGCGGCGGCCCGGCCGGGTGGGGCGCGCCTTGAGCTCGGCGAGCAGCGCCGTCTTCGCGGACGTGACTTGGACCGGCCCCTCGACGACGATGTCGATTTCGTCCTGGCCGGCCAGACCGATCAGTTCGGGGAGGGTGAAGGCCGCCTCTGCCGGGCCGCGCCGGCCGAGGACGACCACTTCGGCAAGCTCGCCGGCCTTCAGGGCGGCGAGCGCGGCGTCGCTGATGTCCGTCTTCTCCAGCCGCTCCGGCGACTCCATGAGCACCCGGGCGACGTCCAGCGCCACATTGCCGTTGCCGATGACAACCGCCCGTTTGCCGCTCAGGTCGAACGTGCGGCCGGTCTGGTCGGGGTGGCCGTTGTACCAGGCCACGAACTCCGTCGCGGACACGCTGCCGTCGAGATCCTCCCCGGGAATGTTCAATGCGCGGTCGGTCGCTGCGCCGACGGCGTACACGACGGCATGGTGGGCGGACATCAGTTCGGCATGGGTGATGTCCTTCCCCACCTCGACACCGAGGTGATAGCCGAATCCGTCCTCCGCCTCGATGCTGCGGAACAGGTCCTGAATCAACTTGGTGTGCTGGTGGTCGGGTGCCACCCCGGCGCGCACCAGGCCGTGGGGTGTCAACAGCCGGTCATAGACGTCGACCCGGACGCCGGGGTGCTTGAGCAGTTCGTCGGCCGCATACAGTCCGGCCGGACCGGCACCCACGATGGCGACCTGGAGGTCGATCGGATCGGCGCCGTGCTGCTTGACCAGCGCCAGCGGAGTGCGATCCGGGTGCGGGTTGGCGCGAAAGTAGTCGGCGTTGAGATCGATGTACCGCCGTTCGGCGGGCTGCAGCCGGCTGTCGGGCTTGATGGCGCCGACCGGGCAGGCGGTGACGCATGCCCCGCAGTCCACGCATTCGCTGCCGTCGATGAAAACCATCTCTGCAGTTCCGAAGCCAGGCTCGCCGGGTGCCGGGTGGATGCAGTTGACCGGGCAGGCCAGGACGCAGGATGCGTCCGCGCAGCAAGGCTGGGTGACGACGTGGGGCACGGGTCAGCCTTCCGGAGAAGAGGTGTCGGGATGTCTCGCTCAGATGTGGTGGTTCCCACATAACTGCAGGTCAGATTGTGTTGACGACCTCGATACTAAGTGTGACAGTGTGTTACACACAAGTTCGAGGGCCGAGCGCTTGCCGGCCCGCGCAGGCGAGATCACACGTCGGAGAGGACCACGGCATGACCGCCACCGCTGAATACACCGACTTCCTGAAGACACTCTCCGAGGGCTCCGTGCGCAAGCACTTCGACGCCTTCGAGGACATCGCGTGGGACGACCCCGAGTTCGCCGTGGTCCCCAACGATCCGCGGTGGGTCCTTCCGACCGTTGATCCCTTGGGCAGTCATCCCTGGTACCGCTCGCTGCCGCTGGAGCGGCAGATCGAGATCGGCATGGCTCGGCAGGCCTGCATCGCCAAGGTCGGCTGGCAGTTCGAGAGCGTCCTCATCCGGGGCATCCTGGAGTACACGTTCTGGTCCAAGAACTTCGATCCTCAGTTCCGCTACCTCATGCACGAGGTGACCGAGGAGACCCACCACATCCAGATGTTCCAGGAGCTGGTGAACCGCATGGGCGTCGACACCTCCGGCGCACGACCGTGGTTCAAGACGGTGCAAACGTTCCTGCCGTTGGCCGGGCGTTGGCTTCCGGCCATCTTCATCACCGGGGTGCTCGCCGGTGAGGAACCGATCGACCACGTCCAGAAGCTCATCCTGCGGGCCGACCAGATGCCGCACCCGCTGTTGCAGCGGGTCATGCAGATCCACATTGCCGAGGAGGCTCGTCACATCTCGTGGGCGCACGAGTACCTCAAGCGGACCTCAGGTCGCATGGGGGTGCTGAACCGGTTCGTGTTCTCGCTGGCGTTCCCGGTCGTGATGCGGGTGCTGTGCGACATCATCGTCAAGCCGACGCCCGAGTTCCGCAGGACGCACGGAATCCCGCGCAAGGTCATCAACGAGCTCTACTGGGACGCGCCGGAGTCGCGCAAGATGCTGCGCGACCTCTTCAGCGACGTGCGCATGCTCGCCGAGGACGCTCAGCTGATGAACCCGGTGTCCCGCAGGGTCTGGAAGCTGATGAAGATCGACGGCCGACCGGCTCGCTACCGCAGTGAGCCGGCCCGCGCGGCCGCCTGATCCGTCATTCTTGCCCCATGAGCGAAGCGAAGCACCTCGACGTCATCATCGTCGGCGCCGGCCTGTCCGGTATCGACGCGGCGGCACACATCGCCAAGGCGTTCCCCGGCCGCAGCTACGCGGTCCTCGAGCAGCGCCATGAGCTCGGCGGTACCTGGAGCCTGTTCAAGTACCCGGGCATCCGGTCGGACTCCGACATGTTCACGCTGGGCTTCGGGTGGAAGCCGTGGGACGGCGAGGCGGCCATCGCCGATGGGCCGGACATTCTCAACTACCTGCGTGAGGCGGCGCGGGAGACCGGAGTCGACCAGCGGATTCGCTACCACCACAAGGTGACCAAGGCGTCATGGTCGAGCGAGGACAAGCTCTGGACGCTGGACATCGACCATCCCGACAGCGGCAAGACGTCGCAGCTCACCGCGAGCTTCCTCTGGTGGACGTCCGGCTACTACGACTACGACGAGGGCTACACGCCGGAATTCCCGGGGATCGAGAACTACAAGGGCACCGTCGTCCACCCGCAGTTCTGGCCCGAGGACCTCGACTACACCGGCAAGGAAGTCGTCGTCATCGGTAGCGGGGCGACCGCCGTCACCCTGATCCCGTCGATGGCGCGGGACGCGGGCCACATCACCATGCTCCAGCGAACGCCCACGTACATCATCAGCCAGCCGCGCATGCATCCCGGTGCCAAGCTGGCGCGCAAGGTCATGCCGCGCTCCGTCGCCAACAAGTACCTGCACAAGATCTACGCGGCCGGAACCATCGGCATGTACCAGTTCATGCGCCGCAACCCGAAATTGGCCAAGAAGCTGATCAAACGCTGGGCGAAACCGCACCTGCCGGCCGACTTCGACTACGACACCCACCTGGTGCCGCCCTACAACCCGTGGGAGCAGCGGCTCTGTGTCGTGCCCAGTGCGGACCTGTTCCGGGCGATGCACAGTCACAAGGTGGACATGGTCACCGACCGCATCGAGACCTTCACCGAGAAGGGCATCCGACTGGAGTCCGGCCGCGAACTCGAGGCCGACATCGTCATCACCGCGACCGGCCTCAAGGTGGTCATCATCGGCAAGGCGGAGGTCGAAGTCGACGGCAAGCCGGTCGATCCGGGGGACATCTTCGCCTACAAGGCGCTCATGTTGAGCGACATCCCCAACACTGCGTTCACCATCGGCTATTCGAACGCATCGTGGACGCTCAAGGCCGACCTGGTCTGCGAGTACGTCGTGCGCCTGCTCGACTACATGGACGAGCACAACTACACCGTCGTGACGCCTCGCGTCCGGACGGCGCTCGAGCCGCGGCCGCTCATGGACCTCAGCTCGGGCTACCTGCAGCGGGCTCAGGGCTCCCTTCCGGTGGCCGGCGACAAGGACCCGTGGCGCCTGAAGAACAACTGGTACTTCGACCGGCGCATGATCAAGAACCAGCCGATCGAGGACGAGTCGCTGGAGTTCAGCTAGGCCGGCTCAGCGCAGCTGGTTCGCGTGCCGGAGGAACTGGGCGATTCGTGGTGCCAATTCGTCGGCCTTGACGATGAGGCCGAGGTGGCCGTCGTCGTAGGTGTGCAGCTCGGCGTTGGGCAGCAACTTCGACATGATGCGGGCGTTGACCAGCGGGATGATCGGGTCGTCGGTGCCGGCGACGACCAGGGTTGGCTGTCGAATGAGGCGTAGGAACGGCAGGCTTGTCCAGCCGGAGGCCGCGGCCAGCTGGAGCAGGTAGCCGCGGCGCGAACCGATGGGTGAATGGCTGTCCAGCAGCACCTTCGCCAGTTCGGGCTGGTCCCGCAGGCTGCCGCCATAGATCTCGGCGGCGATCGACTTGGCGTACTCCGGGTCGCGATAGCGGCGCGGGCCGATCATGCGACTGAGGACTCGGGGGCCGGCCGGGACCATCATCCAGCCGGTGCCGGTGCTCACCAGCACGAGCCGGCGGCAGCGGTACGGGTTCTGGAAGGCGAACTGCTGGGCCAGTCCGCCGCCCCATGAGATGCCGAGCACGTCGACGTCGCGGTAGCGCAGTTGGTCGAGCAGCGCGCTCATCATTCCGGCGAGCGACGCGAACACGTAGGGCCTCCGGGGCAAAGGCGAGCCGCCCACGCCGGGCACATCGAAGCGCACCACCGGGATCGCCGGGTCGAGGGCGTCGACGAACGGTTGGAGCAGATCGATGCTGGCCCCGATGCCGTTGCACAGGACGAGCGGGCGACCGGATCCGGGCCGATGCGCGACACGGACCTGCTGTCCGCGGACCGTCATCATCTCGACGGTCTCGGTCTCGCCGGAGCCCATCGTGTGATGGTAGGGCGTCCTGCGGGCGTCTGCATGTGCGATGTGGCCAATTGGCCGGGGGAACCTGTGCGCGGGTCGGTGGACAGGGCAGCACCCTTCCGGCGACGATGAAGCGCATGACGCGGAACAGTGCCGAGCCCGGCCAGTCGGAGGCGTCGGCGCCGCTCGACCTGTTGCTGACCCAGGCCTCGCACGGCGCCCTGCGCAGACTCGTCCCCGTGCGCGCGGGGGCGTCGTTCGTCGGTGCCCTCGCCCGTCGGCCCGAGCGGGTGGCCGCCCGCTTGGCCGACCTCGCGAACGAGTGGGTCAAGATCACCGTCGGTGCGTCCGAGTTGGCGCCGGCGTCGTACGACCGGCGATTCGCCGATCCGGCGTGGACCAGCAACCCGATGTTGCGGCGGCTCGTCCAGGCGTACCTCGCCGCGGCCAGCACGGCCGAAGGGCTGGCGCAGGACGTGCCGATGGAGTGGCGCCAGTCCGAGCAGGTCAGGTTCGCCGTGAGCAATCTCGTCGAGGCGCTGTCGCCGAGCAACAACCCTTTCACCAGCCCGGTGGCGTGGAAGGCGGCCATCGACACCGGTGGCGGGAGTCTGCTCGCTGGTGCGCGCAACCTGGTCGGCGACCTCGCCCGCTCGCCGCGGGTCCCGTCGATGGTGGACAAGTCGGGATTCAAGGTCGGTCGGGATCTCGCCGCGACCGAAGGATCGGTGGTCCACCGGTCACGCATCTTCGAATTGATCCAGTACAAGCCGACGACCGCAGAGGTCCGCTCGGTCCCGCTCATGATCATTCCGCCGACGATCAACAAGTTCTATGTCCTCGACCTGTCGCCCGGCCGCAGCCTGGTCGAGTACCTCGTCGGCCAAGGCCAGCAGGTGTTCGTCGTGTCATGGCGCAACCCGGACGCACGGCACAGCAAGTGGGGCTTCGACGAGTACGCCGAGGCGATCCGCGAAGCGTTCAACGTCGTCGACGACATCAGCGGCGTGAGTTCGGTCCACACCGTCGCGGCCTGCTCTGGCGGTCTGCTCGCAGTGATCACCGCGGCTCGTCGCGCCGCGGAAACCGATGCGAAGAACATGGAGCGGGTGGCGAGTCTCAGCCTCCTGGTGACGATGATCGACCAGTCCGAAGGCGGCACCGCCGGCGCCATGGTGGATGAGCACATGGCCGCGGCGGCGGTCGCGAAGTCGCGTCGTCGCGGATACCTCGACGGGAACCAGTTGGCCGAGGTCTTCGCCTGGCTGCGTCCGGGTGACCTGATCTGGAACTACTGGGTCAACAACTACCTGCAGGGCAAGAAGCCGCCGAAGTTCGACATCCTCTACTGGAACAGCGACACCACTCGCATGACGGCGAAACTGCACCGCGACTTCATCGATGTCGCCCTGGGCAACAAGCTCGCGCACCCGGGTGCCCTGACCGTGATGGGAACGGAGATCGACCTCAGCAGAATCGTCTGCGACTCCTACGTGGTCGCCGGATCGGCCGACCACATCTGCCCATGGGCCAACTGCTACCGCAGCAGCCAGTTGTTGGGAGGCAACGTCCGGTTCGTCCTGTCCACAAACGGCCACATTGCCGCCCTCGTGAACCCGCCGACGAACCAGAAGTCCAGCTACCAGGTCTCCGACGACAACAAGCTCCCGGCCGACGAGTGGCGCGCCAGCGCCGAGACGGTCCAGGGGTCGTGGTGGCCGGACTATGCCGAGTGGCTGGCGGAGCGATCCGGTGACTTCAAGCCGGCGCCCGCGGAGCTGGGCAGTGTTCGGCACCCCGTCATCGGCGAGGCGCCGGGAAGCTACGTCCTCGACCAGTGAGTCAGGACGGCATGGGATACCGGTACACCGGTGAGTTCTTGCCCTCGCTGCCGAACAGGAATGTCGTCTGGCCCGGCTCGATCGTCACCGACTCCGGGTTCATGAGGGCCGGGACGTCGAAGACTGCGACCCGATTCCAGGCCGACGTGCGGAAGAACTGGATGTTGTCG
>DATEDT010000141.1:0-3324 GCA_035281505.1 Aeromicrobium sp. | reverse complement strand
GCAGCCGGTAAGGTACCCGGCGGTGGTGTGTCCGAGCGGCCTAAGGAGCACGCCTCGAAAGCGTGTGTGGGTTCACGCCCACCGTGGGTTCAAATCCCACCACCACCGCCACAACGAGACCCCCGGTTCTGACTGGAACGCCAGTCAGGCCGGGGGTTTCTCACGCACGTTCTCGACCGCCGCGGCACGTGACGACCGTGCCGCCATAAGGTGTCGGCATGCCGCGCATCGACGTCCCTGATGGCCAGGACCCACTCATCCACTTCTGGGCGGGCACAGCCAGCAAGCTCGCCGGGCCGGCTGCGGCCTACAGCGACGCCGTCTACACCCAAGGGCTGCTCAGCCTTCGCGAACGAGAAGCGGCGCGCATCAGCATCGCGCACATCAATCAGTGCAACATCTGCCTGAACATGCGCTCCGAGGACGGCCTCGACGAAGCGTTCTACGCCGGCGAAGGCCGCTCCGAGCGGGAGTCCCTCGCCGCGGAGTTCGCCACTCGGTTCGCCTCTGACCACCTCGCGATGGACGACGACCTGTGGACGCGGCTGCATGCTGCGTACACCGACGACGAACTGGTCGACCTGGGCCTGGCCGTCGCATCCTGGCTGGCCTTGGGTCGGGTCAACCAAGTGTTCGGTGTCGACGGCGCCTGCCGCATTCCGCCGCGCGGCTATCAGCCGGTCTAGGCATCAGACGGCGGCCGTGCGCTCCGGGCGCGGGAATGCTACAGATATGTAGATTTTGGCGGGCAGATCGTCCTATGCTCTGAACTTCCGCGTTTCCTGAGAGGTCCCTCGTGCATCGATCGCGCCTCGTCCTCGCTGTGGCGGCCGGCCTCGCGTCGCTGGTCCTCGCCGCCACGGCACCCGTGACCCAACCCGCGGTTGCCGCGCCCGTCGCAGCGCCGGTACCCAAGGCCGACTGCGGGCCCGGGTCGCACCCGGAGACCGATCTTCAAGGCCGTGTCAGCCTGGCCGACATCACAAGTGGGCGCGCCGCCGAGGGTTACCGGTGCAACACCGAGCTGGTCGGAACCGAACTGAGCGCCACACCGCTCGGCAGCTTCGGCGGATTCAAGGTCCGCCGCTATGTCGATGCCGCCGGCCACGAGTGTGCGTTCTACGACGTGCAACTGCTCGTCGGAACCGGTCTCCTCGATGTCAGCAAGGGCATCAATGCCGGTGTCGCCGTTCTCGACATGAGCAATCCGGCCAAGCCGGTCCGCACGGCGACGCTGCGCACCGTGGCGATGCTGACCCCGCACGAATCGTTGCAGGTCAACCAGCAGCGCGGCCTGGTCGCCGCCGTGGCCGGGACACCCGCCATCGGCCCCGGAATCGTCGACGTCTACGACGCGTCGAAGGACTGCCGGCGCCCGGTGCTGAAATCCCTGCCGAACCTGGCCGGCATCCTCGGGCACGAGAGCGGCATGTCGCTCGACGGCAAGACCTTCTACTCCGGCAACCCGACGCCCGGTGGCCAGGTGGCGGCCGTCGACGTCACCAACCCGTCGCTGCCGCGCACTCTGAAGGTGCTGAACCACCCGTCGCACGGCATCTCGCTCAGCCAGGACGGCAACCGTGCATACCTGACGTCGCTCTTCCCGGCCACGCTGACGATCGAGGACGTCTCGCAGATCCAGGCCCGGGTACCGAAGCCAGCCGTGCGCGAGGTCGGCAAGGTCAGCTGGGACGGCACGATCCCGCAGATCGCGATCCCGGTGACCATCGGCGGCCACCCGTACATCGTCGAGGTCGACGAGTACGGTGCACTCGGTCCGCGCAGCTTCCTCGGATCCAAGCCGGGCGCGGCGCGCATCATCGACATCGCCGACGAGACCAAGCCGACGGTCGTCTCGGACATCCGGCTCGAGGTGCACCAGCCGGAGAACTTCGCCACGTTGGCCAAGGACCCGGGCGCGGCCAATCCGGTCGGCGGCTACGCCGGCCACTACTGCAATGTTCCGCGTTACGCCGACCCCGGCATCGTGGCCTGCAGCATGCTTTCGTCCGGCTTGCGCATCTTCGACATCCGCGATCCGCTCAAGCCGCGCGAGATCGCCTACTTCAACCAGCCGTCGAAGGTCGTTCCCCACTTCGGGAACATCCCGATCCTGTCGGACCTCGCCACGAACGCACTGCCGCCGAGCTGGGCGCAGTCCAGCCCGGAGTTCGTGCCCGAACGGTGCGAGATCTGGTATTCCGACGGACGTACGGGCTTCTACAGCGTCCGGCTCACCAACGGCACCTGTGACGTCATGAACGGCGCCGAGACGAAGGCGGAGACCGGCAGGAAGGACGCACCGAAGCCGTCTGCGCCGACGGGACCAGCGCCGAAGATCGCCGACAGCGCGGCTCCGGCGACACCGTCTGGTGACGCCGCCGCCACCCCCAAGCGGCGGACCCTCGCCGAAGGTGTCGGGTGCCTGCTGAAACTGAACTGCTCGTAACCGTGCGCAGGATCGTTCTCCTGGCCGCGGCCGGCCTGGCCCTGACCGTGGCGGTGGCCCTCGTGGTCGTGAAGGCCGGCGAGCGAACCGTGGACACGGCGCCGAGCGCGGTGGACGTCGGCTTCGCGCAAGACATGATGGTCCACCATCAGCAGGCGGTCCTCATGGCTGCGTACACCCGTGAGCACGCCGGTTCCCGCGAAGTGCGCGCCCTCGCCGGAGTGATCGACGCGGCGCAGCAGCGGGAGATCGGCCAGATGACCGGCTGGCTGCAGAGCTGGGGCAAGCCGCTGGCGTCGGACCGCGTCCCCATGTCGTGGATGGCAAGCGACGTGCCTGGTCACACGGATCACGATCTCGGTCAAGGGTCGATGCCGGGGATGGCGACTCCCGCTGAGCTGGACCGCCTGGTCAACCTCACCGGCAAGCGGCTGGACGTAGAGTTCCTGCGATTGATGACGCGCCATCACGAGGGCGGCCTGCCGATGGCCAAGGACGCCGCCACGCACGCACGAACCGGGTACGTGCGCAATGCGGCGCGCACCATGGTCATGGATCAGCAGCGGGAGATCGATCAGATGCGGCTACTGCTGCAGGCGCGGGGCGCATCGGCGAAGCGTTGACGTCACACACGAGGCCAGGGCGTGGAATACTAGAACACGTTCTAGTTTCTGACCTCCGGAGGAACCATGCGTACGGAACTGTGCGACGAGCTCGGGATCGAGTTCCCCATCTTCGCGTTCACCCATTGCCGTGACGTTGTCGTCGCGGTCGCCAAGGCTGGCGGGTTCGGCGTCCTCGGTGCGGTGGGCTTCACGCCGGAGCAGCTCGAGATCGAGCTGAACTGGATCGACCAGAACATCGGTGACCGGCCC
>DATEDT010000140.1:0-30553 GCA_035281505.1 Aeromicrobium sp. | reverse complement strand
GCGTCGTGATCAAGCCGAATCGCGCACGCGTGAGCGTCGGCCGGAACTTCTCACGCCCAGTGCCGACACTGAGAAATTGCTTAACGAGCCCGAAACATAACGCTGTCCGTTGCGAAACGTGGGACCGGCAGGATCCAGCTCACCAACTGTTAAGCGAAAGGTTTGGGCATGGATCCCGCACCCATTACCGGCGGTGACATCACCACCGGCACAATCTGGCTGCTGATCGCCACCGCGCTCGTCATCTTCATGACGCCGGGCTTGGTGTTCTTCTACGGCGGCCTGGTCAAGGCCAAGAGCGTGGTCTCCATGGCGATGCTGAGCTTCGGTGCCATGGGCATCGTCAGTGTCCTGTGGGTTCTCTACGGCTTCAACATCGGCTTCATCGCCGGCGACAAGACGGACCTGATTCCCGGTGTCCTGGCCAGCCCGTTCAACAACGGCATCGGCTTGTCGAAGGTGTTCGAAGACCCGACCTACACGGCGTTCGTCGCGTTCGGCGCTTCCTTTGCGATCATCACCGTCGCGCTGATCTCGGGGGCGATCGCCGACCGTGCCAAGTTCTTCCCGTGGCTGCTGTTTGCCGGCATCTGGGCGACCATCTGCTACTTCCCGGTCCAGGGCTGGGTGTGGGCCTGGGCGCTCAATGACGAGGGTTGGGGCGACCACCTGACCGGCTGGATCGGCGCCATGGGTGCGCACGACTGGGCCGGTGGCACCGCCGTTCACATCAACGCCGGTGCGGCTGCGCTCGCGCTCGCGCTCGTGCTCGGCAAGCGTCATGGGTTCAGCAAGGAGCTCGCGAAGCCGCACAACGTTCCGTTGGTTCTCATCGGTACCGGAATCCTGTGGTTCGGCTGGTTCGGCTTCAACACCGGCGCGTCCTATGGCTTCACCGCCTTCGACGCCTCGGCCGCCGGCCTGATCTTCGTCAACACGCTGGTCGCCCCGGCTGCCGCGATGCTGTCTTGGATCGTGGTGGAGAAGCTCAAGGAGGGCAAGGCGACCGCCGTCGGCGCCGCCTCGGGTGTGGTCGCGGGCCTCGTGGCCATCACGCCGGCCTGCTACTTCGTGACGCCCGTGTTCGCGATTCTGCTCGGCCTGCTGGCGGGTGCGATCTGCGCGCTGGCGATCGAGTTCAAGTACAAGCTCGGTTTCGATGACTCGCTGGACGTCGTGGGCATCCACCTCGTCGGTGGCCTCATCGGCTGCTGGTACCTCGGCTTCTTCGATCGGTTCACAGGGATGTTCACCGGAACGGACGCCAAGGGCTTCGGCCAGTTGCAGGATCAGCTCGTGAGTTCGCTGGCGGTGCTCGCCTTCTCGTTCACGGTCGCTTTCATCGTGGGCACGATCATCGAGAAGACGATCGGGTTCCGTGTGAATGAGGAAGACGAGATCGCTGGTCTCGACTCCGTCCTGCACGAAGAGGGCTACGCGTACGAGTGACCCTCTGATCGCCTGGTAACACAGCTTGGCCCGCCCCGAGATCGCAGTGCCGATTTCTTGGGGCGGGCCTTGCTGTGGCAGGATTGACCTTCGGCGTCAGCGGCTCTGCCACAGGGGATCCGCACAAAATCGCCTGAAACACATCCCGAACTTCACATCTATTCCGCCGCGGGCTTTGCCCGCATCAACATGCACTGAGTGACCTGTGGCACCGGCGAGGAGCGAATCATGACCAACGTTGTCGACCAGATCGCCAGCGAATCCAAGCGTGACGACATCCCGGAGTTCCGGGCCGGCGACACGCTCAAGGTCCACGTCAAGGTCATCGAGGGAAACCGCTCCCGCGTCCAGGTGTTCCAGGGTGTGTGCATCCGCATCCACGGCTCTGGCATCGGCCGGACGTTCACCGTCCGCAAGGTCAGCTTCGGCGTCGGCGTCGAGCGCACCTTCCCGATTCACACCCCGATCATCGAGAAGATCGAAGTCGCGACCCGCGGTGATGTCCGGCGCGCGAAGCTGTATTACCTGCGCAACCTGCGCGGCAAGGCAGCCAAGATCAAGGAAAAGCGCGAGGATTGATCCTCACGGGCGTGCCCGCGCCGACGGCGCGGCGGCGCCCGTTACTCTCTCCGGGTGAGCGAGTCCGGGAATCGGCAACTGCCGGTGTGGCAGGAGTCCATTCTTCTCGTCGTCACGGCCCTGCTGATGGCGGTCATCGTCAAGGGGCTCTTCCTGCAGGCGTTCTACATCCCGTCGCAGTCGATGGAGCCGGGGCTGCTCGTCAACGACAAGATCCTCGTCCAGAAGGTCTCGTACTGGTTCGGCGAGCCGAACCGCGGCGACGTCGTGGTCTTCGACGATCCCGGCGGCTGGCTCGGGCCGGGCGAGAGCTATGTCGCGAACAACCCCGTCCAGAAGGGCCTTGAGCTGATCGGCCTGTTCCCAACCGGTGGGCACCTCATCAAGCGGGTGGTCGGCGTTGGCGGCGACCGTGTGGTGTGCTGCGACAGCGGGAGCCGGATCACGGTCAACGGCACTCCGCTCAGCGAGCCTTATCTGCAGGGTGATCCGGGTGTGACCGGCGACCAGGAGTTCGATGTCGTGGTGCCGGAGGACCACCTGTGGGTCATGGGCGACAACCGCGGCAACTCGGCGGATTCGCGCGTCCACCTCGGCGACCCGGGCGGCGGCTTCGTCGCCGTCGACGAAGTCGTGGGCAAGGCCTGGCTGCGGGTTTGGCCACTGGATCGTCTCGGCATCATTCGCGACACCGACACTTTCGCCGCCGTCCGATGAGCACGGTTCCGTAGGCTGCGACTGTGCCTGTCTCCGGAAAGAAGCTCCTGAGCAGCCGTCCCAGCCTGCGGATGGAGCGAACCCTGCTCCGCGACGGTGTCACCCACCTCGCCTGCGCTGATGAAGTCGGGCGGGGCGCGCTGAGCGGACCGGCCACCGTCGGCATGGTCGTCATCACGGCCGAGACCAAGACGGCGCCGCAGGGGGTTCGTGACAGCAAACTCCTGTCTGCGGAGGCGCGCACTCGTCTCGCTCCGAAGGTGCGCAGATGGGCTACGTCGCACAGCGTCGGCCACGCCAGTCCTGACGAGATCGACGAGTTCGGCATCATCGCGGCACTTCGCCTGGCCGGGCACCGAGCGCTGGCCGGACTGGACGTGGTTCCCGATCTGGTCCTGCTCGATGGGAATCACGACTACCTGAGTCATCCGCAACAGGACGCGCTGTTCGGGGGACCTGCCGGGCTCTGCGCCGTGGTGCCGCCCGTCGTCACGGCCATCAAGGCCGACATGCGGTGCGCTGCCGTGGCGGCCGCCAGCATTCTGGCCAAGACTTCGCGAGACACCCTGATGATCGAACTGGCCGAGTCCCACCCGGGGTACGGGTGGCACGAGAACAAGGGCTATGCCTCGCCTGACCACATCGAGGCGCTTCGGGTTCTCGGCCCCACGGCCGTTCACCGACGTTCGTGGAGCCTGCCCGGCGTCGGCCCAGGCAGCGACCCGGTGCTGCAGGATGGGCGCAGCCCGGCCTACGATTTCGCCACACCCGTGAAGGAGAGCTGATGAGCGTCGAGGACCTCGACAAGTACGAGGCCGACATGGAGCTCGCGCTCTACCGCGAATACCGCGACGTGGTCGGGATCTTCAAGTACGTCGTCGAGACGGACCGGCGGTTCTACCTGTGCAATGCGGTGGACGTGAAGGTGCGCTCGGAGACGGGTGATGCGTACTTCGAGGTCACGCTCACTGATGCCTGGGTGTGGGACATCTACCGGCCGGCCCGCTTCGCCAAGAACGTCAAGGTGCTGACGTTCAAGGACGTCAACGTCGAGGAGCTGCAGGAGGATTCCGACCTCGCCGAGAAGCTGACCGGGCAGGCCGGCCCGGGCTCCGAGCCGCCCACGTCGACCGAGTAGTCGCCCGGAACTCCTCCATCGGCTCGTCCACAACCGGTCGACGCACTCACGTTCTCCACAAGCATCGCGTCGGCTCTGGCCCGCGTTCGGCGTGCTGCCGACGCTGGGGCAATGACGCAAGCGCGCAAGCAAGCCATCGGGAGATTCGGCGAGCGAGTCGCCGCCCGGTATCTGCAGAACCTCGGAATGGCCATCCTCGAAACGAACTGGACCTGCAAGTACGGCGAGGTCGACATCGTGGCGCGCGACGGCGGCACGCTGGTCATCTGTGAGGTGAAGACCCGGACGGGCACGTCGCACGGCACCGGTCTTGAGGCCGTCACTGGTCGAAAGGCCGCACGCCTGCGCCGACTGGCCGCATATTGGCTCGAGGTCCACGACGTCCAGCCGGAGTCGGTGCGGATCGAGGTTGTTTCGGTGTTGGTTCCGCCGCGCGGGGCGCCGCAGGTCGAGCGTGTTGTCGGGGTGGCGTGATGGCGGCCACCCATTCGGTCGCCCTGGACGGGTTGACCGGGCGGCCGATCGAGGTGGAGGTCGACATCAACAGCGGGATGCCCGGCACGGTTCTCGTCGGACTTGCCGACACGATCGTCAACGAGGCCCGCGACCGCGTCCGGGCCGCCGTCGTCAACTCCGGCACCAGTTGGCCGGATCAGCGCGTCACCATCAACCTTGCGCCGTCCACCGTCCCGAAGACCGGGTCGCACTTCGACCTCGCGATCGCGTCCGCGCTGTTCGTCGCCAAGCGGGAGGTCCCGGCTGACGCGCTCGCCGACGCGGTCCTCTTGGGCGAACTCGCGCTGGACGGGCGTCTGCGTCCGGTCCGCGGTGTCCTGCCGGCGACGATGGCGGCGGCCGCCGCGGGTTTCCGGTTCGTCTTCGTGCCGGAGTCCAACGCAACCGAAGCCGCGCTGGTGCCCGACATCGAGGTCGTGAGCCTGCGTTCGCTGCGGCAGCTGGTTGCCCTCCTGACCGGCCAGCCCGAACCGGACGACCCGCCCGTCCCGCCGCTGGACGATGCGACGTTCGCTCGGAGCGGCACCAGCATGGCCGGTCTGGACGTCGCCGACGTGGCCGGACAGGAGGACGCCCGGACGGCGATCCTGGTGGCGGCAACCGGCGGCCACCACCTGGCGATGGTCGGACCACCAGGCATCGGCAAGACGATGCTCGCCAAGCGGCTGCCCGGTCTGCTGCCCGATCTGACCCCTGCTGAGGCTCTCGAGGTCAGCGCGGTGCACTCGCTCGGTGGCTTCCTGCCGTCCGATGCACCGTTGCTGGACCGGCCGCCGTTCATCGATCCACATCACACCTCCAGTGCGGTGGCCATCATCGGCGGCGGCACCCGCGGGATCCGACCCGGTGCGATGTCCCTGGCGCATCGGGGCGTGCTGTTCATGGACGAGGCGCCGGAGTTCGCCAGCAACGTGCTGGACGCGCTTCGTCAGCCCCTGGAAAGCGGCCACATTCTCATCGCGCGGGCCAACCAGACAGCCATGTTCCCGGCGCGGTTCCAGCTGGTCCTCGCTTCCAACCCGTGCCCGTGCGGCCAGGACGGCGCAGCCTCCGGCCAGTGCCATTGCACGCCGCTGATGCGCCGCAGGTACCGCGAGCGCATCACCGGACCCGTGCGTGACCGGATCGACATCCACCGCTCGTTGACGTTGCCAAGCCGACCCGAGCTGGCCCGGGCCATCGGGCGCTCTCACAGCACCGATCGACTCGCGGCCGTGGTGGCCGGGGCGCGGGAGCGCCAGGCCCACCGCCTGGAGGGCACTCCGTGGCGCCTGAACTCGGAGGTTCCCGGGTCAGAGCTGCGCAAGCAGTGGCCGATCGAGGACGCCGCGCGCGCAGTGCTCGACAGCCAGGTGAGCAGTCAGAAGCTGTCTGTCCGGGCGGCGGACCGCATCCTTGCCCTCGCGTGGAGCGTGGCGGACCTCCGCGCCCACGGCCGCCCCAGTCGCGACGACGCGTTGCTCGCGCTGTCCTTGCGGCAGGGCACGCCGCTCGGCCCGGACCTGCGTGAGCTGGTGGCGGCGTCGTGAGTCGACGCGAGGCAAGGCTTCAGTTGAGCCTCATCTGCGAGCCGGGCGATCCGCGGCTGCCTGGTTTGCTCGCCGAATACGACCCGGTCGAACTCGTGGCGCTGATCCAGACCGGCCGCTCCCTCGGCGGTCGGGCGCTCCCGTCGGCGTGGGTTCATGCGGCCCAGAATGTCGACGCCGAGGTGTCGCGGGTGCGTGTCCTCGCCGACGAATCCGGCCTCCGGTGGCTGGTCCCGGGTGACGCGGCGTGGCCCCGACGGATGGACGACCTCGACCATGCGCCGCCCAACGGCAGTGCTGGTGGGGCTCCGCTCGGCTTGTGGGTTCGGGGGAGTGGCAGTCTGGCCGGTCTGGCCGAGCGCAGCGTCTCCATCGTCGGGGCCCGGGACTGTACGGCGTACGGAGCCGAGCAGGCTGCCGAGATCGCCGCGGACGCCGGTAGCGCCGGTTTCACCGTGGTGAGTGGCGCAGCGTTCGGGATCGATGCCTGCGCGCACCGCGGTGCTCTGGCCACGCTGGCGCCGACGATTGCGGTTCTGGCCTGCGGCGCCGGCACCAGCTATCCGCGGGCGCACGCGGCCCTACTGCAACGCATTGTGGACGACGGGCTGATCGTCAGCGAACAGCCGCCGGGACGGGCGCCGACGAAGGCGCGGTTTCTGGCACGAAACCGGCTCATCGCTGCTCTCACGGCGGGCACGGTCGTCGTCGAGGCTCGCCGTCGCAGCGGCGCACTCAACACTTTGGCCTGGGCGGACCAGCTGGGGCGGGTCACCATGGCCGTGCCGGGGCCGGTCACCTCCCAACAGTCGGTGGGCACGCACGAGGCGGTCCGTGATGGCAAGGCAATGCTCGTCGGATCGGGAACGGACGTCATCACGGCGCTGACCGGCTTCGATGGCGCGGCCTTGGCCAATGGCCCCGATCCTGGCGATGGCCGGGCGGATGACACGGCGTACGACGCTTTGCGGCCTGACCATGCGATGGTTCTCGACGCCCTCGACTGGCACGAGCCTCTCGACATCGATGCGGTGGCGCGTCGGGCCGGGGTGGCCCCGGCTGTCGCCGCGCGAGCCTTGGCGGCACTGGCTGCGGGTGGTTGGGCGAGCAGCGACGGATCGGCCCGATGGTTCCTGGTCCGGCGCGCCGACTTGGAGCGGCCGACGCCGACGCGCACAGTGGTGGAGTGACCGCACCGCGCAGCGCCCGCGAGCAGCCTCCGCATGCCGGCGGTGCCGCGAGTGTCAGCGAGGCATGGGCCGGGGTGCTCGCTGACTTCGAGCACCACCTGGCCGCCGAGCGCGATCTGTCGGAGCACTCGGTTCGGGCCTACCTCACCGATCTTGCCGCGCTCGCTGAGCATGCCACCCGGATGGGCCTTGCTGATCCCGCCGACCTGACGATCCGGTCACTGCGCAGCTACCTGGCCAATCAACAGACGCTGGGTCGCGCTCGCACCACGCTGGCGCGCCGCGCCACCTCGGCGCGGGCATTCACGGCGTGGTTGCACCGCACCGGTCGGGCGAGCGATGACGCCGGGGCGCTGCTGGCCATTCCGAAGGCACACCGCGAGCTCCCGGTCGCCCTCAGTCACGCCGACATCCGCGGGTTGCTGGACGCCACCTCCGCGGCGATCGTCGACGACGGTGCGTTGGGCCTGCGGGACCTCGCGATCCTCGAACTGCTCTATGCGACCGGCATCCGGGTCAGCGAGCTGACCGGACTCGACCTGGATGATCTCGACGCAGAGCGCCGCGTCGTTCGCGTCTTCGGCAAGGGACGCAAGGAACGTTCGGTTCCGTACGGTGCGCCCGCCGCGATCGCCGTACGGTCATGGATCGACCACGCACGTCCGGCGCTGCGCTCCGAGGCCAGCGGAGCGGCGCTCTTCCTCGGTGCCCGCGGTGGTCGGATCGATCAGCGAACCGTTCGTCGCATCGTGCACGAGCGGCTCGCCGCCGTCGAAGGTGCAACGGATGTCGGCCCGCACGGGCTTCGCCACACCGCGGCCACCCACCTGCTCGAGGGGGGTGCTGACCTGCGCAGCGTCCAGGAGATCCTCGGCCACGCCTCACTCGGGACGACGCAGATCTACACCCACGTGAGCAACGAGCGGCTGCGGGCGGCCTACAACCTCGCGCACCCTCGGGCCTGACCCTTCGTCGGGACTCGCGGGGCGAACACTGGCGCAAAAGTAGAACTCGTTCTAGTCTCGGCGTCATGTCTCAGGTAATCCCGGAACGCCCGCTGCGCGTTGTCGTCTGGTCCACCGGAACGGTCGGTCGGCATGCCATTGCCGGTATCGACGCTCATCCCGACCTCGAACTGGTCGGCGTGTGGACCTCCACCTCCGACAAGGCCGGCAAGGACGCAGGTGACCTGGCCGGCCTCGGTCGCGAGCTCGGCGTCGCGGCCACCACGGACCGCGAAGCGCTGGTGGCGCTCAAACCGGACTGCGTCCTGCATGCCGCGATGACCGATGACCGGGTCGTCGAGTCGATCGCCGACCTGACGTGGCTGCTGCGACAGGGCGTCAACGTCGTGTCGTCGGGCCCGGTGATCCTGCTCCACCCGTGGGGCGCGCTTCCGGACGCGATGATCGACGACATCGTTCAGGCCGGGCGTGACGGCGGTGCCAGCCTGCATGTCAACGGGATCGATCCCGGTTTCGCCAACGACGTGCTTCCGCTGGTGCTGACGTCGCTCAGCCAGCGCATCGACCACCTCCGGGTCAGCGAGATCGCCGACTACTCCACGTATTACCAGCCCGTGGTCATGCGCGACATCTTCGGCTTCGGGCAGCCGCTCGAGGTCGAGCCGTTCCTCTGGTCGCCCGGCGTGCTTTCGCTGGCCTGGGGTCCCGTCGTCCGGGTGCTCGCCGCCGGCCTCGGTGTCACGCTGGACGAGCCGCTCACCGAGGAGGTCGAGCGCCGTCCGGCGAAGCGGTCGGTCGACACGGTCTCGTGTTCGGTGCCCGAAGGCACGATGGGCTCGGTTCGCTTCCGCGTGATCGGCAAGGTCGACGGCGTCGAGCGGATCACCCTGGAGCATGTCACCCGTACCGACGCCGAGAGCGACCCTGACTGGCCGCGGCCGAACGACGGCGACGGCTGCTACCGGGTGGAGATCACGGGCGAACCCGCCATGAAGCTCGAGTTCTCTCACCACGGGGAAAACGGCGACCACAACGTCAGCGGCATGATCGTGACTGCCCAGCGGCTGGTCAACTCCATTCCGGCGGTCGTGGCGGCCGAGCCCGGCTTGGTCTCACCGCTGGATCTCGGGCTGGTGACCGGGCGTGGACTGGTGACGCGATGAGCATCCTCGACCGCTTCGAAGTCACCGACCACGTCGCCATCGTCACGGGTGCGGGGCGCGGCATCGGCGCGGCGACCTCGCTGGCCCTCGCCGAAGCGGGTGCCGACGTCGTCCTCTCGTCTCGCACGGCCAGCCAACTGGAGGATGTCGCCGAGCGGATCAGAGCCGTCGGCCGCCGGGCGCTCGTGGTGCCGGCCGACTTGTCCGATCTGGACGCCGTCAGCGCACTGGCCGACGCGGCACGCGACGAGTTCGGCCGGATCGACATCGTGGTCAACAACGTGGGCGGAACGTTCCCGAAGGCCTTCCTGGAGACGGACAACGACTTCCTGGACGAGTCGTTCCGCTTCAACGTCGGAACAGCCCATGCGCTGAGCCGCGCCGCCGTGCCCCACATGCTCGCGTCCCTGGACGGCGCGCAGAAGTCGATCACCTCGATCTCCTCGATGATGGGTCGAGCTGCCGGTCGTGGCTTCATCGCCTACGGCACCGCGAAGGCAGCATTGGCGCACTGGAGCCGGCTGGCCGCCACCGATCTCGCGCCGAACATTCGGGTCAACGGTGTCTTCGTCGGCTCCGTCCTGACGTCCGCACTTGAGTTCGTGGCCGGCGTGCCGGAGCTCAAGGAGGAGATGGAGGTCAAGACGCCGTTGGGGCGCATCGGCGAGGCGGCGGACATCGCAGCGGCCGTGCTCTACCTGGCGTCGCCGGCCGGTGCCTTCGTCACCGGCAAGATGCTGGAGGTCGACGGGGGCATCCAGGTCCCCAACCTCGAACTCGGCATGCCGGATCTCACAGCACCGTGAGCGGGTCGATCGACTGACCGTCGTCATGCACGCCGAAGTGCATGTGGCAGCCGGTGGACAGGCCGGTCGACCCGACCAGGCCGACGGTGGTTGTGGCGGTGACGTCGTCGCCGACCCGCACCGCAGCCTCGGACAGGTGGCCGTAGGAGGTCCCGAGGCCGTTGCGATGCCGGATCTCGACCCGCAGGCCGTAGGCCGCGGATCGACTGACGCGGACGACAATTCCCGGTCCGGCCGCCCGCACGGGTGTGCCGCAGGCCGCACCGAAGTCGACTCCGTCGTGAAATGACGTCTTGCCGGTCGTCGGGTGCTTGCGCCGGCCGAACGGCGAGGTGACCGGACCGGCGATCGGCAGCCGCAGGATCCCCGCCCCTGACGCGCCCAAGGGTGGTACCGGGGGTGGACCGTGGGGGTCGACCAGTCGGATCCGCGCGTGGCCGGCCAGCCGGTCCAGCGGGTTCAGGTACGCATCGTCGCCTCGTCCGATGCGTCCGAGGTGCAGGCACGGCGACGCGCAGTGGAACGGCCCGACGACGACCTCGCCGATGACGTCACCCGCTTCGACGGAGGCGCCCACGGACACCGCGGCCGAGACCGGCTGATAGGTCGAGCGCTCAGCCCCGTGGTCGACGGTGATGACACCGACGCCGGCCACCGGCCCGGCGAACGTCACGACACCGCGGGCGACGGCGCGCACCGGAGCCCCGACGAGGGTCGCGAGATCGACGCCGCGGTGGCCGGGCCCGTAGGCCGAGTCGGGCGCGTCGAAGTCGCCCTCGACGGCCGGCGATGAGCCACCGATACCCCCGACCGGCCATGCCCAGGACCCGTCGCCGGCCCTGGCCGGAGGGACGGTGGCGGTGAGAACTCCTGCCAGCAGGGCGATGACGAGCACGCGTCGGGGCACGAGACCAGCCCACGACCTCGCCCGCGTGGCAGCAATGGGCGCCCGGCCGGCTGTGGAGGACCCGACGTCGCTGCGTGGGTGTGGATTTCGCACCACCGGCTGTCCTGCCGTAGAATCCGGGCAACCCGATTCCCAGAACCTTGGGAGGAGGGAAATTCGCGCGCCTCGCGCTGGCCAACCGGATCGCACCGTGCGGCTGGGGTGCGCGACCCGGTGGTCCTCCCCGTATCCAAAGACACGGAGAGGTGGGTCGCGGAGCCAGAGGTGCCAGGGCATCACCAGTCGGTGGTGCGACAACCCAAACCGGGCGTTCGCGCCCAAAGGAGGAACGGCCATGGCCGTCGTCACCATGCGTCAGCTGCTCGAGAGCGGCGTCCACTTCGGGCACCAGACCCGTCGTTGGAACCCCAAGATGAAGCGCTTCATCTTCACCGAGCGCAACGGCATCTACATCATCGACCTGCAGCAGTCGCTGTCCTACATCGACAGTGCCTACGAGTACGTCAAGAACACCACCGCCAAGGGCGGAACGATCCTGTTCGTCGGCACCAAGCGCCAGGCGCAGGAGCCGATCGAGGAGCAGGCCAAGCGCGTCGGCATGCCTTACGTCAACCACCGTTGGCTCGGCGGCATGCTCACCAACTTCCAGACGATCCACCAGCGGCTCAACCGCATGAAGGAGCTCGAGGAGATCGATTTCGACGATGTCTCCGGTTCCGGTCGTACCAAGAAGGAACTGCTCCAGATGCGTCGCGAGTACGACAAGCTCTCGCGCACGCTCGGTGGCGTCCGCGACATGAACAAGGTCCCGTCGGCCATCTGGGTCGTCGACACCAAGAAGGAACACCTGGCCGTCGACGAGGCGAAGAAGCTCGGCATCCCGGTCATCGCGATCCTCGACACCAACTGCGACCCGGACGACGTCGACTTCCCGATCCCGGGCAACGACGACGCCATCCGTTCGGTCAGCCTGCTGACCCGCGTCTTCGCCGACGCCGTCGCCGAGGGTCTGCTGGCCCGCGGTGGGGCCAAGACCGGCGAGGAAGAGGCTGGCGAGGAACTCGGCGGAGACGAGCCGCTGGCTGAGTGGGAGCGCGAGCTGCTCACGACGACGGAGGCCGCCGCCGGTGACACCGTCGCCGAGGCTCCGACTGCCGCCGACGCCGCTGTCGAGGCTCCGACTGCCGAGGCTCCGACTGCCGAGGCCCCGGCTGCCGCGGAGACCGCGGAAGCAGCTCCGGAGGTCACCGAGGCCGCAACCGAGGCCCCGGAGGGCGCCACCGCGACTCAGCCGTACGGCCCCGGGTCGAAGGCTCCGCTGAAGAGCGGCAACGCACCCAAGGGCTTTGCCATCAAGGGCAGCGAAGCGTCCAAGCAGTTCCACGCCGAGGACAGCGCGGACTACGAACAGACCGTCGCCGATGTGTGGTTTGAAACCGTCGAGGCCGCCGAGGCCGCTGGCTTCAGCCGGGCCGGCTGAACCCCTTCCCCTGCAACTGAACTGAGGATTGACGTGAGCATTACTGCTGCGGATGTGAAGAAGCTTCGCGACGCCACCGGCGCCGGGATGATGGACGCCAAGAAGGCGCTCACCGAGGCCGTGGGTGACTTCGAGAAGGCCGTCGAGATCCTGCGGATCTCGGGTGCTGCCAAGGCGGCCAAGCGCGGCGCCGAGCGCGAAGCATCGTCCGGCCTCGTCGCCATGCACGGCAGCGCCATCGTCGAGCTCAACTCCGAGACCGACTTCGTCGCGAAGAACGACCAGTTCGTCGCTCTGGCCGAGCAGTTGGCCAAGCTGGCCGATTCGATCAAGCCGGCCGACGCCGTCGAACTCGCCGGTGCCACGCTGCCGGACGGTCAGCTCGTTGCTGACGCGGTCGCGGCCCTCGCTGCCGTAATCGGAGAGAAGATCGAGCTCGGCCGGGTGGCCGCGTTCACCGGCGAGACGACCACCTACCTGCACCGCCGTGCCTCGGACCTGCCGCCGTCGATCGGGGTGCTCGTCGAGTTCACCGGTTCCGACGTCGAAGCGGCCCGCAGCGCCGCCAAGCAGGTCGCCGCCATGCGGCCGCGCTTCCTGACCCGCGAGGAGGTCCCGGCGGACCTGGTCGCGAAGGAGCGCGAGATCGCCGAGGCAACGGCGCGCGAGGAGGGCAAGCCCGAACAGGCTCTGTCCAAGATCGTCGAAGGCCGCCTGAACGGGTTCTTCAAGGAGAACGTCCTGCTCGAGCAGCCGTCCGTGCAGGACAACAAGAAGACCGTCAAGGCCGTGCTGGACGAGGCGGGCGTGACGATCACGCGGTTCGCACACATCGAGATCGGCGGCTGACAAGTCGTTGCCCGCGCGTGAAGCGCCTGCTCTGTCCTAGTACCTTGTGGGCATGCGACGTGTCCTGCTGAAGCTGTCCGGTGAGGTCATGGGCGGTGGAAAGCTCGGGATCGACCCGGACGTCGTCAACGGCATCGCCAAGCAGGTCGCCGCGGCGGTCAACGACGGTGTTCAGGTGGCGATCGTCGTCGGCGGCGGCAACTTCTTCCGCGGTGCCGAGTTGAGCCAGCGGGGCATGGAACGCTCGCGTGCCGACTACATCGGCATGCTCGGCACTGTGATGAACTGCCTGGCTTTGCAGGACTTCTGCGAGAAGCAGGGCATCGAGACGCGGGTCCAGTCCGCCATCACGATGGGCCAGGTGGCCGAGCCCTACATTCCACGCCGCGCGATCCGCCATCTGGAGAAGGGACGAGTCGTCATCTTCGGTGCCGGTGCCGGCTTGCCGTACTTCTCGACCGACACTGTCTCGGCCCAGCGGGCGCTGGAGATCAAGGCGGACGAGGTCCTGATGAGCAAGAGCGGCGTGGACGGCGTGTACTCCGACGACCCACGCACGAACCCCGATGCCATCCGGTACGACGACCTCACCTTCCAGGATGCACTGCGGCTCGGGCTGAAGGTGGTCGATGCGGCGGCGTTTGCGTTGTGCATGGAGAACGGCCTGCCCATGATCGTGTTCGGCATGGAGGACGAAGGAGCCATCGCTCGCGCATTGCAGGGTGAGAAGATCGGAACCTTGGTCCATGCCGGACCTTCCGCTGGTTCAGCAGAGCACGAGGAGACACAGTGATCGACGCGACGTTGCGCGAGGCCGACGACAAGATGGCCAAGGCCGTGGAGCACGCGCGTGAGGAGTTCGCCACGATTCGCACCGGCCGGGCCCACCCGGCCATGTTCGCCAACATCACCGCGGACTACTACGGCCAGCAGACACCGCTGCAGCAGCTCGCCGGCTTCCAGGTGCCCGAGCCACGAGTGGTCATCATCAGCCCCTACGACCTCAGCGCGAAGCCCGCGATCGAGAAGGCCATCCGCGAGTCCGACCTCGGAGTGAACCCGAGCGACGACGGCAAGGTGCTGCGGGTCGTCTTGCCCGAGCTGACCGAGGACCGCCGGCGCGAATTCATCAAGCTCGCCAAGGCCAAGGCCGAGGACGGCCGGGTGGCCGTCCGCAACCTGCGGCGCAGTGCCAAGCAGGCGCTCGATCGTGCCGAGAAGGACTCCGAGATCAGCCAGGACGACAACACCGGTGCCGAGAAGCGCCTCGACGGCCTGACGCGCAAGCACATCGAGACCATCGACGAGTTGCTCAAGCACAAGGAAGCTGAGCTCCTTGAAGTCTGAGGCCGAGGCAGCACCCGGTCCGGACGGCCCGGCCGACAAACCGCACGGCCGAGCGGGGCGGGACCTCTCCGCTGCCATCGGCGTGGGCGTCTCCCTCGTCGCGATGATCCTGGCGTCCCTGTACTTCTTCAAGGATTCCTTCGCTCTCATCGCCGCCGTCGCCCTCGGCATCGGGTTGTGGGAACTGGGCCGCGCCTTCGAGTCCGCGGGCATCCGGCTCCCGTTCGTTCCGGTGGTCACTGGTGGATCGCTGATGCTCTTCAGTGCGTACTACGGCGGCATGGCCGAGGCCGCGGTGACCATGGCGCTGACGGTCATCGCGACGCTCGTGTGGCGCCTGTCTGATGGGCCGGACGGGTTCGTGCGCGATGCCAGCGTCGGGCTCTTCTCGCTGTCGTACCTGTACCTGATGGCGACCTTCGTCATGTTGATGCTGGCCGAATCCGACGGCGCCCAGCGTGTCCTCGTCTTCGTCATCGCTTCCATCGCCTCCGACATCGGCGGCTATGCCGCCGGCGTGTTCCTTGGCAAGCACCCGATGGCACCGACCATCAGCCCGAAGAAGTCCTGGGAAGGGTTCGGTGGCTCCCTGATCACCGGCATCGGCGCCGGCGTCGCCAGCGTCACCCTGTTGTTGCAGGGTGACTGGTGGGTCGGTGTGATCCTGGGCATCGCGGGCGTCGTCATGGCGACCCTCGGCGACCTGGCCGAGTCGTTGATCAAGCGCGATCTGGGCATCAAGGACATGGGCTCGCTGTTGCCCGGCCACGGAGGACTCATGGATCGGCTCGACTCGCTGGTCGCGGTCGCGCCGATCGCCTGGCTGATCATGAACTACCTCGTGATGCCGGCCTGACGCGCCGACATGCGTGCCTTTCTCTGCCGGGTCTGTGACTCGCCGCTGGTCATCGAGGATGTCGAATGCTCGGTGTGCCTGACGGCGACGGGGTACTCCCGGCTCGAAGGCGACATGGTTCCGGTTCCGGACGGCACCTACCTCGACGCCGGCGGCGCACGCTGGTCGCGGTGCCGCAACCGGGAGCTGTCCGGATGCAATTGGCTGGTGCCCTACGAAGGCGAGCAGTGCTTCAGCTGCGGCCTCACCCGGACCCGACCCCCGGACGCCGATCTGGAGGGCTTGGCGCTCTACCCGGTGGCCGAAGGCGCCAAGCGGCACCTGATCGCCGAGTTGGACCGCATCGGGCTGCCGATCGTCACACGAGCCGAAGATCCGGACAGGGGACTGTGCTTCGACCTGCTGTCGAGCGTCAGCGAGAAGATCATCATGGGTCACGATCGCGGCGCGGTGACCATTGATCTGGCCGAAGGCGACGACGTCACGCGGGTCAGGATGCAGCGCGAGTTCGGCGAGCCGTTTCGAACGATGCTCGGCCACTTCCGGCACGAGATCGGCCACTACTACGAGATGTTGCTCGTGCGCGGCGAGGAGCGCATCGAGAAGACCCGTGAGCTCTTCGGCGACGAGACCGCGCCCTACCAGGAGGCCATCGAGCGGCATTACCGTGAGGGTCCTCCACGCGGCTGGGAAGCGTCCTACATCTCGTCGTACGCGACCATGCACCCGTTCGAGGACTTCGCCGAGTCCTTCGCGCACTTCCTGCACATCCGCGACGCCGTGGACACGGCGAACAACTTCGGGCTCGTCCAGGCCGACGATGACTCGATGCGGTTCGGCGACCTCGTGCGCCAGACCTGGATCCCCTTGTCGACCGCCCTGAACCAGATCAATCGCAGCATGGGACGCCGGCCGCTGTATCCGTTCCGCCTGGCTGACCGGGTGATCGAGAAGCTGGACTACGTCGCGAGGTTGGCTGCCGAGGCCGCCGTCAACTGACGAATGCGGAGTTCTTCGTTCTGGCTGGGACACTGGTGCGGTGACTGATCACGCCAATCCCACGCTGCCGCTTGTCATGGAGGCGCCGCGTCGGGGCAAGCCGCCGCGGCACCTGGCCGACCTCACGGCCGAGGAGCGCCGGGCAGCGGCGGAGGAACTCGGCCAGCCGGCGTTCCGTGTCAAGCAAGTCGCGCATCACTACTTCGCGAAGCACGAGCGCGACCCGCAGGCAATGACCGATCTCCCGGCGGCGAACCGGGACGCGATCGCCGCGGCGCTCCTGCCGGAGCTGCTGCATCCGTTGCGCGTCCTCGAGGCCGATGGCGGCACCACGCGCAAGACGCTGTGGCGGCTGTTCGACGGATCGCTGGTCGAGTCGGTGCTCATGCGCTATCGCGACCGGGCGACCTTGTGCGTCTCCAGCCAGGCCGGTTGTGGGATGGCCTGCCCCTTCTGTGCGACCGGCCAAGGCGGGCTGCAGCGCAACATGAGCACGGGGGAGATCATCGACCAGGTCGTGGAGGCTGCAGCGCTCATGGAGCGCGGGCTGATTCCCGGGGGGCCGGGACGCCTTTCCAACATCGTCTTCATGGGGATGGGCGAGCCGATGGCCAACTACCGGGCGGTCATCTCCGCCATCCGGCAGATGGTTTCATCGGACGGTCTTGGCCTGTCAGCCCGCAACATCACGCTCAGCACGGTCGGGCTCGTTCCGCGGATCCAGCAGCTCGCCGGGGAGGGCATACCGGTCACCTTGGCTGTATCCCTGCACGCACCGGATGACCAGTTGCGCGACACGTTGGTCCCCATCAACACCCGCTGGAAGGTCGACGAGGTCCTCGACGCCGCGTTCGGCTACTTCGAAGCGACCGGACGTCGCGTGTCGATCGAGTACGCCATGATGTGCGGCATCAACGATCAAGGATGGCGATCCGACCTGCTCGGTCAGAAGTTGCTGGCACGCGGCGGCGCCAAGGGCGGCGGATGGGTGCACGTCAATCTCATCCCGCTGAATCCGACACCGGGTTCGAAGTGGACCGCGTCCGACCCCGACGACGAGCGCGAGTTCGTGCGTCGACTTGAGGCCAAGGGCATCTCGACGACAGTTCGAGACACCCGTGGACGCGACATCGACGGGGCCTGCGGACAACTCGCCGCTGCCGAGTAAGATTCTTTTCATGGGTCGCAAAGAAATCGTCCAGAAACCAGTCGTCAAAATCTTTGATGACTACTCGGGTGAGGAACTCCCGGAAACGACAAAGCCGGTCAGGTATGACTTCAATGGCCGCGCGTATCACCTGTACCTCTCCGAGCAGAGCAAGCGGACGGTCGACACCTTCATCGCCGACCTGACCGACGGAGCCGACGAGATCGTGACGGGCTCGCGCATGAAGGCGCCGCCGATCAAGGCGGGGTATTCCCTGGACGATGTTCGCGCCTGGGCGCGCCAGAACGGACACGAAGTCAGCGACAACCGGCGGGCACCCAACTCGGTGATCGACGCGTTCAATGCGGCACACTGACCGTTCGTGAATGCCTCATCGACCGATTCGGTTCTCGATGTCCGCCACGGCGGGAACGTCGCGCTGCTCACGCTGGCGCGGGAGGACCGACGCAATGCCTTGAACCTCGAGCTGTGCCGCGCGATTCATCAGGCCACTCAGGCCGCTGTCGACGAGGGCGCGCGCGTCATCGTCATCACGGGGCGCGGCTCGGCGTTCTCCTCCGGCGCGGACCTCGGTGGGGTCTACGGGCCGGAGTTCCTCGAGGCGCTGTACGGCATGCTGCACGGCTTGACCAAGCTTCCCGTGCCGGTCATCGCGGCTGTGAACGGTCCCGCCATCGGCGCTGGAACGCAGCTGGCGATCGCCTGTGACCTGCGGGTCGCTGACGAGATGGCCGGGTTCGCCGTACCCACTGCGAAGAACGGCATGGCCGTCGACGGTTGGACCATCCGCACGCTGGCGCAGCTGGCCGGAACCGGCCGAGCGCGTCGTCTCATGCTCGCGGCCGACGCGATCAACCGCGACGAAGCCCTCGCCGCGGGTCTCGTCGATCGGGCCGGAACGCTTGACGACGCGCTGGAGTGGGCACACGAGATCGCTGCACTGGCACCCCTCGCGCTCGCGCACAACAAGCTCGTCCTCAATGGTGGCAGCGAGGACGAGGTGAACGCGTCCTTCGCGGCCGTCTGGGCGAGCGACGACGTCCGTGAGGCGGCGGCGGCTCGCGCCGAGAAGCGCGCGCCGAAGTTCACCGGTCGATGACGCGATGACGGCATTGAGTTTCAACATGCTGGATCGGCACGTGGTGGACGGTCGCAGCGAGCAGGTTGCCTGCACGGACGCCACCGGATCCCTGACGTTTGCGCGTCTCCTCGAGCGCTCGGCAGCGCTGGCCGGCGGACTCGTGGTCCTCGGCCTTCGGCCCGGCGATGGGGTGAAGTTCGACCTTCCCGGCGGCAACGAACGGGTCATCGCGGTTTGCGCTCTCATTCGGCTCGGCGCGGTGCCGGCGACCGGCGCCGAGACACGCATCACGGCCGTCGAGGGCGTCGGAAGTGTTCGGATCAACGACAACGACATCGAACTCTCGCTGGTGGAGCGGGCGGGTCGTTCGGACCCGTTGCCCGCGGACACCGTCGATGAACCCGGCTACGTCGAGGCGATCACCGAGGCGTTCGATGACATTGTGGGACCGCTGCTGTCCGGATCACCGGTCGTTTGACAAGGTAGAGCCCATGATCAGAGTCGAGGGCCTGACGAAGGACTACCGCGGCCTCCGGGCCGTGGACAACATCTCGTTCACCTGCGAACCGGGGACTGTCACCGGGTTCCTGGGCCCCAACGGTGCCGGCAAGTCCACCACGCTGCGCATTCTCACGGGGTTGACGCTGCCCACGGCAGGTTCGGCCACCATCGGGGGAGTCGCGTTTCACGACATTCCGAACCCCGGGACGCAGGTCGGCGTCCTTCTCGATGCGTCCGCGCAACATGCCGGACGCTCGGGACAGGAAGTTCTGGCGCTGGGGGCGGCCACGATGGGATTGCCGGCGTCGCGGGTCGAGGACATGCTCAACCTGGTGAGCCTGACCGGCAGCGAGGCCAAGCGGCGGCTCCGCCATTACTCGCTGGGCATGCGGCAGCGGCTCGGCATCGCTCACGCGCTGCTCGGCGACCCGAAGGTTCTGATTCTCGACGAGCCGGCCAACGGGCTCGATCCGGCCGGCATCCACTGGATGCGCAGCCTGCTTCGCACCTTTGCCGACCGGGGCGGAACGGTCCTGCTCTCCTCCCACCTCCTGCACGAGATCCAGATCATTGCCGACGACATCATCGTCATCGGGCGAGGGAAGATCGTGGCTCGCGGGTCGAAGGACGAGTTGCTCAAGGGGGCGGGTACGTACGTTCGCGCCACCGACGGAGCCGCTTTGGCTGCAGCGCTGGAAGATGCCGGGATCACCCCCACCCCGCAAGGGGACGGTTTCCATGTCGATGCGGCCCCGGAGGCGGCCGCGAAGGCGGCTGCCGACCGAGGCGTGGTCCTGATCGAGATTCGCGAATCGGGCCACGGCGGACTCGAGGAGATGTTCCTCGAGCTCACGTCCGAGACCCAGCGGGACTCGCTCCCGCGCTACGGAGGCAACTGATGAGCACCGAACTCGACCTCTCCCGTCCCGACGTCTCGGTGCTGCGGCTCATCGCCGTGGAGCTGCGCAAGGCGGTCGACACGAGGGCTGGACGATGGTTGCTGATCTCCATCGGCATCATCACGCTGCTCTGGGACCTGTTCTGGCTTGGGTTGCCCCAGGAGGCGCACACCGTGACGGCCTTCCTGGCGGCCCCCGCGATCCTGCAGAAGCCGCTGCTCGGCATCCTGGGGATTCTGCTCGCCACGAGTGAGTGGTCGCAACGCACGGCGATGGTGACGTTCACCCTCGTTCCCAAGCGCAGTCGCACGGTGTTGGCGAAGGTCGCCGCCGCCCTTCTGCTGGCAACGGCTGCATTCGGGGTCGCGCTGCTCATCGCAGCGCTCCTGGCTGCGGTGGCCGGCTCGTCGGATCCCTGGGATCTGCCGATCGGAACGTTGGGCCAGGCCTACTTGGGGACCCTCATCAGCACCTTCCAGGGCGTTGCCTTCGGCCTGCTGCTGCTGAACACGCCGGCCGCGATTGTCGTCTACCTGCTCGCCTCGACCGTGGTCGCCGCCGTCACCGGGCTGGTCGACGCGCTCAGGAGCGTCGGGCCCTGGGTGGACTTCTCCGGCGCGATGAGCCCGTTGGTCGACGAGGTGCCCGGGTCCCTCAGCGCCGAGCAGTGGGGCCACCTGGTCAGTGCCACCGTCATCTGGTTCGTCATACCGTTCGCCATCGGGATCTGGCGTGTTCTCAATGCTGAGGTCAAATGACCCGTAGGCGGGTTGTGATCCTGGGATCCACCGGGTCCATCGGGACACAGGCGCTCGACGTCATCGCCGCCAACCGCGACCGATTCGAGGTCGTGGCCTTGGCTGCCGGAGGGGCGCACCCGGACCTGCTTGCGCAGCAGGCCATCGAGTTCGACGTCCCGGTCGTCGCTGTCGCCAAGGGCAGCTCCGCGCAGGACGTCCAGCTCGCGCTGTACGCCGAGGCGCAGCGCCGCGGATACGCGGACGGCGACCACGCCGTTCCGCGGCTGTTGATCGGACCAACTGCCGCCACCGAGGCAGCAGCGACGCCCTGCGACGTCGTGCTCAACGGCATGACCGGCGCGGCCGGCCTCGAGCCGACTCTGGCTGCACTCGGCGCCGGCTCGACGCTCGCCCTGGCCAACAAGGAGTCGTTGATCATCGGTGGTCAGCTCGTGACGGCGGCAGCCGAGCCCGGCCAGCTCGTTCCGGTGGACAGTGAGCATTCGGCGCTGGCCCAGGCGCTGCGCGGTGAGCGCGTGCAGGATGTCCGCCGGCTCATTCTCACCGCCAGCGGTGGGCCGTTCCGCGGACGGGCTCGCGCCGACCTGGCCGGTGTGACGCCGGCCGAGGCGCTCGCGCACCCGACGTGGGACATGGGCCCGGTCGTCACGATCAACTCGGCGACCATGGTGAACAAGGGCCTCGAGGTCATCGAGGCACACCTGCTGTTCGGCATCGACTTCGATCGGATCGAGGTTGTCGTCCATCCGACCTCCGTCGTCCACTCGATGGTCGAGTTCGTCGACGGCTCGACGATGGCGCAGGCGTCGCCACCGGACATGCGACTTCCCATTGCACTCGGACTGGCCTGGCCCGAGCGCGTCCCGGGCGTCGCGCGTCCCTGTGACTGGTCGGCGGCCGCTGCGTGGGAGTTCTTCCCACTCGACAGTGCGGTCTTTCCCGCCGTCGACCTCGCGCGTCGGGCGGGGCGCTTCGCCCGGACGGCGCCGGCGGTGTTCAACGCCGCCAACGAGGTGTGTGTCGAGGCCTTCGTTTCGGGAGATTTGTCCTTCCTTGAGATCGTGGACACTGTGGAAGCAGTCGTCGAAGAGCACCTGGCGGACCCCGCCGTCGCGACGGCGACTCTGAGCCTGGCCGGGGTCCGGTCCGCCGACACGTGGGCCCGCGCCCGCGCGGCCGACCTGGTGGGCGCCTCACGAGGTGGACGACATGAGTGACGTGCTGATCTACACGCTCGGTGTCGTCGTCTTCCTGATCGGCGTCGCGGTGTCGATCGCACTGCACGAAGTGGGGCACATGTGGCCGGCCAAGCGATTCGGGGTCAAGGTCACGCAGTACTTCGTCGGCTTTGGCCGGACGCTGTGGTCAGTCAAGCGGGGAGAGACCGAGTACGGCATCAAGGCCATCCCGCTGGGCGGCTACGTCAAGCTGGTCGGGATGCTGCCCCCGGAGCGCGGCGCCGACCCACACGAGCTGCGCAAGGCCGACACCGGCCTGTTCTCCCAGCTGGTCTCGGACGCGCGGCATGCAGAGTACGAGCACGTCACCGATGCGGACCAGGACCGACTCTTCTACAAGAAGCCCTGGTGGCAGAAGCTCATCGTCATGTCCGGCGGGCCGATGACCAACATCGCCATCTCGGCCGTCCTGTTCGCCGTGCTCATTTCGGGGTTCGGTGTCGAGGAACCGACGACCACCGTGAAGGTCGTCGCGGACTGCGCGATCAGTGACGCCGAGGCCGGTCGCACCTGCACCGACGCCGATCCCATCACGCCGGCGCGCAAGATCGGGCTGCAGCCGGGCGACCGAATCCTGGCGTTCAACGGACGGCCGGTCGAGTCGTGGCCGGAGCTGACCCGTGCCATTCGGGCCAACGGCGACCGGGTCGCCACGGTCGTGTTCGAACGGGACGGCAGCAGGTTCGAGCGGTCGACGCCGACCACGGTGGTGGCGCGGGCCTCGTTCGAAGACCCGAAGAAGACCCAGAAGGTCGGCTTCCTCGGTGTCGAGCCGCAGTTCGTGACCGTGCGCAAGGGACTACCGACGGTGGGCACGGTCATGTGGGGCTACACCGTCGCCACCACGGACGTGATTCTCCATCTGCCGCAACGGATGGTGGATGTGGCCAAGGCCGCCGTGGGTGCGCCGCGCAAGGCCGACGGGCCCATCAGCGTGGTCGGGGCAAGCCGCGTGGCCGGCGAGCTGGTGACGATCGACGATCCGTCGTGGCGCGAGCGGGCGGTGCGGATCCTGGCGCTGCTGGCGTCGCTGAACCTGTTCCTTGCGCTGTTCAACTTCATTCCGCTGTTGCCACTGGACGGCGGCCACATCGCCGGCGCGCTGTGGGAGGCGGTCCGTCGGGGCTGGGCCAAACTGCGCGGACGGCCCGACCCGGGCTACGTCGATGTCGCCCGCATGCTGCCGGTCGCCTACGGTGTGGGAGCGTTGTTGCTTGTGATGGGAGTTCTGCTCATCTACGCGGACATCGTCAATCCAGTAAGGCTGTCATGACCGATCTCGGACTTCCGGGCATGCCGCCCGTGACGCTCACGCCGCGCCGCGCATCGCGCAAGATCAAGGTCGGCTCCGTCGACGTCGGCGGCGACGCACCGGTCAGCGTCCAGTCGATGACCACGACGCTCACCAGCGACGTCAACTCCACCCTGCAGCAGATCGCCGAGCTCACCGCCGCGGGCTGTGACATCGTCCGGGTCGCCTGCCCGAGTCAGGATGATGCCGACGCGCTGGCGGAGATCGCCAAACACTCGCAGATCCCGGTCATCGCCGACATTCATTTCCAGCCGAAGTACGTCTTCGCCGCCATCGACGCCGGTTGTGCCGCGGTCCGGGTGAACCCGGGGAACATCCGCCAGTTCGACGACCAGGTGGGCGCAATCGCGCGCGCCGCCGCTGATGCGGGCGTGTCCCTGCGGATCGGCGTCAACGCCGGCTCGTTGGACAAGCGTCTGCTGGAGAAGTACGGCAAGGCCACACCGGAGGCGCTGGTCGAGTCGGCCGTCTGGGAAGCGTCGCTGTTCGAGGAGCACGATTTCCACGACTTCAAGATCTCGGTCAAGCACAACGACCCGGTCATCATGATCCGCGCCTACGAGATGCTCGCTGAGCGTGGCGACTGGCCGTTGCACCTCGGCGTCACCGAGGCCGGCCCGGCGTTCCAGGGCACGATCAAGAGCTCGGTGGCGTTCGGCCATCTGCTGGCCAAGGGGATCGGCGACACGATTCGGGTATCGCTGTCGGCGCCGCCGGTCGAAGAGGTCAAGGTCGGCCTACAGATCCTGCAGAGCCTCAACCTGCGTGAGCGGAAGCTGGAGATCGTGTCCTGCCCGTCGTGCGGGCGCGCACAGGTCGACGTGTACACGCTCGCCGAGCGGGTGACCGCGGGCCTTGAGGGACTCGAGGTCCCGCTGCGCGTGGCCGTCATGGGGTGCGTCGTCAACGGCCCGGGGGAGGCCCGCGAGGCCGATCTCGGCGTCGCCAGCGGCAACGGCAAGGGTCAGATCTTCGTCAAAGGCGAAGTCATCAAGACCGTTCCGGAAAGCCAGATCGTGGAGACACTGATCGAGGAGGCCATGCGGCTGGCCGAATCCATGCCGCCGGTCGAGGGTGCCGAGCCGCAGGTCACGGTGTCCTGACGCCGATTTCAACCCTCATGGGACACGCTCTCGTCATACGCTGAGGCATGCTCGGAACGACGACCGCCGTGCGTGGCCTGACGGCCGACGACCTCGCATCGGTGCGCGCCTTGCTCGACCGTGACCCGGGCGTCAACGTCTTCTTGCGCTACCGGGTCGATTCGACGGCCCTGCGGGATCGCTTCGTCGGTGCGCGCGTCTGGGGCTACTTCGACGGCCCTGACCTCGTCGCTGCCTGCCACGCCGGATCCAACATCGTCCCGGCCGAGGCCGGCTCCGAGGCGGTCGAAGCCTTCGCCGCCCATGTGCTGACCGAAGGCATTCGGCCGGCATCGATCGCCGGGCTCCAGTCGGCGGTGCTCCCACTCTGGGAGCAGCTCGCCCCTTTCCTCGGGCCGGCCCGCTCAGTGCGAGCGGTTCAACCCTTCCTCGCCATCGACCACGAGCCGCACGTCGCCCCGGATCCGCGGGTCCGGCGGGTGACGATGGACGAGATCGACATCCTCTACCCGGCGTGTGTGTCGATGTTCCGGGAAGAGGTCGGGATCGACCCCGAGGCCGCCGGAGGTCAGGGCTACCGCGCCCGCGTGGCCCAGCTCATCTCTCAGGGCTGGGCGTTCGCGATCGTCGAGGACGGCGAGGTCCTGTTCAAGACCGAGGTGGGGGCGGCGTCGCCGCACGCCTGCCAGTTGCAGGGCGTGTGGGTGCGGCCCGACCGGCGCGGCGAGGGCATCGCCGCGGCGGCACTGGCACACGTGGTCCGGTTGGTCCGCCGCGATGTCGCACCGCTGGTGACGCTCTACGTCAACGACCACAACGTCCCGGCGCGGGCGCTGTACCGTCGGGTTGGCTTCACCGAGCGGGCCACTTTCTCCTCGATTCTGCTCTAGAAAGGTCAGCTCATGAATGGCCCCAAGGTCCTGGCCGGAATGTTCGCGACGTCCGGCGTCCTCCACTTCACCAACTCCGAGCCGTTCGAGAAGATCATTCCGACGCCACTGCAGGAGTACAAGAAGGAACTGGTCCAGGTCTCCGGCGTGGCCGAGCTGACGTGTGCCGCCCTGCTGATGACGCCGCCCACCCGGCGCCTCGGCGGCATCCTGTCCTTCGGGCTGCTCCTGGGCGTCTGGCCGGCCAACGCCCAGATGACGGTGTCGGCCTTCAAGAACGAACGTGCCCCGGCGTGGTACCGCGTCCTGACCGTCCTGCGGCTGCCGCTGCAGGTCCCGATGCTGCGCTGGGCCCACCAAGCCTGGACGGAGAAGTCCGCTCGATAGGGTTTCTGCTCATGCGGATGTCCCGGCTCTTTCTGCGAACCCTGCGTGAGGTCCCGGCGGACGCCGAGGTGCCGAGCCACCAGCTCCTGGTGCGTGCCGGCTACGTCCGGCGGATCGCGCCGGGCATCTACTCCTGGCTCCCGCTCGGGCTCGCAGTGCTCGCGAACGTCGAGCGCATCGTCCGTGAGGAGATGGACGCCATCGGCGCGCAGGAGGTCCGATTCCCTGCCCTGCTGCCGCGGGAGCCGTACGAGGCAACCGGGCGCTGGGACGACTACGGGCCCAACCTCTTCCGCCTGCACGACCGCAAGGGTGGTGACTACCTCCTCGGCCCGACCCACGAGGAGATGTTCACGCTGATGGTGAAGGACCTGTACTCGTCGTACAAGGACCTTCCGCTGTCGCTGTACCAGATCCAGACGAAGTATCGGGACGAGGTGCGGCCGCGGGCCGGCATCCTGCGCGGTCGCGAGTTCGTGATGAAGGACTCGTACTCGTTCGACATCGACGCAGCCGGCCTCGCCGCGTCCTACGAGGCGCATCGCGCGGCCTACATCCGTATCTTCGACCGGCTCGGCCTCGACTACGTCATGGTCCATGCGACCGCCGGTGCCATGGGCGGGTCGCAGAGCGAGGAATTCCTGGCCGTCGCGGAGAACGGCGAGGACGAGTTCGTCCGGTCGCCGGGCGGGTACGCGGCCAACGTCGAGGCGGTGGTCACGCCGACGCCGCCGCCGGTCGACTTCAGTGACGCACCGGCCGCTCACGCGGAGTCCACGCCGGACACCGCGACGATCGAGTCGTTGGTGGACCACCTCAACGCGCACTTCCCGCGCAGCGACCGCGCGTGGACCGCGGCCGACACGCTCAAGAACGTGTTGGTCGTGCTGACCCATCCGGACGGCGAGCGAGAGCCACTGGCGGTCGGCCTGCCCGGCGACCGCGAGGTTGACCTGCGCCGGCTGGAGGCCCAGGTCTCGCCGGCCGAGGTCGCGCCGTTCGGGGACGACGACTTCGCCGCCCATCCCGAGCTGGTCAAGGGCTACATCGGTCCGGGCGTGCTGGGCAGTGAGGGCGCGACCGGAATCCGTTACCTCGTAGATCCGCGGGTGGCGACTGGCTCCTCCTGGGTCACCGGCGCCGATGCGGCCGGGTCCCACGTGCTCGACCTGGTCGCCGGTCGCGACTTCACCCCGGACGGGACCATCGAGGCGGCCGAGGTGCGCCCGGGTGACCCGGCGCCGGATGGCTCGGGCCCGCTGTCCATTGCCCGCGGCATCGAAATGGGCCACATCTTCCAACTGGGCACCAAGTACGCCGAGGCACTCGGGCTGCAGGTCCTCGACGAGAACGGCAAGCGGGTCACCGTCACGATGGGCTCCTACGGCATCGGGGTTTCCCGGGCGGTTGCCGCGGTGGTGGAGAACTCCCACGACGAGCTCGGCATCGTCTGGCCGCGCGAACTCGCGCCCTACGACGTCCACCTGGTCGCGGCCGGCAAGGACGATGCGATCAATGAGGCGACCGATCGCATCGCCGACGAGCTCGAGGCAGCGGGCCTGCGCGTCCTGCATGACGACCGTCGCTCGGTGTCGCCGGGCGTCAAGTTCAAGGACGCCGAGTTGCTCGGCATGCCGACCATCGTGATTGTCGGCCGTGGACTGGCCGACGGCGTGGTCGAGGTTCGCGATCGGGCCACCGGCGACCGCGCGGACGTCCCGGTCGGGGAGGTCGTGGGCCGGCTGGTGGCCGCGAACTCCTAGCCCAGCCCGGGGAAGGCTGTCGGCTCGGCGCCCCAGATTGCAGCGGCCCGCGCAGCCGCCCGAAGCGCGGCGACGACTTCGGGCCGGTGTGCAGCGTCGCCGATGCACGCGAGGGCGGCGATCTCCACCTTGGCCTCGACTGTTTGGGCTGCGCGCAGTGCGTCGGTGGAGGTGTTGACCGCGGCCGCCTGGTAGCTGAGCTGCGGGCCGTCGGGTTCGGCTCCCGCCTGCCGAATCAGGGCCGACAGCCGGTCTCGGGTGTCGCGGTGGCGGTTCCACTCCGCGCGCGCTGCGTCGTTGCGGTCGTCGACGCGGCCGCCGATCATCCCGTACAGCCAGACGGCCTCGTGCTCGACGGCGAGCCAAGCCTGCCAGGACTCGAGCGAAGCCGCGTTCAGGTCGGTCATGCCTGCCTCCGGGCGACGACCGCCACCTGCTCCAACCCGGCCGACATGGCCGCAAGCACCTTGACCACGGCAAGGGATCCGGCGGACAAGGCGTCCTCGGCACGGGCGGCCGCCGCCGCGTCGACCTGCTCGGCGAAGGCCGTGAAGTCGGAGTCGATACCGGCCGGCGCTCCGTCGGTGGCCGTGGCCGTCGGCCGGTCCGAGACGGCCGCAAGCTGCTCCCGGAGTACGGCGCGCAGGCTCGCCACCGTGCCGTTCTCACCTTGGTCCAGGCCGTCCAGCGCCGCCAGCAGCGCGGTCTGCGCCGCGGCGGCCCCGGTGAGCAGTGCCACGTCGCCGGGGTCGGGCTCGGCGTGCGGCCGGACGCCGACAGCGCGCAGCCCGTCGTCCAGCACACCGGCACGCTGCGCGGCCAAGCCGGCGATGCCGAGCCCGCCGACAACACCGCCGAGCTGCAGCGCCGCGCGACGGGAGATCATTGCGGCAGATTAACGAACGCGATGTTCGGTACGCTGGATGCGACGCGGTTCGCCGCGCATGGGCACCGCAAAAACTCAACAGGGAGGTCGGCATGGCAGATCACCTCCCACCGCCCCCCGTCGCCGCTCTCGTTGATCGCTGTGTCGGTGAACTCGGCCTCGATCTCGACGCGGTGGAACTGCGTGGGAACGGCCCGAAGCGGCTGTTGCGCGTCGTTGTCGATCGCGACGGCGGCGTACCGCTTGACGTGATCGCCCAGACCAGCCGTGAACTCTCGCAGGAGCTCGATCGTTCAGACGTCATGGGAGTCGTGGGTTACACGCTCGAGGTGACGTCCCGTGGCGTCGACCGTCCATTGACGCTCACCAGGCACTGGCTTCGGAACGTCGGCCGGCTCGTCGTCATCACCACCGTCGACGGCGAACGGATTCGTGGGCGCATTGCCGGCGCAACGGACGCGCGTGTCGACCTGGCCGACGGAACCGAAGTGCAGACGGCGGACGTCCAGAGCGCCTTCATCGAACCAGAACTCAAGAAGGAGAACCGCTGATGCATATCGACATGGCCGCGCTGCGCGCCTTGGAGCGGGAGAAGGACATCTCCTTCGAAGTCGTCGTGGAGGCGATCGAAGCCGCCCTGCTGTCGGCCTATCACAAGACCGCCGGTGCCCACGCCCACGCGCGGGTCGACTTGGACAAGCGCACCGGTGACGTCACCGTGTGGGCGCGCGAACGCATCGACACCGAGGAGGAGTCGGACGGTGACCCGACCGGCGACCCGGCCGGCGCCGAGACGTCCGAATCGTCACGGCTGAGCGACGAGTTCGACGACACGCCGGATGACTTCGGTCGCTATGCGGCAGCCATCGCCCGGCAACTGATCTTCCAACGGATTCGTGATGCCGAGGATGAGCAGAAGTTCGGTGAGTTCTCCGGAAAGGTCGGCGACATCGTTTCCGGCGTCATCCAGCAGGGAAGCCGGCCCGGCGACGTGATGATCGATCTGGGGCGCATCGAAGCCCTGATGCCTGCCTCCGAGCGTGTTCCGGAGGAGAAGTACGCCCACGGCGAGCGCCTCAAGGCGTACGTATACGAAGTGGAAAAGGGGATGCGCGGGCCGCGGGTGCGGGTGTCGCGTACGCACCCGAATCTGGTGAAGCCCCTGTTCGCGCTCGAGGCACCGGAGATCGCCGACGGCACGGTCGAGATCGCGGCCATTGCCCGCGAGGCGGGTCACCGCACGAAGATCGCCGTCCGCGCCACCGTGGCCGGGGTCAACGCCAAGGGTGCGTGCATCGGGCCGATGGGCCAGCGCGTTCGCAACGTGATGCACGAGCTGCACGGCGAGAAGATCGACATCGTCGACTTCAGCGACGACCCCGCGGAGTTCATCGCGCACGCACTTTCGCCCGCTCAGGTGAAGGGGGTGACCCTGGTCGACGTCAACGCGCGCGCTGCGCGGGTGACCGTGCCCGACTTCCAGCTCTCGCTGGCGATCGGCAAGGAGGGCCAGAACGCCCGCCTCGCCGCGAAGCTCACCGGGTGGCGCATCGACATCCGGTCCGACACTGCGCCCGAGCCGACACCCGGAACCGGGCCGGACGGTCAGGGTTGACGACTGAGGGTAGACTCGGCGGGCCGGTTCGTACGTGCATCGGATGTCGAGAGCGTGCGGATCGGACAGCCTTGGTGCGATTCGTCGCGACGGCGGGAGAGTCCGGGTCACAAACCTGGATTGTCACGCCTGACTTGAATGAATCGTTGCCGGGACGAGGGGCGCACCTGCACCCCGAAGCCCGGTGCTACGACCAGGCAAGACGCCGCCGGGCGTTCGGTCGGGCCCTCCGCGTGGAGGGAACACTCGATCTGGGCCCGGTCGAAGAACTAGCGAAAACCTGGCCTTCATGAGGCCCAGACCGAAAACGGAGCCCATGCTCATGACCGCACGATGAGTTCGTTCAAATGAGCCTGCACGTCAAGTAGTGGTCTGCATCCTTCGGGTGTGGGCCAACCCGAAGGAGAAGAGTGGCTGTCAGAGTCCACGAGCTCGCCAAAGAGTTCGGAGTGCCCAGCA
>DATEDT010000139.1:0-40953 GCA_035281505.1 Aeromicrobium sp. | reverse complement strand
GTAGCCCTAGAGCACGGGGGAGGGGTCCCTACCCCCGGGTCAGCTGCGCTTGAGGCTGCCCGAACGCCGGATGATGGGCGCCCAGGACTTGTTGGTCTTCTCGCGATTGCACTTACGACCGCAGGTGGGGCAAGGAGTGTCGTGATGGGCAGGCCTGAGGTTGGATGCATCCTCGGTCCCTTGTGCGCCGCCTGGCCTGGGCTTCAGTGGCACCACATGGTCGACTGCATCAGCACCAGGGTGTCCACAGATGTGGCACACGTCCGATGCTGAGAGGATGCGACGGTTCCGCTCCTGCTTCTTCCGTCCACTCATGCGTGCATGCTGGTTACTCACGTCGCTACCTCAACTCAGGTATGACTCAGGTAGGCCATAGCGCAATGGCACCGAGGAGGCGCACGCTGGTGTGGTGACCGAGACAGCAGCAACCACCCGTGCACCACGCACCTCACCCTGGGGCGTCCTCGCCTTGGGGATGATCATCGCCTTCCTCGGCGCGACACTGATGGGCGAGCAGCTCATCGTCGGTTGGATCATGATCGCGATCGGCGGGGTGATGACTCAGTTCGGCATCATCGCTGCAGCAGTGGAGCTGGCCATCGTGCGGTCACGCGAGCGCTGACCCTGAGACAGACACGACCCCGACTCAACGAGGGGGAGAGTCGGGGTCGTGAGGGGATGCAGCGGCCAAGGGTGCGACGGTGCTGCGCGTCTGAGCAAAGCATAGCCCAACACTCACCCGTTCGGACTACATCGCATAGCCCGAACGAGTGGTGTCGTCAGGCTCGCCAGTCCTGGTCGTAGTCCGGGTGGTCTGCGTACACCGAGGCAAGGGCGCGCATCACGTCAACCAGCGCCCAGCCCTCGCCATCTCCGTACTCAGATGCCGGGCTGTATGCGCGCGCCTGCTCTACGATCTTCCGCTTGGCCTCGCACTCAGCCAGCACGCGGGCAGGATCGTGGCGAGCAAAGTGCACGGAGGTGGCCGGGTCGTCCTTGGCCCAGTTGCCGCGCCCATCCATGCTGTCCGGAAGATAGCGCGTGAATACGAACCGCTCATCCTGACGGCCGCCACCCATGTCGTAGTTGTGGTCAAGCGGGCGCACTGCCCGCGCGGCCTCCTCATCCTCCGCGATCCTGGCCAGCAGGAACTCCGTGATGGTCATGCGCCTCTCTCCTCCAGGTAGTTGCTGTACGCAGCGTGGGTCCACACGTGCGCCCGGTTGCGTGAGCAGACCCACCTGTCATCGCTGGTGTCAGCGTGGTGGAAGCGCATGCAGTCCGACCCCTCGCACCAGTGACCGTAGACCCGATGAAGCCTGACCACGTGACCATCCGACCTGCAGTCCGGGCATGGCGCACCACGCTCGGGCCGGGTGTCGTTGTGCAGCACTGCCTCCATGTGCGAGTGCACCTTGCGCACCTCGGCAGCGAAGAGCGGCCAGTCCTGCTCGGGGTCGTTGGCCAGCCGCGACAGGTTGCGCTCGAGGTAGGCGGCAGCGCCCGTGATGCTGAGCTTGGCCGGCAGGTCGTGACCCCAGTCCTCCGAGAGCATCATCTGCCACCGGGTGAGCACGCTGTACGGATGCCGGTCGTCGTCGTCGTCGAGCAGGTTGGTCATCGCCTGTTCCCACTTCGCCTCGGGCAGGTGCTCGAAGATCCACCTCTTGGCGATCATGCGTCGTGCGCTGAAGATGGCGTAGTCACCACCGGGGCCGGCGAGGTTGGCAGCAGCGGACTCGACGCCGACGTCGATGGCTTCGGCCAGCATGAGCGCGGACAGGCTGGCGACCTTGCGCAGATTGCCGCGCGTGCGTGCCATGCAGCGAGGACAGGTGAGCTCGTCGGCGCCCACGTGCTGCGAGCAGGTGCGCTGGGCGCTGCAGTGCGTGGTCGGCTTGCCGTCGTAGTCGTCGACCCTGCAGGGCTCACCGTCTGCCCGCAGGTAGTCCTTGGCGTCCTTGTCGTATCGGCAGCTCGTCATGCCATCCACCTCCCAATCACAGGACGCCCCAGAATCGATTCTGCGGGCCTCCCGTCCCCGTCAAGGTCTCCCGGCCCCAGATGAACCACGTCGTCCCCCAGAGCAGCCCCCGGGACGCGCACAGGCACGTTGTCGCTCATCCCTCCACCTGCTTCCGGAGCGCGTCCGCCTCAGCCACGTGGTCACGGTTCGCGGGTCCGTGCTGAGGACAGGTGAGTTCGGTGCATCGGCCGCCCTCCTCGTCGCGCTCGGGCTCGGCGAGGGCACGGAGGTCAACCGCGGCCACGTCCCAGGTGTCGGACACCACGTGAAGGTCGCAGCGGTGTGCCTCGTTGGCGCGGGCCGTGCAGTGCTCGGCCGCCTCCAGCAGCGCCTCCCGACGCGCGGCAGCCTTGATGCGCGCCACGGCAGGCCAAAGGAGTTCCGCGCATCGGCATTCCTCGACGTCGAGAGTGCCCTGCTCGCAGGGGCCACACCAGCCGACTCCGAGCGATTCCTTCTCGGCCTCGGTCAGTTCCACGGTCTCGCTCATGCTTCGGTCTCCTCGTGCTCGGTGGTGCTGATCCCGCGCAGGTCCCGCATCTCGGCGAGCTTCTGTGCGGCGTGGTCGGTGGTCACGGGGTCTCCTCGGCGGATGGAATGCGGGTGCCGTACCAGGCGCGAGGCCAGGTGGTCAGGGTCAGCGCGCGGCAATACCGGCAGCGGCGCGGCAGCCACTTCGCAACCCGCCACAGACGCGACCGAATGGGTCCGTCGTTCGGGCAGCGCCAGCAGTTCGGGCAGCGGTGGGGCTTGTCACGGCCTGCGATCCAGGCGGCCCTCATGAGTGGTCATCCTGCGTCGGGCCCGCGGCGTCGGTGCCGTAGTCCTCGTGCAGCGGCGAGTAGCGGCGGGCTATCTCCCCGAACCAAGACCAGTCCAGCGGCGGCTCGGCTATCTCGTTCTTGGCCGCCCATGCGACGAAGGCGTTGGCGACCTCGGCGTGCGCATCGGCCACGCGGGCAGCCACGATGTCCTCCACGGTGGCGAACAGCGGCGAGAGTCCGCCTTGAGGGTCCCGCTTCGGCTCGGCGGCGGCGATCAGTGCCTGCTCGGTCTTCGATAGTTCGGTGCTCATGAGTTCTCCTCGGTCGGCGTGATGCCTCGGACTACGGCGCGCATCTCGGCGAGTGCGGCCTTGGCGACTTCCCCCGGTGCCTTGTCCCCGGTGTAGGGCTCCACGGGCGGCTCGATGCTGACCAGGTGGATGCCGGCGGAGTTGAAGCGGGCCATGACGGCGTTGGCCTGGTCGAGCGTGGCGCCGGTCTCCTGGATGAGCCGGAGTGCCTTGGCGTGGTCCGCGTGGGAGGTGGTCACGACTCGCCGCGCTTCCGGAGCTCGGCACAGGCGGCGTCCCATGCCTCTTCCCGGGTCGCGTACCAGATGCCGCAGACAGCGGCGTTGTCAGCGGCATCCCTGCGCGGGCCGTAGAACAGGTCGTAGGTCCAGCGACGGCCGCCACTGACCACGGTCTCGCCATCCCATCGCCACACCAGCGCCCTCATGGTGGTCCCGTCCACATAGGTGCTCATGACGCCTCCAGCGCGGGCGGCTCGTCGTCACCGTTGGCGATGCGCGTCTGCTCGTCCTTGTCCACCTTGGGCATCAGCGCGCGCAGGTCGGGCAGGTGGCGCGGCTTCAGCTCGCCATATCCCGCGTCGGAGTCGATGACCTCGCCGTCACCGATGCGCCGGCGTGCGTCCTTAAGCCACGCCTGCTGCTCGGCGATCTCGCCCGGCGGCGGAGTGAGCGGCTGGTGCTGCTCGATGCGCTTGCCCCGGATGCGCTTGACCTCGGCCTTGACGTCGGAGGGGCTGCACCAGTGCTCACCGCGGTCGGCGATCGCCAGGACGGCACGGCGGCAGTCGGCGATCGGGTAGGCGCCGAGGAGTTCGGCCAGCGCCTCCACGGTGTACTCGTCGAATGGCTGCTGAGGGAAGTGGGCGCGGATGTAGCGCCCGATGGCTACGGACTCGGTCGGTGTCATTGGTTCGCCTCTCTGGCAACGGCGCGCTCCATGGCGCGCTCGAACATGTCTCCATCGGCCTGTGCTCGAGTGGTGGGCCGCTGCTGGCGCTGGGCCTGGAGTCGCAGCTGGTCGTACTTCTCGCGGAGCTTGGGAACGCTCAGGACGTTGCCGCGCCAGAACTCGTCGTTCTGGCACCAGTCGATGGCCCCGTGCACGTCGTCCTCGGTGCGCTCGTCCCGGTCGAGCATCAGGCGGGCCGCGTCTCGCCAGCCCTTGGTGACGGTCGGTCGCTTGCTCCCGTTAGCCTCGATGCGGTCTGCGAGGTGGTCGCAGATGCGCTCGACGTCGCCGCGTCGGATGGCCGGCGGAGCGGCCTCCGACACGTGAGGCGACGTAGTCGCATCACTATTGGGTACGGGTACGGGATACGGGGGATGAGTTTGCGATGGATTTGCGATCGCATCCCCGATCGCGGGTGCGATCACAGGTGCGATGTCATCGGGATGGGGGTCCCGATCGGGTTCGCGATCATGGAGCGGGTGGCAGAACTCGCAGTCGGGGTCCGTGATGTTCCGCTGAATGTGCCAGCGTCGGTGGTTTCCGAACTTTCCGGACTCACTGCGTTTGACCTTGCCCGCCTCAGTGACGGCGGCGGACGGCTGGAAGTGGTTCCAGTCGTGGAAGCGCCAGCCGTCCTCGTCGTGCAGTGTCTCGACCTTCCATAGGCCGGCGGTGACGAGCCGGGCCGCGTCGGCGGTCGAGCCCCAGCGCTTCACCACGTCCTCAGGGACGAACCCGCCGGTGCCGTTGTCGGCGGCCCAAGACCCCGCGAGCACCCACACGCCCATGGCGGACTTGCCCGCCTTGCGTGCCTTGCGGTGCTCGTGCAGCTCGTCGTCAACCTTGAACCAAGGCATCAGGCGGTCTCCTCTTCTTCGATCTGGGTGTGGTCGACAGCCGCCAGCAACTCGCGCCGGCGTCGCGCCCGGGTCACGTCGTCGTCCTCGACCGCCACGGGCTCACCGCGGCGCGTCCAGGGATCGGGCGTCTTCCACCACGTCTGGTCATAGCGCTCGACCAGGAGGGCCGCGAGCAGCTCGTCGCGCGTCATGCCGCCGCCTCCGCCTCTTCACGCTTCGCCTGACGCCGCGCGGCCTCGCGCTTGTAGATCGCCGTCCGCGTGCACGTCGGCGAGCAGTACCGGGCCGATGAACTCCCGGGAATGAACGACGTGGAGCAGATCCCGCACACCTTGGGCTTGGCCTTCTTCGATCCCTTCGGTGGTCGGCCGGCGAGCGTGGCCCGTCCGACAGGCCCGACGCCGCCGTAGACGCCGTCGCGCGCCCGATCGTCGTCCCGTCCCTCGGCGGCCAGCGCGAACGACAGGCACTGGTCACGGACGTAACAACGGTCGCACCAGTAGCGAGCCTCGGCGTGTGCGTTCTGTACCGCGGCCGCCTGCGGTCCACCAGGTACGTCGCTGGCCCACTGGTGCGCCTCTCGTGCGGCCGGGTTGGTCACGCATAGTGCGGTCGGTCCGGACTCGTCGGGGTCCATCCAAGGGGGTCTCATGCGGCATTCCTCTGCTCGCGCGCGGCGGCGTCACGGCGTGCCTGTCCGGCACGCTTGCGGCACCGGTGGGTGCAGTACTTCTGGCGGGGATCGCCCAGCTCGAACGGGCTGTCGCATCCCTTGCGGATCGGGGCGTCCGGGTCCACCGGCTCGGGTTCGGGTTCGGGCTTCAGCACGTAGACCTGGACGCGGCGGAACGGGTCGAAGCGCCAGTCACCATCCGGCAGGCCAACAGGGGCACCGGGGTCCTCGGCGAGGCGGCACGCAGGATGCGTCCCCTTCTTGCTCGTGGTGGTCTCGCCGCAGACTTCGCAGGGTCGCCAGCGGCGCTCGGGCGGATTCTCGGCGCGCACGCAGGCCTGGCAGATGCCGCCCGGTAGTTCGGTCCTCTTGTCTCCGCACTTGATGCAGTACTTCGGTCTGCTGGCCATGTCGCCTCCTCGGCTAGTCGTTGGTCAGGTAGATGCGGATGGGCCCGAGAGTCGCGTCACCCTCGCCCAGCAGGTGCTCGGCCAGGCCGCGCACCGTCTCGACGTCGTTGAGGCGGGCGCCGAGGATCTGGCCCATCAGGCGCACGACCGGCACGTCGGCGGCGAGGTAGCGGCGGTGGATGCCCGAGCCCTCGTGGTCCTGGTCGGCGGTGCGGATGACGCCACGACGGGTCCAGTAGTCCAGCTGTCGGTAGGACACGCCGGTGGCAGCGGTGAACTCGGTGGCCAGCAGGTGCGTCGGTGGGGCTTCGGTGTCGGTCACGGTCCCTCCTCAGGGCTCGTCGTGGATGGTGATGTCGTCGTCGAGGTCCGCCGAGATGGACGGCGTGTTCCCGAAGCCGAAGAACAGGTAGGCGAATCGGAGCGACGTCGTGACGCCCTCGAGCCGCGCGGGTGGCAGGTCTTTCCAGGACACGAGGCGGCCTAGGTGGCTGTTCGTGAGGGCGCGGGCCTTGATGACGCGGGTCATTCGCCCAACTTCCCGATGAGCCAGAACACGAACCGCACGAAGATCGCGCACCCGACGATGCCGATGATGGTCTTCTTGTCGGTCACGTCCACGTTGGCAGCAGCAGCGGTGACCTCGGCGGCGCTCACGGGGAGTCCGTGTGGGTCATGCGTGTGTGGTTGGCGCTCGGGCAGGCGCAGTCACGGCAGAAGTCGGAGGGCTCGCCGTCCGTGTTCGGGCCGATGACGGGGTGGTAGCAGTCGCCGCACTTACAGGCGCTGGTGAGCCGCCGGGGCTCGGCGTCGGGGGCGACCGGAGCCAGGGCGGCGCGGACACTCTTGGCGGCGGCGGTGCACCACTCGCGCACGTCGGGGTCCATCGCGGTGGCGGCGAGGCGCTCCCAGTTGGTGGCCAGCGCCGCGACGCGCACAAGGTCTGCCACGGCGTCGTCGTACTCGGCCTCGAAGTGGGTGGCGTCGTCACGCGCCTCCTTGACCTCCGCCAGCAGCCAGGCGGTGTCCTCGTACTTCGGAATCTTGCGGGCTTCGTGGCGGGCGCGGATGGCCTCGATGCGGTCAGTCATCGCAACCGCCGTTCTGATGGCGCTTGTGGAAGCGGCGAGCGAAAGCAGCGAACACGTCGACCGGATCTTCGCCGCTCACGCTGGCCTGCTTCAGCACCTCGGGCATCAGCACCTCGCGGCGGCGGATGAAGTACGGCGCGCACTCGCAGTCCATGCTGGCCGCGATGGTCAGCCGGTACTCCAGGTCCAGCGCCATGAGGTCGGAGTACCAGTCTGGTGCGGTCTCAGTCATCAGCATGTCCTCTGTCCTTCTCGGTGCGCTCCTTGATGGCGCAGGTGTGGCACATCGGCTTGGTGCGGTCGGTGCACTTGCCATGTCTCCAGTCGTGGCCAATGACGACGTCGCAGGTGGCCTCGTTCTCGCCTTCGCACTCGCCCTGGCACGGGATGATCTGGTGCGGCTGGGGAGGTGCATCGGCCCAGTGGTCGGTCATGCTGTGCCTCCCTGCAGCGCCTTGGACTCGGCCTCGATCTCGGCCTTGCGCTCGGGGGTGGCGTCCTTCCACTCAGACCTCAAGCTGGCCAGTCGCTCGGCAGGTGTCAGCTCGGGCAGCGGCTCCACGACGAACTTCTCGCGCTTGCCACGGGAGGTCTGGAGCATCACCTCGACCCGCTTCTCGAGGTGGCTCATGGCGGAGATACGGATGCCACCCACCGTCTGCCCGCCGAACTTGATGGTCGGCTCGCGGTAGATCGTGAGTCGGCGTCCGGCGTATGCCTCAGCCTTCGGACCCCATCCCGCGACGATGACCCGCCGCATGGTCTTGCTCGGCCGGTATGCACGCTCGGTCTCCATGAGCATGAAGTCGAACGGCGACTCTGCCTTGCCGCCGATGACCTCGCGCACGGTGTACGTGATGGGTCCGGCGATGAGGTCGTCCGCGTTGATCTGATCAGAGCGCGGCTGAATGCTTTCGGTGAGATCCATGGTCAGACTCCCGCCTTGAGGTTCGGTCGGATGGGCTCAGGGCAGAGCTTGGGGAAGCGGCGGTGTCGGTCCATCCGCTCCATGTAGTCCCCCCAGAGGTGCGCCTCGTTCTCGGGCGTGATCGGGCCAGTCGCTTCCTCTCCGGCCCAGTCGACGTACAGGTCTCCTGCGTCGCCATCTCCGGCATCGTTCGCCCAAGACGTCCCGCAACAAGGGCAGGTCCACCCGTCGCCGTCGTTCTCGAGTTCGACCACGCACGCTGAGCAGGTCGGGTACTGGAGCACCCAACGGGGTGCCTCGGCCAGTCGGATGTAATCGGTCATCGCAGGGTCATCTCCATCTCGACGATGCGCTCGGCCTTGGGCAGGCCATCGACGCGCTCCAGGTAGGTGTTCGCCATCGACTCGGCGGCGTGCTCGAACGTGCGGCAGGCTTCCTCGATGGCCTTGAACCAGATCGGGTCCGGGAAGACGCGCTTCGACCAGAACGCCATACCGCCCGCGAACGAGATGTAGTCCAGCCACTTGCGGCCAGAGACGAGCAGGCCAGCTTGGGCTTGAGCCATGTTCTCGGCGGGGACCTTGTCAGCGAGGACCGTGGCGAGGTGGTTCTTGGCCCGCCTGGACTTCACTTCGATGAGCCCGTCGTCGCCAACGAGGCCGTCGGGGCTGTACCCCAGCGTCCAGCCGTCCTCTTGCCGCACCATGAAGCCGACCTCTTCGACAGGCGCGTGATGCTTGGCGTACATCTCCCGTGCCCGCGGCTCATCCTCGATGCCCCGCCACATGTCATCCGACGTGAACGTCGGGTCAGTCCAGCCTGTAATCCGCTCAGCGACGAGCAGCTTCGTCAGCCCCCGGGACGTCTCGTTGTTGGCCACCTCGATGACCAGCGGCGCACTCGCACGATTCGCCTCAGCGGTGGCAGCGCGCTCAGGGTGCAGCGTCTTGATCGGCTTGCCATCGCGCAGACTGACACACGGGTCATTGGCCAGCGCCGAGCACTTCGAGCAGCCGTAGCCGATCGCGCCGAGTTTGCCGACGCTGAGCAGGTTGCCGACCACGCTCGCCGTGACCATGCCTCGGCGCTGGTCGTGCCATTCGGGCGAACCTTGCTCGAGGTTGTCCAGGATTCGCAGCGTCATTCGATTCCTCCATGCAGTTCACAGTCGGGGTGTGCGTAGGCGACGCCGTCAGCGATGACGCCGACTTCGGCGGCCGTGATGCAGATGCCGTTGCAGGGCGGGAGCCATTCGACAGACACGCCAGGGGCTGTGGAGTCGAAGGCGAACCAAGACCCGCCGACCTGGACCATCTGGATGCCGGGCTCATGGCTGGGCATCACCCAAGAGTCGAATGTCACCCGCGCTCGGCGGCGGTCGTTGTCGCTCATCGGCCCTCCTCCTTGTCTGTGCCGAAGCGCTCCCGAAGCTCGGCGATGATGGTCTCCGTGTCGGGCTGGCGAGCCTTGAGCCAACGCCGCACGCGCAGGAGCCGGACTCGGCGTCGTCGCTCGCCGGGGGTGTGGACTCTCATCGCTGGCCACCGTTCGCGATCTGCAGCAGCACGTCGGCGTGGCATGGCTGGTCGAGCGGGCACCAGCAGGCGAGGTCGCGGCCACGGAGAGACGCGACAGCCTCGGCGAACGCCGGGTCCCACTTGAGGCGGCCGCCGACCCAGTACGTCAGTTCGTCGTTGTAGAGCCGGACCGCCTCACGGTTGGCCTCGGTGTCGGTGGTCCACGTGCTTCGGTCCGCCCGGACGGATGCCTGATGGACGTACTGGTGGTTGACGAGGTAGGTCACGCCGTTGTCGTCGCGCACGTCCCAGTAGCCGCAGCACTCGGACTTGACCGCTCGGAAGGGATTGCCGAAGACGGTGGGGCGACCGACGTAAACCGCCCCCTCCGGCATTCGCCAGCCCTTCGTGCGCTTGCGCTGGATGCGCTTCGGCTCGCTCATCGCTCCCCCTCCTGGACATCGATCCACTCCTGACACGCCCGGTCGCCCTCTTCGCACTCGGTCGGCGTGTAGGACGGCGGTGCGTCCTTCTCGGCGACGTGGGCGACGAGCAGCCACGCGCTGAACATCAGGGCGGCCACGACAGCGGTGGCGGCGTACTGCTTGAGGCGCTCACGCATCGGGGGCCTCCCGCTTGAGGTCGGACAGGTGGGCCTCATAGAGCGCTTGGTACTCGGCAGGGTGAAGCCTCTTGAGGTCACTGTTTGCTCGCGCCTGAGCACGGGCGTTGAGCCGGTTCTTCCGGGTCTGCTCCGGCGCGCTATTTCGGCGCCTGTCGTACTCGCTCTTGGCGCGGTAGCACGCGTCGCAAGGTCGCTCGCCGCGACTCTGGTGCAGAGACCAGCCCGACGGCGTGCCGTGCCTCGTCAGGGAATTCTCGAAGGTCCTCTCCATCAGTCCGTCTCCTCCACGTCGTGCGCCGCCTCGTAGGCCTCCAGCGCCTTCCGGATCGGGTGCGGCAACGAGTCATAGAGCCAGTCGACCCAGGACCGGTCGTGCGCAGAGAGCGGGATGTGCTCGGGCTCGGTCATCGCTGGCCCCACCGGAGATTGATGGCCAGGCCGGGCAGCCAGAACGTGCGGCCCCCGTCGCCGTTCTTTCGGGTTGCCGGGCGCTTCTGGCCGGGGCATCGGACCATGGACACCTCATAGCGTCCGGCCCGAACTAGGATCGGGAGCAGGCGCATGTTCTCGCTCATCGCGCACTCTCCTCAGGCTCGGCACGCTCACCCGAGGGCTCCGGCGTGAACGGCAGGTGGATGTCGATGTCGCGGAAGTCCGAGTCGGTCACGTTGCCGACCAAGGACCCGAGCGCGAAGGCAGCCGCGACGAGGGCCATGACGAGGTACGCCGTGACCAACTCCTTCGTGGCCTTGCGCTGTTCGGCACGGCGGGCGGACTTCACCTCGGCGCGCGTCTCGGGGGTCGCTGGGCCGAGGGGGTCGATGACCACGGGCGTGCCGTCGTGCCACATGTCGATGCTCGGGTTGGGCATCAGGTTGGCGCGCTTCACGCCGCCCACGTCCCCAGCGCGTGGACGAAGCCGCGACCGAAGTCAGCGAGCTCGGGGCGCACGTCGAGCAACTGCGGGAGTCCCTCGCGGTGGACGTTGCAGACGGGGAAGTCGTGGGCCTCGCCGTTGATCTCGAACGTGACGACGTTGAAGGTGGTCGCCGGCGCTCCGCAGGTCACCATCCGAACGTCGGGCATGTCGATGTTGCGGCGACGGATGGAGCGGGTGCAGGTGCTCATCGCTTGCTCCTCTTGGATCGGTGGACGCCGCACTTCCCGCCACCGAAGGCAGGGCGCAGGCAGAAGAAGTTGGAGCAGGTCTTCGGAGGGATGCCGGCCATCACAACCAGCCCCTCTCGCCCAGCCATGCCTTGACGTCGAGGTCGGTCATCCAGGCGTCGATGGCCTCGAACAGCGCCTTCTCTTGGGCGATGACGGCGGGACCGTGAGCCCAGATCGTCGCCCCGACCTGCTGGCCATCAGGCGTCAGGAACGTGCCCTTGAGCGACACCATGTCGGCCTCGGCAGCGGTGTCGTCCACCTCGATGCCGTGGACGTCGGCCTCCTCGAAGGAGTCCCACATCTCAGCGGCGGGCCGGTCCTCAGCGACCATGGCGAGCGTGTCGTCTCCGAGCAGGTCGTCCAGCGGTGTGACATCGCCACCCTCGGCGCGGCCGTACTTGCGGATGCGGTAGACGCCAGCGACGATCAGGACGCCAGCCACGGTGAGCCAGGTGGCCCATGCTGCGGGGCTCATCGGGCCACGTCCTGACCGAGCCAGTAGCGGTACTGGCCCTCTGCACGGACCTTCTCGGCGTCGGCCCATGCCTCGACGATGGTGTTGGTGGCGGTGGTGTTCATGACGCGCTCCTGATGAGTCGGCAGACGCCAGCGAGGTCGATGCGTCCGTTGGCGTGGGTGTCCAGGTGCTTGACCTGGTCGAGCAGGCGGGCCATGGCTTCGGTTACGGCCTGCTGGCACGGCTCGGGGGCGGTGTGGAGGTCCATCACTTCGCCTCCGGGGTGTAGCCCTCAGAGACGACGGTCAGCGGGCCGTAGCGCTCGCTCAGTGCTCGCCAGGCGAGGTCCCCGCCGTACGTGTTCGCCCACATCAAGGACGTGGTGCGCTTCTGCCAGGCGTCGCCCTCCTTGTCGACCACCACGGCCCGTTCTCCGGTGGGCTCAGGCGGCACGGGTGCGGCCATCGCGGGGAGACGCTCCCGGAATCCGCCGAGAGTGGTGTCGGCGGCATGGAAGAGGGCGCTCGTCTGCTCCAGGTCCTCGGGGTCGACCATCAGAAGCGGGCGAGGATTGGTGCCCTGCGAGCCGAGGAACCACGTGTCGAAGTCCTGCTCGGGGTCGTGCGTCTTGATCGGCCAGGGCGGGTTGGGCACGTACCAGCGAAGGCGCGGCTCGGCGGTCCCGTAGAACGCGTAGGCCAGCACCTCCTCGTCGCGGATGGTCACCTTCACGGGCGTGCCGGGTGCGTACTGCTCGTTCATGCCTGCTCCTCCATCTGGCGCAACTCGCGCACTGCCTTGCCGCGGTCGGCCATGAACTTGGCCCACAGCGGGGTGCCGAAGTGGATGCCCATCTGGCGCTCGGCCTCGGCTTTGTCATCGCGCAGCTGGTCGGCGCGGGCGGTGGTCGCGGTGGTCATCGCGCACCGTGCTTCGGGACCGTGTAGTCCAGGCCGCAGACGCAGGTGACGTGGATGAGGGTGCCGCTGGCAATGACCTCCATGCGGGGGCTCTGGGTGCACTCGCGCGTCATGCCGACACCTCGTAGGTGGCCATGGCGGCGTCCTGGTCGCGCTTGGCCTTGAGGGCGTTGTGGCGGTCGGCGGCGGCGGCAAGCACGACGTGAGCGGCCTTGCTCGCCTCGTTGGCAGCACGGAACGCTGCGAGGTCGTCGGCGTAGGTCGCGAAGCTGCGCGGGCTACGTCCACCCTTCTCGGCGAGGTCGACCGTGAAGGCGACATTCAGCGCGGTGTTGGCCATGTGGCGGCGCGCCTTCTCGGCGTCCGCGAGCTTGGCGTCGAGGTCGGTCCTGGCCGCTGCGAGCAGGTCGGCGTGGTAGTGGACGCCGTCGTGCACGTCGTCGTAGTCGATCTCTGCGCCGTGGATGACGGGCTTGTCACCGTGGCTCAGCGCGTGTGCGTAGACCTCCGTTGCGGTGGTCTCTTCGGTGGGCAACATTGCTATGCTCCTGTCGTCGGCCGTTCGCATCTCTGCCCTCCAGGACTGGAATGCGGGCGGCTGTGTTATGTGGTGCTGAAGTGGTGCCGGGTGCGCAGTAGGGCTGTGACCACGCCGCGCCCCCGGTGCTCAGGTCCCGAGATGTGTGCCCGAGACGGCGGGTTGGCTTCCCTTCCGCGCCGCCGCCTCGGGGGTTTCTCCGGCCGCGGGGGATGTGTGGCCGGAGGTCTGGGTGCCGAGCCAGCGCCACTGACGCTGGGGCTTCCCGTTGTTCCGCTGCTCGAGGTCGTTGCTCTCGTTCCATCCCTCGGCGCGGATCAGGCCCATGCGTGCAGCGCGGTGGAAGTAGGCGCCACAGCGGTTCGGCTTCACCTGGCCGCGGAGCAGGGGGCGCGTGACGTTCTGGTCGATGAGCCCCGTTGCCGCGGCTACCTCCTGGAGCACGCTGACGAAGTAGGTCCACTCGTCGTGCTCGGTCGGAGTCGCCGGGTGCTGCTCGGCGAGGAGGTCGAGGAGGTCGCCGGTCTGCTCGGAGACGGGGCCGAAGGTGGGCTGGGTGGTCATGACGCCAACTCCGCGGCGTACTCAGCGTCCTCGGCGAACCACGCCGCGTTCTTCTGCTCGTGCACGTAGCACCACTGCCCATAGGCGGAGTCGCACTTGCAAAGTGTCTCCGCGGCGAGCTCGAGGTGCCCGCGATCGACGAGGTAGCGGGCGATGTGGACGAGTGCCGTCCACGGTGCGCCGTCGCGACGCTCCTGGATGTTGAACAGCGGTGCCTCGGCACGGATCGCTACCCGCTCTGCCGCTTCACCAGCGTCGAGGCCGGCGAACGGCCCGTCGACGGTGTGGCTCGCCATGCATGCCTTGATCCAGCGGCTCGACCGTCGAGGGCTCGAGCGGTGGTTCTTCATCCGCTGCTTCAGATTTGCCGTGCAGCCGATGTAGATCAGGAAGCCATCCGCGTCGAAACAGCGGTAGACGTAGTGGGGCCGGAGGTCGCTCATGCTGCTCGCCTCCGCCGACGCCGCGTCGACGCCTCGCTCCGGGCGGGGTCGTTGCTGGCGGACTCGATCATCTCGACCACCGCGGCCTCTTCGATCAGCCAGCGGCCACCGACCTTGGAGCCGCGGACCTTGCCGGCGCGCAGTTGGCGGTAGAACCAGTCAGCACTGAAGGTCGGCAGCATCTCGGCGGCCTGCTTGGGGGAGAGGTACTTCGGCGCGCTCATGCCGCCTCGCCGCCCAGCAGCTTCTCGACGCGCTCGACCAGCTCGGAGGCGGTCAGGCTGCACATCTCAGCGATGCGCACGAGCTCCTCCATCGTGAACTGGGAGCGGCCATAGAGCCGAAGGCGCAGGGTCCCGACCGGGAGCCCGAGCACTTCCGCGGCCTGGGCGTGGGTGACGCCGGCGGTCACTAGCGCGCCCCGCACCACCCTCGCGGTCGCCTTGGTCTCATAGTCACTTGTCGCCATAAACGCAACACTAGCACTCAAAAATGAGCAGTCAAGACTAATTCTTGAATTGGATGTGGCTTTTATTACTCACATGTGCGTAGCGTTGAGTGCATGGCTGACAGAACCGAGCAGAAACCTCCAGCCCTGCTGGAGGAGTTGGGCAGCGTGATCGCCGCCGCACGCACGCGCCGGAGGCTGAAGCAGACGGACGTCTCATTGGTCACAGGGATCCCGATCAGCACCTATCGCAGGTACGAGAAGGATGGGCCAACGAAGGTCGGTGAGGCCTTCGCGATCGCGAGCGCGCTCGGGGTCCCACTCAGCGAGCTGATCCGGGAGGCCGAAGGCGGTCCGCCCGCCAGTGCCACCCGGCCGGTATCGGGTTAGGGACCTTGGTCATGTGCCCTGTGGTCATTTGGCATCAAACGGAGACGGACGCGCATAGTTCGAGTGGTTCGCGCGTACCTTCGAAGTGGCGCCAGATTGACGTCCTGTGGAGATTTTGAAGGGATGACGTGCCTATCTGATGGAAGTTCGACTCAACCTCTATACCGCAGCAACCGGCGTCGCCGGCACTGCTGCAGTCGTGCTCATCGCTCTCGGTATCGCCGGTGTAATCCCCGCGGTGCACGGGCTCGTGGTTGGGAATGGACTGCTGATCGTGGCAGCCACTCTCTTCGTGACCTCCCGCCTCGAACGGTTCGCCTCTATGGCCTTCCGCCGCGGGCGCGAGGTTGGTCTTGACGATGCCGAAGTACGTAGCATCGCCAGCCGACGCTGAGACTCTCGGGAAAACGAGAACAACCCCCGCTCGCCAGTTCGCGAACGGGGGTCTTCTGTGTCCTGGGTCAGGCGAGCTCGAGCAGCGGTCGCGCTGGCAGCACCAGCTGGTCGCGCTTCCCGAGGGACGTCCTAGCGAAGGACACCGCGGCGGCCCGGGCTGCGTCGGCGGCAGCATGGGGGAGCAGGTGGCCGTAGAGCCGCTTGGTGGTGAGGTAGTCCTCGTGGCCCAAACGCTCCTGAACAACCTCGAGCGGGATGCCCTCGGCGATGAGCCATGAGGCATGGGTGTGGCGGGCGTCGTGGATCCGCGGCCGGAACGAGAGGGTGCCGTTGCAGCCGCACGCCTCGGGCAGGACGACGAACCCGTTGGCGTCCTTCAGGGTGTGGACCCGGCAGCGCTCGGGGAAGCCGCCGAGGCAGCGGCATCCTTTCGGCCTATGGCTGGGACAGATGGTCGCGCGCAGCGTCGCCGGCTTCCACACCCGGTTGAAGAAGTTGGAGTGCCGAACGGGCTGGCCGGTGCTCGTGCGGAAGAGGAAGTCGTCCGGCTTGATGCCCTCGAGCAGCGGCTCGGCGTGAGAGAGGACGACGTTGTCGAGGTAGATCGTGCGGCGCGAGGCCAGCGACTTCGGCGGGCCGAGGCGGCGGGGCTTGGCTTTCCAGGAGCGGACGATCTTCACGGTCGGCTCACTGTTCCAGTCGTCGCCCTCCCATCGACCCGCCAGCAGGTCGAGATCGCGCTTCTGTACCGCAGTCGTCTCGGAGAACCGGGTCCCGGTCCCGAACATCCAGCTGACGAAGGGGAGCCACCGATCAGGGAACTCGGGCCAGAAGAGATCGAACTCGGGGTGGCTGAGGAACTTCGGGTCCTCGATGTCCTCCTCGCCGGCGCGGGGCAGCTTCATCCGCTTGGCCGGGTTGCGGGTGACGTAGCCGAGCTCGATCGCCGTCTCCATCATCCCGGACAGGACGCCGTGCTCGTTCTCGATCGTCTTTGGCGCCTTGCTGCCCGCGGTGGCGTTGATCCAGCGGGCGATGTCGGCGCGCTCCACCTCATCGACGCGGTACTCGCCGATGAAGGGCAGCCACGACCGCCGGGCCTGGGCGAGGTAGTCCTCGCGGGTGCGGTCCTCGACGCCGGTGCGGGACTGGACGTGGGTGACCAGCAGCTCCTTGACCAGCGGCACGTAGCCCGGCGAGGCGGTGTCCTCGCGCTCGCGCATCTCGACAGCCTTGGCCGGCCCGATGCTCGGATCCTTGCAGCGGAGGATGAAGACCTTGGCCGCGTTCTCGTTGGGGAAGGTCTCGGTGGTGCCGCGACCGTTGACCCGCACCCGCACGCGGTAGGAATAGGTCCCGTCTTCCTTCTTGTACGGGATCACCTTGGGGTCGATAGGTCTGCCCATGGATCCAGTGTATGTGTACAGGAATGTGTAACTGGCGAAAACTAAGAAAGCCCCTGACCTCTTTGACGAGGTCAGGGGCTATTTCACTCTGGGGTGAGCGACGGGGCTTGAACTATCGACTCACCCCAGGGTCCTGGTCAGAGTTATCCCAGGTCAGAACGCATAAGCGCAGGTCAGACCGTAGTTTCGTCCTCGCGTGGTCGGCAGGTCGTAGGGGATGACCGGGGGAGAATGGGGCCGACTGGGGGCGATAGGTGCAAATGTGCACATTCGTTTCCCTACTGATCCGGGAAGATCCAGCGGACGATGCCGCCCTTCACGACCTTGCGGCCCTTGGCGGGCTTGGCCTTCTTGGCTGCAGCGATCTGCTTCGACGTCAGCTTCTTGATCTTCGGGGTGTTGGCACCGCCGGCTTTTCTCGGCATTTTGATCGTTCCTCAAATCTCCGAGACTCGGTACAGTGGTTTACTCAGCCGCCACCTGGAGGGCGCGGCATGACGTGAGGCATCAGATGGTCAGGCAAGACAGACGCGCCGTTATCCACTACGGCCCCGACGACGAAGCGCTGTGCGTCGTCGGCCGCCGCAAGGACGTGGATGTGCCAGTCTCGGCCGACCCGCGCAAGACGACTTGCGGCCAGTGCCACCGGCTCCCTGAGTGGAAGCAGGCATGGAAGGACGCCGCGAAGAAGGTGTCGGCGCCATGATCACCATCACCGCGAGCAATGGCAGCAAGGGCCGAGGTGGTTCGCTCGAGGCCGCATGCCGTGACCTGATCGGCGGCCCCCGGAAGATGGCCGTGAAGCTCGGACGCGGCACGTTCATCCCCGTAGGCGAGGCCAGCCCTGCTCAGCTGCGTGTCTCAGGCGCGATCTGGGTGAACAAGGACCGCGGCTGGCACATCGCCATGCTGGTCGACGACGTGGCCGAGGCTGTCTCTTAGTAAGAGACATAGCGCCATAACAATGGGAGTTATGGCAGTCAGGCGGTGGTGACCGTCCAGCCCTTCCCGATCAGGCTCGTCTTGGCCGTGCTCCCAGCGCCCGAGGGAGCAGCGGACCCGGACAGGTCGACCAGCCGAGCCCAGCCACCCGGCGCCGGCGCGTTGTTGGTGTCGAGGCTGACGAGGATCGCGTTCACGATCGCCTCCGGGTAGGCGTTCCCCTGCGTCATGTAGCTGGTGAGCAGCGGCGGCACCGGGGTGTCGATGAACGTGCGGGCCGTGAACCAGTCCCAACGCTGCTCGAGCGCAGGCATCAGGTCGTTGGGGATCGTGTAGGTGAGCCCCTGGTCCCTGACGCAGTAGTGATAGAGGTTCGGGAGCTCGGCGCCCATCGTCTCCAGGTCGAGCGTCCCTCCAATGTGACGCTGTACTGCGCCTCGCAGGTCGAGCAGTGTCGCAGCCACAGGGTTGAGGTCGAGATAGGACACCCGGCACGACTCCAGACACAGGCGCTGGAGAGAGGTGCAGCCGGTGAGGTCCACGGCCTGGACCTCGGCGTGAAAGCACTCGATGAACAGCAGGTCCGCCATGCCGGTGAAGTCGATCGTGTCCAGCGTGGAGTGAGCCGCCATGAACATGGTCAGCCCGGTCAGCGCCTGCAGGTTGGTGATCGCGGTGACGGGCTGGGGCGGGTGGTTGTAGGCCGCGCCCGGTCCGTAGATGCCGGGGTCCTCGAGGTTGTCGTAGCCGAGGTTGAGCACGGTCACGTCCGAGAACGCGGAGACGCCGCCGTCGGTGACAAAGAGGCGGATCTCGCGCTCCTGATACACCTCGAGGTCGACGCTCGGAGTCAGGCCGGTCGCAAAGACGCGGTTGTCCTCAAGTGTCCAGTAGCACTGTGCGGTCGATCCGCCGGCCAGCTCGATCTCCGGGCGGAAGGAGACGCCGGCCATGCTGAATCCGACGTACTCGCCGGCCATGGTCGGGACGTAGACCTGCTCGCCGTCCATGTAGGCGGCCGAGACGACGTCACCATCGACAAGGAGCGTGGCCGGTGCGCCGTTGGCCATGAGTGATCCAACCTCGGCGGCCGGTGTGGGCTCGCCGGCGATGACGACCTCTTGCACCGTGTAGTTGAGCCCGGTGCCGCCGCCGCCCGTGATGAACATGATGTTGGCGTCGATGTTCTCGTTGTAGGTGGCCAGCGTGAGGTTCGCGGAGTCCTTGTAGGTGGTCATCCAGTTGACGCCGTCGAGCGACCACAGCACGGTCAGGTGCCCGTCGAGCTCGCGGTCGATGCGCAGCCACCGCGACGTCGGCCAGGTGCGCAGGTCGTAGCCGCGCTGGTCGAGGTCGTTGCCGCCGCCGGTGAGGTCACCGATCGACTTGGTCGCAAGCAGGGGCTGGCCGGCGTACTCGATGCGGAAGTGCATGAAGTCGTTGTCGGCCATCATCAGGCCGAGGCCGGCGTGCTTGCCGACGTCGCCGGAGCCGGTGGGGCTGAACAGCATCTTGAGCTGGATGCTGCGCCAGTCCTCCGGCAGCGCGCGGAACAGCGTGTTGGCCGGGAGGGTGCCGCCCAGGATGCTCGTGGAGGTCAGCGGGAACTGCACGCCGGTGCCGGTGTAGGTCTCCGTGCCCGCGGTGGTGTCCACGGCGCCGGGGCTGGTGAAGGTCCAGCCGTCGGCCAGCAGCGCAGCCTCGTTGGCGTAGGTGAACGCCCACGAGCCCTCGGTGCCAGTGAAGGTCTTCGTGGTCGGGACGTCGAACTCGCCGTCGATGTAGTAAAAGGTGTTCGACGAGCTCGTCGGTCGCGCGAACGTCGCCGAGTAGAGGAAGCGTGACCCGGAGAAGGTCAGCGCGCCGCGGACCTTCGGGCTCGAGAAGTGGCTGGTGGCCTGCCAGAAGTTGACGACGCCGCCCATGAAGACGGCGATCTCGTACTCGCGGCCGGCTACCAGCGCGACCGGGGTTGGCAGGTCGGTGCGGTTCCAGCCGGCGACCACGGAGACGCCGGTCATGTGGGTGCCCGGGACGACGGCCCCAGTGGCGGTGTCCCACAGGGCATACTCCACAGTCCCCGACGTGCCGCCGAAGCGGAAGACGAAGGCGTTGAAGAATGCGCCGGAGGCCGAGCAGGTGACGCGGGTGGCCAGGTTCAGCGTGCCGTCAGCGCCGTTCGACCCGCCGGTGCTGTTCTCCGAAGTCAGCCGCAGCTTGGGCATCAGCCGCTCACAACGTAGAGCACTCCGGGCACGCCGGGCGCGATCAGGTCGTAGGCCGCCTGCGTGAGCACGACGGTCGGGGTGCCGCCGAGATCGGCCAGTGTGGTGTTGCCGGCCATGGCGGTCGAGCCCGTGGTGCCGATGGCCAGCGAGCTGGCACCGATCGCCGACCGGGCAGCGGCAGCGTCAGCGGCCGTGAGCACCGAGCGGCCGACCGAGGTGGAGTCGCTGATGCCTGTGGCGGCGTGCGTGTGCGAGCTCGCAGCCTTGGCGTCCAGCGCGGCCTGCAGGTCAGTCTGGTCGGAGAGCGTGCCAGTGAGGTCGCCCCACTCCGAGACGGACCCGCCGCCACCCTCGACCTCGGCGACGGCAGCCGTGACGAACGCCGTCGAGGCGGCCTGCGTGGTGTTGGTGCCGGGTGCCGCGGTCGGAACAGTCGGGGTGCCGGTCAGCGCCGGGGACGCCGAGTTGGCCTTGAGGTTGAGCGCGGTCTGGGTGGCCGTGCTCACCGGCTTGTTGGCGTCCGAGGTGTTGTCGGCATTGGTCAGTCCGACGTCAGCCTTGGACAGCGTGACGATGCCGATGCGGCCGTTGACCGAGGACACGCCGGCGACGCCGCCCTCGCCACCGGCGATCGGGTTGCCGTCCTTGTCGACCACGGACAGGCCGTCGCTCGAGAGCTTGGCCAACCCGCCTGGGGTGCCGACGCCGTAGAGCGCGATCGCGGGCCCGATGCTGGAGGCCAGCGCGATCGTGCGCAGGTTGACGCCGGCACCGGTGCCGCCGGTCTCCACGGGTCGGGCCGCGGTCGGTACGTCGATGACGTAGACCTCGCGCGTGCCGTTGACGTTGATCGTGACCGTGGCCTTGATGCCGACCTGCTCGATGCTAGGGTCGTCGGTCGCCGGGATCATGATGTCCAGCGACTCTTCGCCCGGGACGGTCGAGAGAGACCCGGTCTCGTAGACGCCGCCGGTCCACATGTTGTCGTCGTCGGCGTTGGTGATCCGGCCGGGGTAGGTCACGGTGTAGGTGCCAGCCGAGCGCACCCAATCCGCGTCATCCGCGGCGCTGGGGTCCGGCTGGGCCCACGAGCCGAAGACCCGTACCAGGGTCCAGGCAGGCATCAAGTTGGCCATGATCTACTCCTCGTCGGCGAAGGGGTCCGCGGGGGCGGGGGTGTTGGACTTGGCCAGCGCGCCGAAGAAGGCCGCGACGCCGGTCAGGATGGCGACCCACCGCGACGGCAGTTCGATCCCGAGGGAAGGCAGGAACGGCAGTACGAGGACGGCGACCGTGGCGATGCCTGCGAGCACGGCGATGGTCGCGTAGACACGACCGCGCCACTTGGTGGGGACGAGGCGGAGCAGGTCGCCCACGGCGAGGGTGAGTTGGGTCAGCGGGTTCATGGGGTGACTCCTCAGATGTCGTCGAAGTGGTGCCACGCAATGGCGAACGCCACCACGATCAGGCCCTTGCGCAGCCAGCGCGGCAGCTTGCGGACGTAGCGCGTGTAGGGCATCCCGAGTTCTCCACGCCGAAGTTCGGCGAATTCGTAGGTCAGCCACGGCACATGTGCCACCGCGGCGAAGAGGTCCCGGCGGGTCATCTCGGCCGGGTCACCTGAACGTGGCAGAAGAGAATGCCGTGGTCGGTGTTCTCCTCGCCCTCGCCGAGGTCGATCTTGTCGACCATCTTGGCGGTGGCGCCGGCAGGCACGAAGACGGCTGCCTGCATCATCTTGTCGACCGCGGTGCCGCCCGTGCGCACGACGGTGGCGGCCGGCTTCAGCCCGAGGTGGCGCTCCCAGTCGACGGCCGAACCCTGGTTCACGTCGCCCGCGAGCACGGCCACGGACTTGAGAGTTCCGGTCTGGCTGACGATGATCGGCTTCAGCTTCTCGAAGATGGTCCTGGCCATCGCGGAGGTCTTCGCGTACCCGGAGTACTGCGGGTTGTTCCAGCCGCGGGGAAGCATGATGTCGTCCCACACGATGCGGGTCCCGGCCGGAGTCTTCTCGCCGACGCGGAGCACGCCGCGGTTCGGGGAGATGCCCTTGATGCCGCCGGCGAGGAGCGAGAAGGCGATGCCGTCCAGCGTCCAGCCGGTGGCCTTGGTGGCGACCGCGAGCCCGGAGGCTGCGTTGATCGCGCGGACCTTGTAGCCGTAGGTCTTGGCCGCAGAGGCGAGCACCGAGGCGTAGGTCGGGTGGTACTCGTTGATGTAGACCGACTGCGCCTTGCGTGCTCGCGCGCCGGCGAACGCGATGACGTAGTCCTCTTTCGCCTGCGCTGGGCTCATCAGCGGGTTGGACCTGACGTTGGCCAGGACGAAGCGGACGTCGGAGGTGACCATCTCGACCGGCGGGTTGGCGATCAGCTTGGCGCGCCGCAGGATCTCGGGGACCTGCGCGATCCGCTTGTCGCGGGGGCAGACCTTGCCGAAGGCCTCCGACCAGTGCTCGCCGCCGGACACGCGGCCCGGGTAGGCATAGCCGCCGAAGTTCCCGTCGATGCCCTGCCGGTGGTAGCCGAGGCCGCGGGAGGTGGACCTGGAGTTCGGAGCGAGCTGGAGCGGGGTGCCATGGGTCTTGTGCACCCACGCGAGGATGCGCGCGTTCGAGACGACCTGCTCGGGGGTGAGCGGGATGTCCTTGGCGGCGTCCTCGTTCTCGATCGCGATGATCCTGTGGTTGCCCTCGAGGTTCGCGGCCGAGCGGTAGCGGGTGTCGCGCGACTGCAGGATGGTGCCGTCCAACTTCACCGAGAAGTGGGCAGCGTGCGCCGGCGCGTAGCCGACGATGGTGTGGACGCAGACGATGTCATAGCGAGACATCAGTCGTCTGGGGCTGTGCTCTCCGAGCCACTTGGCTCCGGGCATGCGGGCCATCAGAGGCCTCCTTAGGGATGATCGGGATGAGCACGACCCCCGCACCTCATCCCGGGGGCGCAGGGGTCGTGGGTCAGTACGTCTCGCGGCAGTCGCAGGTGGGGCCGCACTGGATGAGGTGCGCAGGGTGACCGCAGTGGCCACAGAGGCGATCGCGGGTCAGGGCCGGGTGATCGTGATCATTCGGCCGCTCGTCCATGCCTTCACCGGCTCAGCAGCGGGGCGCAGGAGACGGTCAGAGAGCCGTCTGCGAGTAGGTGGACGCCGGAGACGCGCTCGCCGTCCGGGCAGTCCATGCCGCTGGGCGTGAACGTCGCGTCCTTGCCGTCGGCACCGTCTTTGCCGTCCTGGCCATCTGCGCCGTCTTCGCCGCAGTTCCCGCCGCCGTCGCAGTAGGCCGCGACTGCCGCGGCGATCTGCTCGTCAGTCGGGCCAGGTCCGGGGGCGCCATCTGTGCCGTCGGCACCGTCCGCGCCGTCAGATCCGTCCTGTCCGGGTCCGCCATCCGTCCCGTCTTTGGCCAGGCATCGTCCACCGGCGCAGTAGTCGGCGACGGCAGCAGCCACCTGGGAGCGGGAGACGGTGGGCTTGCATCGGTCGCCGGCGCAGTAGTCGACAACCGCGGCTTTGACCTGCGAGGCGGTGGGGCCAGGACCTTGGGGGCCAACAGGGGGCTCGCCGGGCTCAGCGACGGGCTTACCGCCGAGACGCTTGACCTGCTCCTTCAGAGCTTGAGCCGCAGCGTGCTCGTCGTCAGCCTGCTTGCTCAGTTTCGCCAGCGCGGCGTCGGACTCGGCGATCGAACGCTCCTGAGCGTCGTTCTCGATAGAGAGACGCACCAGCCAGATGATGCCGCCGATAAGGATCAGGAAAGCGATGACGCCGACAGCGGACCAGGCGAGCCGAACGGTCCGGACGGTGACATTGGGAGGGGTCGAAGGGATCAGTCTCATCGGTTCACCTCAGTGCCGCGACCAGTGCGATGACGATGGTTACGAGCCAGCCGACGGCAGCGACGGCCAGGGTCAGCGATACAGTGCGGCGCCACTTTGCGTCGTTGCTGCGATCCGTCTTCAGGTCGGTGACGTCATCGCGGACGTTGTCGATCTCCGCCTTGGAGGCATCGCGGTGTGCGTTGTAGGTCTCCTTGCGCACGAAGTCGGTTCGCATTTCGTCGCGAGTGGTCCGCATCTCGTCGCGAATGCCGGCGAAGTCTCCTGCGATGCTGGCGAGCCGGCGAACGACTTCGCCTATGGTGGGCTCATCTGGCATGGCGGCCTCCAGTACAAGGGGCCCCGCTAGACCGCGGCGGGGTCATGTGGTCTATGACTTCCGGGTGATCTGCAGGTACTGGCTGTACGCGACGCCGCCGAAGATCGGAGCGCCGGCGCCAGCGGTTGCTCCGAGGCCGCCGCCGCTGGTCTGGTAGATCCCGAACTTCAGCGCCTGCCCTACGGTGAGGTAGGCGCCGGCCCGCAACTGGCTGAGGAAGACGGAGGCATCGGCCGCAGCGATCGAGTCGGTCCGTCGTCGGTAGGCGTTGCCGGTGTCCGGCGTGGCCTGATCGATCCACATGAACAGCAGGCGTCGCGCGGAGCCGGAGTCCCAGTGGAACCCGAAGTCGAAGTCGTAGTTGCCTGACTCGTTGACGGTGAAGATTCCGCCGCCGGAGTAGGCGATCCCGGCCCAGCCGTCGTTTGCGGTGTGGTCTCCAAGGATGGTCGGCCAGTCGCCATTACGAACTCCGAGGGTGGCGTTGTTGACGCTGTTGACCGTCGTAGTGACCCAGGTCTGAGTACGGCCTACGCGATTCACGCGCCCGTCGAACGTCATGCCGCGACCCCTGCCGTCTCGATGATGGACTCGAGGTCGCGCTGGGGTGCACCGAGCGGGGTGATCAGCATCTTTCCCTCCGCGACGGTCCACCGTGATTGGTCCGCGGTGCAGACCGGTGAGGCCGAGACGCCGGAAGGGTCGTGCTGTCCGCGGAGGCGGAAGCGGTGGCCGGCCGTGATCATGGCCAGGTTCGGCCGGCCGATGATCTGGTTCCGGGTCAGCTCGAAGGTGCCCAGGAGTCCGACCTGCGCGGCGGCGTTGTCGAGGATGGTCTGTGCGGTCGCGGTCGCCTTGGCCGTGGTGATCGGACCGCGGTTGGTCAGGTCGACCTTCTCTACCGGGAGTTCGGTGCCGACGACGACAGTCTTGCGAGCGCCACCAGCGGCCGAGTCGACATAGCGCGCGACGACGGTTCCAGCGAGCTTCTCCTCCGAGGTGCCGATCCGATCGCCCTCGATGACGACGTCCCAGAATCCCGAGACCGGGCTCATCGCCTTGCGGTGAAGCGGATTATGCACGACGGCGCGCGGGTCGACCCACCAGTATCGGCCCTGATCCTCGCTATAGGCGGAAAGCAGGTCGTCGATGGTGTTGAGGTTGTCGGTGGAGTCGCCCTCGACGAGGGCGACCGAGGAGATGGAGGACGCGCGGAGCCAGTCCAGCCAGCCACGCGTGATCCCGTTGTCGATGGCCGTGTCTGGGGTGCTGGTTGTGACGCCGGCGGCAGTCAGGCAGGGCACTACCTCGGCTTGACGACACAGGCCGTCGGCGAAGAACTCGCCGGCGGGCCAGTCGGGTTCGCGAAGGAACCCGGTCCAGATCGGCCTGGGCCCAAGCCAGGCCGAGACCGGTGCGCCAGGGACAAGATCGCGGTGACGGCGCTTGGTGGTCATGCCCCAGGTCATCTCGTAAGAGCCACCCTGCAGGCGGTGCTCGATCTCGTGGTCGCCCCATGAGCTGAGGCTGCTCAGCCAGGTGTTGCCGACCTTGACCTGGGGCGTCACGCGGTCGTCTCGATCTCGATGGGGGCGGCGTACACATCCCAGCGCGGGTAGTACTCGACCTCGGCGGACAGGTTCGGGGTGTCGGTCAGGGTTGCCACGTAGATCGCCACCTCGCCGTCGCGCGGGTCCACCTTGTGTTGGGTCCAGCCGATCGCCTCGCCGCTAACATCGCGGGCAGTGATGTTGCCCGCGACCTCGTTTTCGGCGATGTAGTTCTGCGTCGGGCGGTCGGCAGAGGCGGGCGTGACCCGCAGGCGACGCAGCGCCGAGACGGGCTCGACAACGGAGAGGTCACCCTTGTCGACGTCGAAGAGCCACGACTCATCCAGGTTCCACGTGCCGCCGCCGGTGACCCACAACTGCAGGCGCACCTTCGCGGATGCGTCGCCGGAGGTGTATACGTTCTGCGTCGGCAGGCTGAGCAGCCCGACCTCGGTGATGCGCTGACCAGTGGCGTTGCCATAGGTCGTCGCGGCTGCCTTGATCGTGCGGGAGCCGGTATAGATGCTCGTCTCCGTGGTGCCGTCCAGGATCATGTACGAGCGCCAGTTCAAGACGTAGCCGTTGCCCGAGGTCAGGCCTGTCGCGGTCAGGCGGGCCGCCAGAAGGTAGGAGGCTGTGGGCAGATCAGCTGCGTCAATCTCCCAGGTGACTGCGGCTCCCTGCGTGGCAGCCAGTGCTTCGGAGAAGCCAGAGATGTTGGTGCTCGCGGCGGTGACCGACGGGCCGGCGATGCGACGGGCGCGCAGTGCCGGATGGACGGTGGCCAGTGATGCCGGACGCGTGAAGATCAGGACCATGCGGCCGAGGTCGGCGGTATTCCCGATCTCAATGGATGCCTCGGCAGGCATGGTTCCGTAGGCGTCAGCGATGAAGTCGCCCGAGCGGCCGGTGCCCGTCAGTGGCAGGCCGGTGGAGGTGTCGGTCTGGTCGATCGACAGCGTTGCGGACTGCAAGGAGGCTGCGCCAGCGGTAGTGGACAGCGAGAAGGCCGTGATGGAGTCGGACGGGATCTGAAAGTAGGCGTCGAAGGTCGAGCCCGACCTGATGATGACCTGAGGCGCGATGGCCGGGACGAAGCCGCCGCCCGACACCTCGACGTTCAGCGTCAGCGGACCGGACCATGTGCCGCGTAGGCGCAGGTAGTCCGCGGCCGAGAGATCGATCGTTCCCGAGCGGCGCGCAGAGATCGGCCGGCCACCGTAGGCAGCGACCAGGATCTTGCCGCCCGAGGTCGACGGGGTGGTCGGCGTCAACGCGAGGGAGGTCGACTGCCCCACCGCGCCGGACCAGACGTACTCCGTGGTGGACTCGAGCACTTCGAGGTCGCCGTCGAACGGGGTGCCGGTCCAGGTCGACTCGAGCTCGATGTGGACCTGTCGCAGGCCGCTGTACGCGGCCCCGGAGGTGACGGTGCTGTACTGAGCGAACGGGAAGAAGCGCAGGGTGACCGCACCAGACGGAGCAGTGCGCGTGGTCGACAGCGTGCGCCACGTGCCATCGGCACCCAGGGCGATCGTGATCGTGTTGCTGGCGTCTGTTCCGATCTGCACGCCGGCCGCGTTGTACCAGCGGATCAGGACTCCGAGCGAGGTGGTCGGGATGGCCTGGTAGATCTGCATGTACAGGCGGTAGGCAGCGCCCGCGACGACGTTCATCGGCGCGAGGAAGTTGACGTGAGACCGACCGTCGTCACGGTCTTCGACCGCCCAGCGCATCCCGGCGGAGTCCCACACGACGCGGTCGGTGTTGGCGCCCTTGCCCCAGCCCTGCGCGCCGTAGCGGAAATTGCCGTTGGTGATCAGGTTCACCCTGCTCACCCGCTTTGAGCCGGTCGACCATCCCGTGGTCGACGAGCCAGAGTCAATGCTGGCGATCGTCGGCGCGGTCGTGGCGATGGTGACCGCCGGGATGGTGACCAGTTCCGCCGAGCGCGAGAAGGGCTTGAGGTAGAGGCTCAGCGCGTAGGCGCGACGGGGATGGGTCTCCTCGAACTCGTCGAGCTCGTGATTCGGTGTCGCGACAAGGACGTCGAATACGGTCGGGGGCGAGGTCCCGTCCGGGGGCGAGTAGGTCAGCGCCTTCATCGCCTCGCGGCGGCAGACCTTCACCAGCACGGCGGCGCCAGTTGCGATGGCTGCCGAGTCGACGCCGACGATGCGGACCTTGATGGTCGCGGTCGCTCCCTCGTATCCGGTGACCTCTACCGCGGCGCCCTCGAACATCTCAGACAGCACCGAGGACACGATGGCCGGGGCATTGCCCCAAGTGGTGTCATCGGCGCCGGCCTCAAAGTAGTAGCCGTCACGCTTCAGTGCGGCCCGAGGGTCGACCGGGAGTAGATCCAGTTCATCGAGGGTCAACTGTGCGCTCATCGCTTCCTCGCCCTCGCTCCCTTGGCTGCAGCCTTGGACGCCGAGGTACGCTCCCGCGTCCGCTCAGCGGCCTTGTGGTTCTGGTTGATCGCCTTCTCCAGCGAGGCCACCTTGTTGTTCAAGGAGCGCAGCTCGATGTTGGCCTTCCGCTGCTCATCGGCATAGATCGACGAGGTCGAGGTCGCGGCGGCGTTGGTGTAGCGAGTGGCATCGGTGAAGAGCTTCTGCGTGTGCATCAGCGACTTCTTCGACTCGCTGTTGAATGCCTTTGCCGCGGCGAGCGGGTCGTCGCTCTGCAGGATCTCAGCGATGAACGCGTCGCCGGCGCCGTTCTTGCGCAGGTTGGCGATCAGGGCGGTCAGCTGCTTGGCGTCTGCGGCCTGCCCCTTCCACTGCTCGCGGGCGAAGGCAGCGGTGCCCTCCTGCGCGCCGGCCGCCCAGACGTCCTGGTTGCCGTCGCCCATCCAGTCGCGGGTCAGCGAGGAGCGGACTGCGGACTTGACCTGGTCGCGTCGGTCGTTCCACTTGTCGACGGTGTTCTTCGCGCGATCGACGGCCTTCTCGGCCTTGCCCAGCGCGCGCTCGAGACGCTTCCCGTGGCTCTCCAGGGCAGCCTCGAGCGACTTGGTTCCCGCGCCCCGGATGGTGCCGCCGTTGGCGTATCCGGGCAGGGTGATAGTGCCACCCTCGGCGTAGGCGGGGATGCGGCCGGCCGCGCGGTCGCGACGGAAGGCGTCAGCCTGACCGTGGCGGTTTGAGATGACCTCTTCGCCCGGGGCGGCCCAGATCAGGACCTTGTCGCCATACGGCTGGCGCTGGCCGGGGATCTCTCCGCCGTCGGCCTTGCCCTGCGCCTTGGCGATGGAGTCCATCTTGCCGGCGGCGTAGACAGTCCGCTGCAGGGTCGTGATGGTGACGGTCTTGCCCGACAGACCATTGATGACCGCCTGGACTGCTCGGACATTGGAGACCGCGCTGCCGGTGTTGACGCCGACCGTGACCGTCTTGCCCTTGACGTTGTGGATCAGGTTGATGATGTTGCCGAGGCCGGCGGAGGCGGCGTCCCTGAGGGTGACCAGCGCGGTGCGCTGCTCCTCGGTGAGCTTGTACTTCTTGACCAGGGCGTCGATCTGCGCGTTCGTGCGCGGGACGCCGTTCGTCATGATGTGGGTCATGACCTCGCCGGGCAGCGACTGGAAGGCGCTGCGCGCGCCACGGATCGCGGCCTGCGCCTCCTTGGAGTCGACGCGGAGAATGGCGGGCTTCTCGAGGTGGCCCTGCAGCTCGCGGATGCGCTCGCCCGTCAGGCCCATGCCGCGGCCGAGCTCGGCGATCTCCGCCCTGGCGTCCCGGTAGCCCTTGACGCTGTTCTTGGTCGCGGCGTCCTGAGCGTTGTAGGCGCTGACGAGGCCCGTCATGGCGGTGATGTTGTTGCGGCCAGCCTCGGTGAACTTGTTGAAGCCTTGCTCGGCGCCCTCGGCCTGCTTCGTGGCCCTCTCGAGCGCTGCGCCATAGGCGGCCCCCGCGTTCAGGCCTGCAAGGGCGGCCTCGGTCGAGGCCTGCTGTGCGGCGGTGAGCTCGTTGAATGCGGAGACCGCGGCGGAGGCGGAGGCGGCGGTGTTCTCGACGGAGTCGGCCTGCGCGTCGAAGGCGGTCTTGCCGTCGTCGGACGCGGCGGCGACCTTGTCGAGGTCGGTGATCAGCGGCGACCAGTCGAAGAAGCCCTCCTTGGTGCGGAGCATCGCCTTCTGGGTGTCGGTCAGTGAGTCGTAGTAGGTGTCCCACGTCTTGGATCCACCCGCCAGAGCCTCGCTGACCTCGCCGATGTTCAGGCCGAGGTCGCGCATCCTCTCGATCTGGTCAGCGTCGAGCTTGCCCACAGCGAAGGCCTTGGACGACTCGGTGATTGAGCCGGTCTGAGAGTCCAGCGTCGCGGCGAAGTCCTTGGCCGAAGCGGCGGCCTCAGCCTGGGCGGCCTTGAAGTCCAGCACGAGACCTACGGCGGCGCCAGCAGCGGCACCCCAGGGTCCCGCCATGGTGCCAGCCAGGCCGAGCATCGCGGTGTTCTGCAGACCGATACCGTCAGCAGCACCAGAGGAAGCCACGCCGACGGCTCCGACCAGGGCGGCACCCTTGCCGATGCCGGCCATGCTCGCCTTCAGTCGACCCGACGCGGCGGCCATCTTCTTCGACTCGCGCTCGGTAGCGGCGCCTGCAGTGGCCCATGTGGTCGCGACGGTGCCGATGTCGGCCTTCATCTGGCCGAGCGACGAGCGCATGCTGCCGGCCGCGGGAGCGACGCGGCCCATGATCATGCTGCCCGCGGCGGCGGCCTTGTTGAAAGCCAGCATCGCCAGGGCGGCAGTCGTCAGTGCGGGGCCGATCGGGGAGCCGGCGATCGCCGTGAAGACGTCCAGGACCGCGGTCATCGCCGGCAGGACCATGGAGCCCCAGGGAGCGACAGCCTCGGCCAGCGCCACAGCAGCCTCGGCGAGAGAGCCCAGGAAGTCGGCGACCTGGGGGCCGACCGCCTGGACGTAGCCGATGAAGTCCTCGAAGTTGGAGGTGTCGGCGGACCAGGAAGCGAACGCCTGCGAAGCCTCGAGCATCCCTGAGGCGAAGTCGCGGCTCAGTGGAGCGAAGGCGACCATCAGGTTGCCGAGCCCGAGGGCGACATTGCCGGACGCGCGAGCGAACTGCTCGAAGATCGGGGCGGCGTCGGTCTGCAGGAAGCTGAAGAAGGCCTCCCACTGCGGGCCAGCCAATGCGGAGCCAGCATCGGCGGCCAGGTCGCCCATGCGGGCAGACAGGTCGCCGATCAGGACCTGCACCCGAGGCAGGAGGCCCATCAGAGACTGGAGCCCCGAGGTCATCCCGGGGAACATGTTGGCGCCGGCGATCTGCTGCAGAGACTCGAGCTCGTCGCCAAGGGAGCTCAGGTAGCGCACGAAGTTCTCGCCCGCTGGGCCGAGCTCGTCCATGGCCTGCTGCAGCGCCAGGAAGTTCTCGGCGCTCGGCTCCAGCTGGAACTCGTTGAGCGCTCCCAGGGCGTCGCCGACGCCAGCGAAGGCGAGGCCCGCGGCGGCAGCAGCGCCAGCAGCGCCGGCCATGCCAGAGGCGAGCCCGGTGACCGCGGGCACCAGACCTGCGACGGCAGGGACGATCGCGGGGCCGATGAGCAGGCCGCTCTGAACGAGGAGCTTCAGCCGGCCCGAGAACGCGTCGATGTCCGCGCCGCCCTTGCGGAGCGCAGAGCCGGCCCGATCGGAGCTCGCGCCGACCCCGTCGATCGACCTGGACGCCCGAGTGCCGCTGCCGTCGATGTCATCGAGGCCCTTGGTCAGCAGGGCCACCTTCGCGGCCATGCCGACGGCGGGAGTTGAGAGGCGGTCGTCCATCTCGACGACGACGCGCTCGAGGCGTGTGCCCATCAGTCACCGCCCTTCAGCGCTGCGAGGTTCTTCTCGTGCTCTTCACGCGAGATCTCGCGCAGTACGAATGACCGGCCGTCCTTGGCCAAGGGCTCCTCGGCCTTTTGCTTCTCACTCAGGCCTTCGAGTCCGGCCTCCTGCTCGTGGTCGAGCACGGCGTAGATCCGGCCGCGCTGCGACAGGGCGGCGCAGGTGGGGCACTGGTGGGTGCCGATGTCGTAGAAGTGCTCCCCGGCCTTCTGGCGGGACTTGTGGACGCCACAGCCGCCGCAGATCCCGGCCTCATACATCTCGAGGCCGATCATCTTGTCGCGCTCTCGGTCGTCCCACTCCGGCTCGGTCGTGGTGACCTGTGCGCCATCAGGGTCGGTGGTGGTGTAGCGCTTGGGCTCCCAGCCCATCAGCCGCCTGTGCGAAATCCCGAGGGATCGCGCCAGGGTCAGCTGTCGCCTGAGTTCGACGTCTCCGACAAGGCGCTCGGCAATTTTGGGGCCGGGTTCAGCCTCAGCTCCTGCAGCTTGACGACGACCTGGACGCACTCGAGCAGATCCCCGGAGAGGACCTTGGCGAACATGTCCCAGTCACCCGGGGTGAACGGCTCGTCGTTCCACGAGACGGCCCACTTGTCGAGGTCGCCGAGCAGCGCGGTGGAATCGGCGAACCCGAGTCCGTGCTCCTGGTCGGCGAGATTGTCCTTGCGGGGCGGGTGCTCGTCGCGCCACAGAGCCCACTCGCCGGCGGGGATCGCCTGCAGCTTCAGTTCGCCGACGGCCTCGAGGAACAGCTCGTGAGCGGCCTCGAGGTCAGCGCGCAGCTTCTCGCGCAGCTCGACGAGCTTGGGGTCGACGCCGGCCTCGGCCAGCTTCTTCGATGCCTTCGCCTGTTCGGCTCGCTCCCTGGCGGCCTCCAGTCGGGCATCGGCCTCATTGAACTCTTCGGTCAGGCGGGCCATCTCTTCGGCCACGTCCGGGTCGGCACAGATCTTGACGACCTCGGTCATCGGCTTGAAGCCGGCGGCGCGGAGGTCGGCGAGGGATACAGCCATGGTGGTGCTCCTGCCTGATGCCTGATGAAGACTCCGGCCCGCTCAGGCAAACGGGCCGGAGTCGTCTGGGTGGATCAGGCAGCCGCGAGCGGGTGGTCCTCGGCGATGGCGACACCGCCGTTGACGATCAGCGACTGCGTGGTCGACAGCTGGTCGAACTCGCCGTCACCTGTGGCGCCCTTCCGGCGCGCGCCCACGGTCATCTCGTAGATGTCCGAGATGTCGCCGGCGACGACCGATCCGACTGTGCCCTCGATGCCCGCAAGCACGACCGCGGTGATGACGGCGTCGGGGTCGAGCGCCTCGTACACCTCGTTGCCGTCGGCGCCCGGGGTGCCGAGCTCCTGGGGCATGTAGGAGTACTGCACGTCGACGGCTGGGAAGGTGACCAGGCCGAGCTCGGTCGGGGAGTTCCGCGAGCACATCTTGCGGGGGCCCTCGCCGGTGTTCTGGCTGGGCGTGACGTTGAAGTCTCCGAAGATGTGGCAGCCGGCGAAGAGCGCGGCGTTGACCTCGGTGACGGTCGGGATGCCAGTCGTGGCGGCCGGCGGGGTGGTCAGGAAGACGACCAGCTTGTTGCCGAGCGACTTCTGAGTCGGCGGCATGGGAGTCACTGTCATTACTCCTCCTCAGGAGTCGAGTCGGTGTCCGCGTCCTTCTTGGGCGCGGCCTTCTTCGCCACCTCGGCGGCGACGGAGGTCTTGGGCTTCACGGGGCGACCCGAGCCCTTGCGGGTGCGCGTGGCGCGCTTCGGGCGTCCGTGGCTGTAGGCCGACTCCTCGAGAATCTCGACGTCGCCCACGTGGGCGCGCGCCTTCGCTTCGGACTCGCCGAGCGGCCAGGTGAGGACCACGTCGCCGAGGTCCTTGCGAACGAGAACCAGAGCCATGAGGGTTCCTTCCGTTGGGTTCAGCAGGCGTAGGACCAGGACGTGAGCCCGGTCGCCGGATCTGTCGGTGCATCACCGGGTGCGGCCGCCACCGAGCCGACGCGACGCGGCGGGTTGGTGACGACGCCGTCGACCGTGAGACGGACCCCGTCGAACACGGAAGTCACCCAGTCGTTGACGATGCGGACGTTCGCGACCGTCTTGGCGACGGTGGTCACGTCGACCAGCCAGGAGCCGAGAACGTCGCGGCCGGCCTTCTGGGGTGAGCCGTCGATGCCTTCGCGCGTGACGGACACCGTCGCGTAGGTCGAGGGCAGATCGCCGTCATTGGCGCGATCTCCGGGGACCTCGTCGGGGTCGTAGACGTGCTCGCCCAGCGGCGTGGTCTGGAGTAGCTCGATGATCGCCGCGGCGTGGAGCTCCTCGGCGTAGGCAGGGATCGGCATCAGGCCGGCCAGAACCACTTGTCGGGGAGCTTGTGCGCGTCGCGGTAGAACTTCGGCGCGACGACCTTGGCGCTCGCTTCGGAGTCGGTGTTGCCGCCGCCGTGACGGAAGCCAGCGCCGACAGGGGTGCCGCCGCCGTCCGGGCCCCATTCGCCCTCGCGCGCGCCGGTCATCTCCGAACTGATGCGCTTGTGGTAGTTCTCACCGTGGGGGCCCGCCTTGGCCTTGGCGATCTTCACCTCGGCGCGCTCGCCTGCCCTGACGGTGCGGCGGACCACGGCGGCCATGTCGCGCGGTGCGCGGCGGGCGATCGTGTGGAAGTCGGAGACAAGGTCGTCGAGCGTGTGCGTGATGCGGATGCTCATGCGATCAACTCCCACTCGGCAGGGCGCTCGGTCTGGATGAGGCGGACTCGGAAGGCGGTTCGCTGGTCTCCCTGGTCGGCTTCGACCACGCGGAAGACCAGCCCCGCAGACTCGCCCGCGGTGACATCGATCAGGTCGCCGTCACGGAGCTCGGTGGCGTGAGGGAAGTGGCCGACCATGGAGCTGCGCGCGATGTCCAGGTCTGCCGTGGTGTCGGGCGTCGAGGAGGTCGGCCCGCGGCCGCCGGCGATGCGGCACTTGCCGGTGTAGATGACCTCCCAGGCGGGGACCTGGAGGCGGTCGGCGTCGGTCGTGTAGCCGTTGCGGCGGTAGGCCGTAGCGGCGGACACCATGCGCCCCTCGGCCTCCGCGCGAAGCATCGGCAGGGCCGCGGCGATCGCCGGCTGCAGGTACGTCATTCGTCGAGCTCGTAGATCGGCTCGCCGGCGATGTCGACGCCGCACGAGCAGTAGAGCGCGCCCATCGACAGCGAGCACCACGGGAGGTGGGCAGATCCGCACCTCGACGGGAAGATCGAGAACGCTCCCGACTTGCTGTCGGAGGGCGAGAGCAGGTTCCACCACTCGTCGCGGATGGTGACGCGGCCCGTGGCGGTCTTGAACTGCTTGGAAACGCCGCCGTCGTCTACCGTGACGTTGACCGAGGTCGCGTCGTCAGGCCGGCGGACGTGAGCGACGACAGCCTCGCGCACGACGTAGTCGAGCTTGTCCATGTCCAGCAGGGCGAGGTCGCCGAGGCGGGCCTCGATGAGCATCAGCGCGTCGCCGATCCACATCTCCCACTGCTCGAACTCGGGGGTCTCGGCAGCAGGAGCGGTGCGGCCAAGGGCAACCGCGATGGTCTCGGGAGTTACAGCCATGACCGCACCGCCTCTCTGCTACTCGGACTTGCTTGCGTCGTCCGCCTCGAGCGTGGCGACGAGATCGGCCTTCTTGCCCTCGGCGGAGAGCAGGCTTTCCTCGTCGCGGTCCTCGTTGCGGGACTCGATCTCGGCCTTCAGGTCCGCCACCTTCATGGCGGCGTAACCTTCGGCCTCGGCCACTTCGGACTCATCGATGGGCGAGAACCCCACGCGGCGAAGGCTCTCGGCCTTCTCCTCGGGGGCATCGACCACCGCGCCGTTGCTGTAGCGGTAGCGCATCAGACCGCGTCGATGACCTTGGCGAACGCGTTCTTGTCCGCGATGCCCCAGCCGTAGACGACCTCCGCACGGAAGGCGATCTGGTTCTTGCGCTTGAGGTCGCCGCCGCCGTCCGGGTCGCCGTACTTGATGACCTCGAGACCGATGGCCCGCTGGATACCCCAGCGGATGGACCCGAAGTCACCGACGAAGCCGAGGATGTCGGTGTCCACGGCGGCGACGCCGACGGCGCCGACGGTGCGGGACACGGACGCCCGGTGGTTCTCCAGGTCGGAGACCTCGGTGGAGAGCCGGAAGTCCGGGTAGAGCTTGGCCTCCGTGGTCGGGTTGCGGTAGGCCGAGAACTTGGCCGCGTAGGCGGGGTCCAGGGCCAGGTCGGACGGGATGTAGCTGTCCGCCAGCACCAGGGCGTCGGCCGCGTCCAGGCTCACGAAGGGCTTGTCCGTGGCGACGTACTCGACCGAGTTGGTCGTGTCGTTGAGGGTCTGGTCCATCGCGGCGACCGCGGCACCACCGGTGGGGTTGATGCCGTGGAAGACGCCGAAGTCCAGGGCACGGGAGAGCGCCGGCTGGATCAGGTCGAGGACCTGGCGGATGACGCCGAGCTGGTGGTCCTCGTCGGCCCACTGGACCTCCTCGTTCCAGCGCACCGTCTTGTGGAACTTGAACGGGTCAGTGGTGACCGTGGTGGGCGTGATGGTCGAAGCGCCCTTGTCGCCGCCCTGGGCGACGTACTCGGCCTCGCCGATGTCGAACGTCATCGACGTACCCGAACCGAACTTCATCGGGATCGAGTTGGACAGGGCCGCGACGGCGGAGCCGTACTTGACCTTGCCGAGCCACGGGTCCAGGACCTCGTCCGGGAGGTTGAGGCTCCCGGTTGCAAGTGATGCCATGATCTCCTCCTAAGGAGAATTCAGTCGTCCGCGCCGAACAGCCCTTGCGCGAACTCGCGCAGCGGGTCATCGCTCGTCTTGGACGGGGTTTCGCCCTCGCGGGGCACGTGGTTGCCCTTGGACTTCCGCTCGGTCTCCCGGTCCGCCAGGCGCTTGGCCTGGGCAGTGAGGGATTCCTCGTCGGATCCGGTCAGGAACAGATCGGCGTCCTCGTCGGAGACGCCGTGAGCCGCCTGCACGCGGCGCTTCAGTGCCTCGTGATTGGCCTTCTCGATCGACTTCTGCAACTCGTCGATCCGGTCGTCGGCGGTCTTGGCGCCTTCGGCCTTCTGCTTCAGGTCCTCGTAGTCCGCGTACTTCGTCTTGGTGGCCTCGCGCTCGCGCTTGAGGCGTTCCGCGACGATGCGGTCCACGTCGACCTGGGTGAAGGTCTGGTCCTTGGTGCCGTCGTCAGTCGCCGGCTTCGGGTCTTCGGGCATGATTCGTTCTCCGTTGCCTCGTCAGGTCGTGCTCCGGCGTTGAGCGCCGCCGTGGCGCTTACCCCCGCGAGGGCGGGGTGGTCTCTGGGCCCCGGTCAGCCGGGAGCGTCAGGGAAGTTCTTGGTGAGGTAGTCGCGCAGTGCGGCCTTCTGCTTGGCCGTGCGCTCCTTGCGCGACGCGAGGTACTGCATCGGCGTGGCCTCGGCCCAGGTCTCTTGACCACCGAAGGCCGGACCGGCGATGCACATGCAGTTGCCGCCCTTGCGACCGCCGTTCATCACCGCGCCATGCGCAGCGAATCGGGCTGAGCGCTCGGTGTAGACCGCGCCCTTGGCGGCGAGCATCAGGCAGAACTTGCAGGCCTCGGGGCGGGCGAATCGCCTCCAGCCGCCGGCGTCAGGGTCCTCGGTCGCGTTCGTCGTGACCGTCTCTCGCATGGCCGTGGCGACTTCTTGCTCGACCGTGTCGGCGGTGTCGTCTAGGATGCGCCGCTTCGCGGTCTCGAAGTCGATGATCTTCGCCGAGGTGCCTTGCTCGAGGTCGCGGAGATCCTTGGAGATCTTCGCGACAGCCGCGGCGATCTGGTCCTCGCGCTCGGGAACTACGAGCCGGGGGGTGAATGAGGTGCTGATGCGGCCGACCAGTGCGGCTACGTCGCGGAGCTCCTCGTACCATTCGGCACCCAGGGCGGCCGCCGCGGCGCCGTACTCGGCAACAACCAGAGGAGCCGCGGCGAACAGGACCGCGCGGACTCCAGTGGGCGTCTCTTCGGCCTCGGCCGCGGCCCGGAGCTCAGCGCTCGCCGCGGTGGCGACGATCTGAAGCCCGGAGCGGACTTGCTCAGGCGTCGGGGCCATCGGCCGGCGGGGTCGGGATCAGGCGGTCCAGGATCGCGCGGCCCTGCGCGCGCTGGCGCTCGGCGTAGGCCTGGGTAATCTGGTCGGAGGTGAGACCGAGCAGCTGCAGGCCGACAGTGGTCTCGGCCAGCCATGGCGCCTTCTCGAGCACCTTGGTGCCGGCGTCGGCGGCCTGGGCGCGGGAGACGTGCATCGGGCTGCGCCACTTCGCGCGGACGTCGAGGCCCTTGGGCACTGAGCCCTTGTTCCGCATCGTCAGTGCGCGAGTCACGGAGGCCGATACGTCGGGGCCCCAGTCGTCAGTGGTGCGCTCGGCCTCTGCGATCAGGTCGTCGCGAGAAACCAGCAGAGCCTCGGCGCTGGTGGGGTTCGAGTCGCTGGTGATGCCAAGCTCGCCGACAGGGATGCCGGTCTCGCCGGAGAACAGCTGCGCGAGCATGCGAAGGTGCGCGTTCTGGGGCTCGGGGCTCTGGCCGTGGAACTGCTTGACGTCGGCGCGTGACTCCATGCCCCGGTCGGCTGCGTCAGGGTCGTCTCCGACCGCCCATACTGCCTCCCAGGCCGCCTGCCAGGCGTCCTTGGGGGAACCGTCGGCGTTGACGAAGGCCTGTTCAGTGGCGCCCAGCAGGACGAAGCGGGAGAGGCTGTAGGCCTCGCCGTTGACGTCGGCGCGGATCATCGCGGAGAGCGCCTGCATGTGGATCGACATGACCGATCGGGAGATGCGGGAGGACCCGAACGGCCGGCCGAGACGGGGCTTGTAGCGCATCGGGTCGACCGGTACGCCGTAGCTGTGCGTGCGGCGCTCGACGGTCCACTTACCCGACGCCTTGGTCATGATGACGTTCAGGTCGGGCAGGTACATCGTCATCGCGACGGGCTCGCCCTCGTCGTCGAGCTCGTTGATCGAGAGGAACTTGATCACCGCGCGGCGGCGGACATCCCAGATGCCGGTGGCTACGGAGGCATCGCGGGCGATCGTGAGAACGTCAGGCTCGCCGGCCTTGGTGTCGCCCTGCGTGGTCACGAGCCAGGAGACGGCGTGGATCAGCGAGGAGACGCCGGCCTGGTTGATCTCGCTCGCGAACCGGTTCTCGCGCATGAACTCGGCCAGACCGAGAGCGTCGAGATCCTCGCCGCCGGCGTCGTAGAAGCCGTCCACGTTGCAGCGGCGGTTCAGCTTGTCGACGGCGATGCCCGACCATCCGAGCACGAACTTACGCCGGCGAATGACGCTCGGCACCTGATTCGACATGAGACTCCGCTCGGAGTTCTTCATGTCGTACAGCGCCTTTCGGATGTTGTTCCGGGGCCGCTTCGCCCGCCACTGCAGCACGAGCTCGTCGAGGGCGTTCTGCTCGAAGTGCTCGAGGTCGGCGACCTTGATCCGCCTGTCTTCCTGCGTCATCCGGTCACCACCCTTCTTCCACCAGTGCGACTAGGAGTGGGCCTCGGGGCCCTGGTTGCTTGTGCCCCGATCAGCGCCAGCGTGGCGGCCTGGATGGGGGTGATGTCCGACTCGGCCGTCTTCCGCGACCAGACCCACATGCCGGTGTCACCCAGGGGGCGCTTGCCGGCGGCGAGTGCCGCGGCCGTGAACTGCGGCTGATCGATGTGGAAGAGCGTTCCGTTGACGATGCTGCTCAGCACGATGGAGCAGCCGGTGCCGAGCTCGGCCACCTTGACCGGTGTCACCCGGAGGCGCGTGCCCTTGAAGAACCAGCGGTCGTTGCGTTCCTCGAGCAGGGCCTTGATCGGTCCCGCGACATCCACGACGACGGAACGGATCTGGGAGTTGTCGGCGAGGAGCTTCTCGAGGTGAGGGACCAGCCAGGCGACTCCGCGTCCCTTGGTGTGCTGGTCCTCGTCGAGCTCGAAGTGCCACGATCCATCCGGGCGGGCGCCGGCGAATGCGACGGAGGCCCACGCTAGGTCCGGGCCGCATTCGACACCGAGAGCGAACCGTGAGGTGGCGATCGAGTGCTCGAGGCCGCGTGCAGCCCAGTCCGGCGCAGGGATGACGCCGATGCCCGAGGTCGGGTCCCAGATCCCGCGACCCTCGCGGTTCCAGGAGTCCTCGTCGCCGAGGTTTTTCCGGAGGCGGAGGATCGAGTTGAGCGGCGTGCGCTTGGGATACGACGGGTTCATCTTCGGCCACTGAGCGCGATCGTTCGCGTCAGAGTCGGGCTCGGCGCCGATCTCCAGCCAGATCGCATCCTCGGCGTCACCCGCGAGTGCCTCGGAGCGGCGCAGCGAGAAGGCCTCTGACGGGTCAGTGGGTCGCGGCGGGGTGCCCATGAAGAACAGGAGCGCGCCGTGCTCGTGACGGGCTTGGTTGGTCGCGGCGATCATGTCCTCGAGCGCCTTGGCGTCCAGGATCTGCGCCTCGTCGAAGACCTCGACGTCGATCTCGTCGAAGCCACGGCCGAAGCCTTGGGAGCGGGCGCCGAACATGATCATCGAGCCGTTCATGAACTCGACCTGCTGCTCGCCGTTGGCGGAGCGCATCGAGCGGATGTGGGGCGCGATCTTCCGCCGGCGGCACATGCCGCGCAGCGTGGTGAAGGTCTTGGTCGACGTCCTCAGGTGGTGCGCTGTCCACACGACCTGCAGGCCGGGGAACAGGATGCACAGGATGACGAGCATCGCGAGCACGAAGTAGGTCTTGCCGACCTGCCGCGGGATCGACATGCCGATGCCGCCGACCGTGGCCACGTACTGGCCATCGTCCCCGTAGCCGAGGCAGACGGTGCCGGCCTGGGACTGCCACCAGTCGAATCCGAGGCCGAGCTCCTTGCCCTTGGCCTCGACGCGGGTCCAGACGGTCTTCTTGATGCCGTCCGGGAAGACGAAGGCTCGAGCGTACTCAGACAGACGCGGCGTCGAAGTCGCCGTCTTCGACTTCGTCGTCATCGTCGGCTTCCTGGTTCGCGCGTGCGTCGATCGCCTCGATGTCGCGGACGATCTCCATCAGGCGCTTGGTCAGCGCCGCCAGGTCACGCGCCGGCGTGTTCGGGTTCTCGACGTCCTTGGCCACTCGGTCACGCATCGAGACGAGCAGGTCACGCATGTTCCCCGTGCTGGCCGCCTGCGAGACGGTCTTCGGGGTCGAGGCCGGCTCCACGGGGGCCGTCTCGTCGGAGGAGACCGCCCGGAGGGGCGTCTTGCGTGCAGCCATCGGGGGTCACCTCCGTGTGGAAAAAGGCCGGGGAGAGATTGGACCT
>DATEDT010000138.1:0-9688 GCA_035281505.1 Aeromicrobium sp. | reverse complement strand
GAACGTCACGCGCCAAGCTCGCTCCGAAATGGGGCGCGACGAAAATTGCAGGTGCGCGAGACGCTTGGCTCAGGGGCCGCGCGGGTAGGTACACCTGTGCTCGATCTTGCGTCGGTGGTCTAAGGAGTAGGACGCTCCACTACCCGTGGAGAAGTGGCTGTGCAACTCAGTCCCGGCGCTCGAACTGTTGGCCGCGAGGGCTTCGTCAATGCCGCTGACGGCGGTCTTGAGCGTTCGTCGGGGATGTGGTGGGCCCCGTGGGACTCGAACCCACAACCCGCGGATTAAAAGTCCGCTGCTCTGCCAATTGAGCTAGAGGCCCCCGATTCCTTGTACGGGGCCGGACCAGTTTGCCTCATCTGCTGAAACGTCTCCCACCTGCGCCCGCGCGCGCGTAGGGTGAAGATCTCTGTACGGGACGACGAGGGGGCAGGCCTGATGCCGACGCCGATGCCGCTGGACGCGCGACTGCGCGACGAAGCTGCGCTAGCCGAGATCGAGCTGACGAGCCGGCTGATGATCGCGGCGTCGGACTATGAGCGGCATCTCACGCAACGCGAAGTGGACGAAATTCTCGGCGTCGTCGCACGCTGATTGCCTCCCGTTAACCGGTCAGGATCCGGCACGCCATTTTCGTGGAATTGACACGCAAGTTCCGCTGGGCCCTAGCATGGTCACCGCCACACTCAGACCGTCACAGGAGCCATCGTGGGACTACGCCTTCGTCCACTGGAATCGTCGTTCTACGATCTGTTCTCCGAGTCCGCATCGCACCTCATTGACGGTGCTGCGCTTCTCGTCCAGATCCTCGACGCCAACGCTGATCGTGAAGCCATCGCCGAGCAGATGCGCGAGGCCGAGCACCAGGCTGACGAGACGACTCACCGGATCGTCAAGCAGGTCAACAGCACCTTCATCACGCCGTTCGACCGCGAGGACATCTATGCGCTGGCCAGCAGCCTCGATGACGTCATGGACTACATGGACGAGACGGTCGACCTGATCCTGCTCTACGGCGTCGGCGAGCTCCCGGCCGAGTTCGCGGGTCAGGTGGACGTCCTCCAGCGAGGGGCGCAGTTGACCGCCGAGGCCATGCCGCGCCTGCGCAGCATGAAGAACCTCGAGGAGTACTGGATCGAGATCAACCGGCTCGAGAACCAGGGCGACCGGTCGTATCGCCGGATCCTGGCCGATCTCTTCAGCGGCAACTACAAGACGATGGATGTGCTCAAGCTCAAGGACATCGTCAACTCGCTCGAGAAGGCGATCGACGCCTTGGAGTCAGTGGCGAACACCGTGGAGCAGATCGCCGTCAAGGAGTCCTGAGTGGACCTTGTGCTCGCGCTGCTGATCGCGACGGTCTGCATAGCGCTGTTCTTCGACTACACCAACGGCTTCCACGACGCGGCCAACGCCATTGCGACCTCGGTTTCGACGCAAGCGCTGACGCCACGGATCGCGCTGGTGCTTGCGGCGGTCATGAACTTCGCCGGGGCGTTTCTCGGAGTCAAGGTCGCGAAGACCATTGCCGACATCCTTGTGGGCTTCAACGACATCGCGACGCCACAGCACGCGCTTGTCGTCGTCATGTCGGCGCTGGTGGGCGCTATCGCCTGGAACCTCATCACCTGGTACTTCGGTCTGCCGTCGTCGTCCTCCCATGCGCTGATCGGTGGCCTGGTGGGTGTCGGCGTCGCGGCCGGCGTGGTGGTCGATTGGCAGAAGGTTCTCGACAAGGTCGCCATTCCGATGGTCATCAGCCCCTTGCTCGGCTTCTCCGGTGCGTTCGCCGTGATGACGACGATCATGTGGCTGTTCCGCCGCGCTCGGCCGCAGCCGGTCAATCGCGGATTCCGTCTCGCTCAGGTCGTATCCGCCGCCATGCTCTCGCTGGGCCACGGCCTGCAGGATGCGCAGAAGACGATGGGTGTCATCGTTCTGGCGTTGTTCGCGGCCGGACGTCTGCCCAACACCGACCACGTGCCGTGGTACGTCGTGGTCGGCGCTGCTGCGGCCATCTCGTTGGGCACGTTGTCCGGCGGCTTGCGCATCATGCGCACGATGGGTCGCCGCATTGTTGCCCTGACGCCGCCCGCTGGGTTCGCCGCTGAGCTGACCGCGTCATTCGTCCTGTATTTCATGGCCATCGGGCAGGGCGCGCCGGTGTCGACCACCCACACGATGGCGACGTCGGTGATGGGTGCGGGTGCGTCCAGGAAGTTCCGGGCCGTGCGGTGGGGGGTCGCGCGGACCATCGTTGCCGCGTGGATCATCACGCTGCCGATGGCCGGGCTGTTCGGCGCACTGTCATACGCGGTCATGCACTTCATGCTGGAGTCGTGACCGCCACCTTCCGGTGCGCTGACGACGCCGAGGAGCGGGCCGAAGGCTTGGCAGGTACCGCGTCGCGCGCGGACCGGTTCGTGCTGGTCGAGTTCCCGACGCCGTGGCCGCACAAGGCGCTCGATGCATTCTCGGAGGATCTTCGCGCTGCGCTCGCGGCAGCGTGTGAATCGACGTCAGCCAAGTTGCTGCTGGTTCGACGGCCGGGGGAGAGAACCCCGGTCGACCGCCGGTGGGCGGTCTACGACGTGAAGCAGCGGAAGTCGCTTTGGGGTGACTGGGCGACCGAGGCCGACCTCGGCCCGCTCGTCGTCGCCGCGGAATCCGCGCCGACGGCAACCTGGTCCGCCGAGCCGGCGGTCCTCGTCTGCACCCACGCCCGCCACGACGCCTGTTGCGGCGTGCGCGGGCGCCAGGTTGCGGCCGCATTGGCCGAGGTGTATCCGGACCTGGTGTGGGAGTGCACGCACGTTGGCGGACATCGATTCGCGGCCAACCTCGTGCTCCCGCTGGACGGCACCTACTACGGCCGCATCGAGGCGGAGGGCGCCGCCGCCGTCATCGAAGCGCACCTCGACCGGTCGGAGGTCTCCGCCGAGCACCTGCGTGGATTCAGCTGGATGGCGCCGGCCGCGCAAGCCGTCGCCGTCGAAGCACACCGGCGGTGGGGTCCGGCGGGTACCGCCGACATCGAGGCGGTCTCCGTGACGGCGCTGGGGTCCGACCGGTGGCGGGTGGAGCTGACCGGCGGCCAGATCCTTCCCACCTCCATCACGGCTGAGGTCGAACGGATCGCCGGCCCCGAGGCGCGGCTGTCGTGCCGGGCAGACCCGTCGCCGACCGAGTCTTTTGTGATCCGCACGCTCAGTTAACGCGATCGACTTCAAAGTCTTACCTGCGTGGGCTGGCCTACTCGTGAGTACCCCCGTAGCGTCAATGGTGAGCCGATCAGGGGGAGTGCGAATCATGGAAGAGTCGTCATTCGAGATGGACAGCAGCCAAGTCCGCACGCTGGCGCACGGGTACCCGAACCGTCATCAGGAGATGCCGCAGGCGCATCCCGATGCGGATTTCACATACCTCACCACGGCGTCCGGCGCCGAGTTCCGCGACCACTGCTGGGATGAGTGCGGCTACTGAGCCCGCCGTTCCGTCCACGACAAGCAAGAAGCCCGCGGTCCGTCAGGATCGCGGGCTTCTTGCTGTCGGTGCGTGGGCGGTCAGCCGAAGCGACCCTGGATGTAGGCCTCGGTGCGCTCGTCGCTGGGGTTCTGGAAGATGTTGGTGGTCAGGTCGTACTCGACCAGCCGACCGGTGCGCTCGCCGGTGACGACGTCGACGTCGGCCGTGAAGAACGCCGTGCGGTCGGCGATGCGCGCGGCCTGCTGCATGTTGTGCGTGACGATGATGATCGAGTAGTTCTCACGGAGCTCGACCATCAGATCCTCGATGCGCGACGTGGCAATGGGGTCGAGCGCGGAGCAGGGCTCGTCCATCAGGATGACTTCCGGCTCCACGGCGATCGTCCGGGCGATGCACAGCCGCTGCTGCTGTCCACCGGAGAGCCCGTACGCGCTCTGCTTGAGCTTGTCCCGGACCTCGAGCCACAGTGCCGCCCGACGCAGGGCCTGCTCCACGTGGTCGTCCATGTTGTCGACCTTCATCCCGGTCACCCGAGGCCCGTACGCGATGTTGTCGTAGATCGACTTCGGGAACGGGTTGGGCTTCTGGAAGACCATGCCGATGCGCCGCCGGACCTCGATCGGGTCGACATCGTCGTCGTAGATCCCCTTGGAATGGAAGGTGATCGAACCTTCCACGCGGGCCTGCGGGATGAGGTCGTTCATCCGGTTCAGCGAACGCAGGAGCGTCGACTTGCCGCACCCTGACGGACCGATGAGCGCCGTGATCTCATTCTTGGCGAACGCCATGTTCACGTCCGTGACGGCTCGAAAGTCGCCGTAGTAGATGTTGACGTCCGAGCACTCCATCACGACCGGGCTCGGGTATGCCGGCAGCGTGCGCGGGGCGTGTTCGAGGGTGTGGAGCAGCGGCGCGGGGGCCCTCTCTCCGTTCTGGGACGACTGCGTCGTCGAGGGTTTCGTCGTGAATGTGGCCATGGTTACCACCGGCTCTGGTATCGATTGCGGATAAGGATGGCGACGGCGTTCATGACCAGAAGCAGCCCCAGCATGAGGATGATGGCCGCCGAGGCGACCTGCTGGAAGGCTTCCTGCGGCTGTGACGCCCAGTTGAAGATCTGGATGGGCAGGGTGGTGAATCCGGACATGAGCCCGTTCGGGTCGTAGTTGACGAAGACGAGGCCGCCCAGCAACAGCAGCGGTGCCGCCTCGCCGAGGGCACGGGACAGGGCGAGGATCGAGCCGGTGGCGATGCCCGGGATCGCTGCCGGCAAGGTCTGGCGCCAGACGGTCGTCAATGGCGTGGCGCCCAGGGCCAGCGAGCCATGCCTGATCTCCTGGGGGACTGCGCGGACCGACTCGCGCGTGGCGATGATGATGACCGGCAAGATCAGCAGTGCCAGGGCGATCGCGCCGCTGAGGACGATGCGCCGCTCCATGCCGATCGCAAGGGCGAATCCGGCCGTCAGCATGCCGTAGACGATGGCGGGCACGGCGGCGAGGTTGGAGATGTTCGTCTCGATCAGGCGGTTGTACCAGCGTTCCGAGTCGGCGAACTCCTCCAGGTAGAGCCCGGCAGCGATTCCCAGCGGGATCGCCAGTACGGCTGTCGTGCTGATGACCCAGATCGAGCCGAGGATCGCCGCGCGTGCGCCGGCCTGTTCGGGGAAGACCTGGCTCGTGTAGTTGGTCAGCAGCCCGGAGTCGAGTCGGCTCTGGCCGTCGATGAAGGCGTCAACGAGCAGGACGGTCAGCGAGAGCACCGCGATGGCCAGAGCGAGCCACAGCGCGACGAGGAAGGCAATGGAACCGGGGCTTCGGTCGCTGTGCGTCGCGGCCTTCAGGTTCGGTGGCGCCACCGCCTCGGCGATCGGAATCATCAGTACACCTCCCGGATCCGTCGGACGAACCTCGCGGCGATCAAGTTGATGACCAGCGTGATCACGAACAGCAGCAGGCCGACTGCGAACAGGGTGTTGTACGTCAGGGTGCCCGGCGTGCTCTCACCCGTGGCGGTCTGAGCGATGAATCCGGTCATCGTCTGACCGGCTTCCCGGGGGTCCAGTACGACCTGTGCGCGCGTCCCTGCCGCGAGGGCGACGATCATCGTTTCGCCGACGGCCCGCGAGAGCGCGAGCACGATCGAAGCCGTGATGCCGGAGATCGCGGCCGGGTAGACGACCCGCAGTGTGGTCCGCATCTTGTTGGCGCCCAGAGCCAGTGAGCCGTGGCGAAGCCCGGCCGGGACGGCGCTCATTGCGTCCTCGGAGATGGAGGCGACGGTGGGAACGATCATGATGCCGAGCACGAGCCCGGCGGCGAGGACGCTGAACGTGCCGAGCTCGATTCCGAAGATGCTGCGGAGCAGGACCGGGGCGACGAAGAACAGGGCGAAGTAGCCGTAGACGACCGACGGAATGCCGGCCAGGACCTCCAGGACGGGCTTGAGGATGCGCCGGGTCCGGTCCGAGGCGTACTCGCTCAGGTAGGTGGCGGCGGCCAGGCCGACGGGCACGGCGATGGCGAGGCCGATGGCCGTGGTCCACAGCGTGCCCGTCACGAGCGGGACGACGCCGAAGGAGGCATCGGCGAAGGTCGGCGCCCACCGGGTGCCGGTGAGGAAGTCGGTGATCCTGACCTCGCGGAAGAAGTCCAGCGAGGGGAGCAGGAGCGCGAAGAAGATGCCGATGGTCACGACGACCGACAGTCCGGCCGAGCCGGCGAGCGCCGTCATCGCGACCTTCTCACCCCACCGACCGGATGACGAGGACAGGTCAACGGGGGAGGGAGCAGGCTCATGGGGACCCGACGTCACCGACGGGCCCCCATGAGTGATTACTGATCCGGACAAGTTCAGCCCGCCAGTCCTGCCGCAGCAGTCTCGAGCTCAGAGCGCTGCTCGGAGTTCAGGGCGATGAACTTGGCTGCCTTCGCGATGTCCGCGTCCTTCTCGACGTAGAAGTCGACGAATGCAGCGACCTGCGGCTTGTCCTTGTACGACGCGTTGTTCACGTAGATGAACAGCGGACGCGCGAGCGGCGTGTAGGTGCCGTCGGCAGCCGTTTCGGCGCTCGGGGCGACGCAGCCTTCGCCACTGTCGATCTGGACGGCCTTGAGCTGGCCTGCGTTCTCCTCGAAGTACGTGTACCCGAAGTAGCCGAGGGCGTTCTTGGAGCCCGCGACACCCTTGACCAGGACGTTGTCGTCCTCGGAGGCGTTGTAGTCCGAGCGGCTGGCGCCTTCTTCACCATTGATCTCGTCGGTGAAGTAGTCGAAGGTGCCCGAATCGGTGCCGGGGCCGTAGAGCTCGAGCTTGTCGGCCGGCAGGTCGCCCCGCACCTGCTTCCACGTGGTGACCTTGCCTTCGGCGGCCGGCTCCCACATCTTCTTCAGCTCGTCGACGGTGAGGCACTCGACCGTGTCGTTGTCCTTGGAGACCACGACGGTCAGGGCATCGGTGGCCACCCGCAGTTCGGTGAACTCGATGCCCGCCTTCTCACAGGCTGCCTTCTCTTCGTCCTTGATGGGGCGGGATGCGTTGGAGATGTCCGTCTCGCCGGTGCAGAACTTCTCGAATCCACCACCGGTGCCGGACGTGCCCACCGAGACGTTGGCCCCAGGGTGCTCGCCGGCGAACAACTCGCCGGCTGCGGCGGTCAGTGGCTGCACCGTGGAGGAGCCATCAGAGACGACCTCGCCCGAGACGCCCGAGCCGTCCCCTCCGGTCGTGCCGCCACCGCATGCGCTGAGTGCGAGCACCATGGCCGCGGTGAGCGCGGCCCAGACTGTCGTACGTCGGTTCACTGGAATTGCCTCTCAACGGTGGGCTGAACGTCCCAGCCCGGTTTCATTGACAATTCGGACGCTAGGGAGTGCAGGTGTAGAGACTGTCGTTTCCAGGTGAACGGAAGGTGAATGCCAGCCGAAGGCTGGGCGCTGCAGGGCGTGATCCGCGCCGCATTGTCAGGCCCGCAACGGCCCGATGCTCGGGACCACCGCGAGGAACAGGTCGGCCAGCACGTCGACCAGCGCTTCGCGCTCGATCGGTAGGTCCTGCAGGAGCACGGCGCCGAGCGTGTGGCCGACGCCGCCGATCAGGAACTGCGCGATCACCCGAACCTCGACGGGCAGGCCGTCGGTCGGCGACAGCGGGTCGCCGCTTGCACTGGTCGCGGCCAGGAGGGCGGCGAAGTGCTGACTCGCGGCGATGGCCTTGGGGCCCAAGACCGGGGAGTTCACGGTTTCGAGCAGTGCGACGCGACCCTTGCGCGGGTCGCTGAGCATCAGGTCGACCATCTCGGACAGGACGGCATGGACCTGTTCGCGCTCGCCGCCGCCGGCCGTCTTCGCCAGCGCGCCGAGCGCGCGCTCCTGCGCCTCGCGTTCGATCTCGTCGAACACGGCGAGATGCAGGTCGTCGATCGTTGCGAAGGACTCGTAGAAGTAGCGTGCGGCCAAACCTGATTCTGCTGCGACGCCGCGCACCGTGGTTCCGCTCAGGCCCTTGGTTCCGATCAGCTCAAGTCCGGCGGCGAGCAGGCGGGCTCGGCGCTCAGCGGCCCGGTCGGCCGCGCTGACCCCCGCATACCGGCGCGTACTCACGGGCCAATCTTGACACGAGCGTTGACTAATTGGTGTGATGGTTCTGTCAACGCCTGTGTACACATTGCGAGGGAGCCCATGTCCGCCTCTGTCATCGCTGATGCGCACGAGGGCGCCGCAACAGAGCATGGTGCGGTGGCGCCCTGGGATCCGACGCAACCACACGCCGCGCTGGCAGCCGACGTCCGGTGGTGGGCCGGCTCGCCGGTGAGCTTCGGCCTGTTCGGCCGCCTGGCCCTCGACCAGGTGGCCTATCGCGAAGTCGCTGCCGCCGTGGACGCCTCCGGCCGGTTCAAACAGAACTTCACCAACCGCGGCATCCGCAGTTATCTGTGGGGGCCACTGCTGCTCTTCGGTGATGACGTCGATCGTCGTGCGACGGCTGATCGGCTCAAGCAGATGCACGGCGCAGTCCGCGGGCGCGGCAAGGGAGCGTTCGCCGACGTCCGGTACAGCGCGCTCAACCCGGACCTGTGGAAATGGGTCGCGGTGAGCAGCCAGAACATCTTCTATGCCGGCTACATCGCGACTTTCGGTGACGACTTCACCGATAACGAGCGCCAGGTCGTGTACAGCACGCTGCGGTACATGAGCGAGTTCGGACTGCCGAGCGAGGCAAGCCAGACACCGGAGACTTTCGCCGAAGCGGCTGCCTACTACGAGGACGTCGCCTCAACCAAACTCGCCGACAACGAGTTCCTGCAGTGGGCCAACCGGCAGTTCGACATGCTGCCGGTGCCGACGTTGTTCGGCCCGCGCTGGCTGCACGCCCTCGTCACTCCACTGTGGCGTCTGGTGACGCCGGTCTTCGCGCGTCCCGTGCGGGTCTGCTCGGAGGGGGCAAGTCATCCAAGGATGCGTGAACTGCTCGGCGTGACATGGACGCGTCGCCGGCAGCGTGAGTATCGCTTCTACCTTGCGATGCTCAGGTTCATGCATCATCGATTGCCGAAGGTGCTCACCTTGGAGCCGCTGGCGTACAACCGCTATCGGTACGAGCGGCTGCGCACGCTCTACGGGGGCGCTCAGCTCGAGACGTTCGCCCCGCCGTCCTGACGCCGTCCTGGATCAGTGCCGGGCCGCGCGGTGGGCGAACGGTTCCACGGCGACCACTCGGCCGCGTCGGTGGTGGACCACGAGACCCTCGCCCTGGGCGAGCTCGCGGGGCTCGACCCGCAGCGACGCGAAGATCCACGGCAGCGTCGGGCGGTGTGAGCAGACCACGATCGGCCCCTTGCGATCCAGCACGGTCGCAATGGATCGCTCGACAGCACGCGGCTTCGTGTCCTCCGCCAGCCGGTCATCCACCTCCATCAGCGCTTTGACCGAGCGCGCATAGGTGTCGACGGTCTGCGCGCAGCGAATCGCCGGGCTGGTGAGGACGCCGCGGACGCCATACGCCTGCAGGAGTGGTGCCAGCTTCCGCGCCTGGGATTCACCCGGTTTGGTCAGCGGGCGTTCCAGGTCGTCCGCCTTCCAACCGTTGCGGGTACGGGCTTGCGCGTGGCGCAGGACGATGACTGTTCTCGTCCGATGCGCCTTGGCATCACGCAGGGCGGTGAACGCCTTGAGCAGGATGCGGTCGTGATCGTAGGTGAGCA
>DATEDT010000137.1:0-18190 GCA_035281505.1 Aeromicrobium sp. | reverse complement strand
GCCAGACGCTTGACGGCGTAGACCTCCTTGTCGATCTCACCCTTGCGCAGCAGTGTCTCCAACGTCTCGACCGCGCGGGTCTCGATGTTGGCGAACCCATGCAGTTCGAACACGCGCCGCAGATGGTCCAGGACGTGCTGTTCGACGGCCCGCTCGGCAGGCAGGAATTCGGGAAAGCCGCTGAGTTTCGTCACACGTCAGCCCTGCTCGACACTTCGACCGGGCTCAGTGCGAGTGAGCTCGGCGAGGAACGGGTTGATCGCCCGCTCGCGCCCGATCGACGTCTGCATGCCGTGCCCGGGCAGGACGACGATGTCGTCAGCCAACGGCAGGACGCGATCGCGCAGGCTGTCCTGCATCTGACCGTGGTTGCCACCGGTGAGATCGGTGCGACCGATCGACCCGTTGAACAGGAAGTCGCCGGAGAACATGACCTGTGACACCGGCTCCGGCCCGTCCCAGTCGATTCGGTAGACCACCGTCCCGGGGGTGTGCCCGGGGACATGGTCGACGGTGAAGGTGATCCCGTCGACCTCGATCTGCACGCCGTCCACGGCATCTCGGACATCGGCCGGCTCGGCGAAATCCGGAACCTCGGCAATACCGAACTGCGCCCGCAGCATGGCCGCGGACTCCCCCGAGATCGCTGCCATCGGGTCAGCCAGCAGATGGCGATCGGCCGGGTGAATCCACACCGGACACTCGTACTCGGCGGCCACGTCCTGCGCATTCCACATGTGGTCGAAGTGGCCGTGCGTGATGAGCACCGCCCTCGGCGTGAGGTTCTGCTCACGCACAACTTGGCGGAGCGAGCCCATCGCGTCCATGCCCGGATCGACCACGGCGCAGCCGGTGCCCGGTCCGCGCGCCACGACATAGCAGTTGGCGGCCAGCGGGCCGGCCGGGAAGGACGTGAGAAGCACGGGCCTCAGTCTATGGGGGCGCTTGTCCCTAAACTGTGCCGCATGAGTTCGCCGGAGGCCGCACAGCCCGCTGAGCATCCCTGGGGCCGGGTCGCCGAGGACGGCACCGTCTTCCTGCGCACCGCCGACGGTGAACGTCAGATCGGACAGTGGCCGGGCGGCGACCCGGCCGAGGCGATCGCGCTGTACGCGAAGCGGTTCGACGGGCTCGAGATCGAAGTCGAGTTGCTGGAGAAGCGGCTCGCCGGTGGCACCCTCGGTCCCGACGACGCCGAACGCGCCATCAAGACCGTGCGGGAGCAGGTCGACGGCGCCGCTGCGCTGGGCGATCTCGACGGGCTGCTGGCTCGGCTGGACGCCCTGGCGCCGGCGCTGGACAAGCTGCGGGCCGAGCGCAAGGCCGCACGCGAGACGAAGCTGGCCGAGGCGCTTGCGGAGAAGACGCGCATCGTCGAGACCGCAGAAAAGCTCGCCGCCGGTTCCGACTGGCGCAATGGCGCCGACAAGCTTCGCGCTCTGCTGGACGAGTGGAAGGCGCTGGCGCGACTCGACCGCAAGACCGACGACGAGTTGTGGCACCGGTTCAGTGCGGCGCGCACGACGTACACCCGCCAGCGCAAGACGCACTTCGCCGACGTCCACGCCGATCGGGAGCGGGCCAAGACGGTCAAGGAGAAGCTCATCGTCGAGGCCGAGGCGCTCGCGTCGTCGACCGATTGGGGCCCGACCACGACGAAGTACCGCGACCTCATGGCCCGTTGGAAGGCTGCCGGTTCGGCACCACGGAACGTCGAGGACGCGCTGTGGAAGCGATTCCGCGGCGCACAGGACGTCTTCTTCTCGGCTCGCGATGCCGCCAACGCAGCGGAGGACGAGGAGTTCCGCGCCAACGCCGTGGTCAAGGAACAGCTCCTCGCCGAAGCCGAGAAGCTCCTGCCGATCACCGATCTGGATGCGGCCCGCAAGGCGATGGCCGACATTGCCGGGCGTTGGGAGGCGGCCGGCAAGGTTCCGCGCGACCGCATCAAGGATCTCGAAGGTCGCCTGCGCGCTGTCGAGTCGGCGATCCGCGCGGCCAGCGAGAAGGAATGGAAGCGCACCGACCCGGAGAAGTCGGCACGCGCCGACGACCTGGTCAGCAAGCTGGAGAAGGCGATCGCCGATCTCGAAGCCGACCTGGCGGCAGCAACGTCAGCCGGCGACGCCAAGAAGGTCAAGGACATCGAGGAGAACCTCGCGTCCCGTCGCTCGTTCCTGGACATGGCGCTCAAGGCAGCAGCCGACTTCGGCGGCTGAGTCCGCCTCGTGCGCCACTTGGGAGTCCGGCTTTAGAACGCCATGCCGTGGAACGTCGGGTACAGGATGACGATGAACAGCACCGGCATGAGGCACACGGCCAACGGGAAGATGATCTTGACCGGGATCTTCTGGGCGAGCTCCTCAGCCCGGTAGCGACGCTTGACGCGCATGTCGGCGGCCCGGTTGCGGACGACGGTCGACATGGAGACGCCGAACTCCTCGGCCTGCAGGACCTGCTTGCAGAACCGTTGGACGTCCTCAACCGTGGTGCGGTCGGAGAGCGCCTGATACGCCGCGCGGCGGGACATCCCGAGCCGCATGTCCTGCAGCGTTCGCTTGAACTCCTCGGCCAGCGGCCCGGTGCCGTTGTTGGAGATGCGCGCCAGGGCGGCCTCGAAGCTCAAGCCGGACTCCAGAGCGATGACCGTCTGATCCAGGACGTCCGGCAGGTCCCGCTCGATGCGCTGCTGGCGCTCCTTGGCGCGCGCGTCGAGCCAGATGTCCGGGTAGAAGAAGCACAGTGCGGTCACCACGAAGAACACGGCGAGTCGGCGACCCGACGGGTCGAGGCTGAAGAAACTGAACGACAGGAACCCGCCGATCGTCGCGCCCACGACCTTCAGGACCAGCAGCCGGCGCAGACCCCAACCGGCCTGGTATCCGCACAACACGATGTTGCGCTCAGCCTTCTCGATCAGGAAGGGCGCGGTGAGGAACCGCAGCCGCCCGAGCGCCCGTGGGTCGTTGTCGACGAACATCGATGCACCCGAGGCCTGCGACGGCGCGTGCCGGCGACGGACCACTGCCGGCGCCGCTGTGGGCCGCACCAGATCGAGCGCGACCAGCAGGACACCGATGGCGGCGAAGATGAGAACGGTACCGATGATGAGCATCAGACTTCCACCTTCACGATCTTGCGGATCCAGAAGAATCCGATCAGGTAGAGCACGGCGCAGGCGCCTAGGATCATGATGCCGGTGGGGCTGAGGAACGCACTCTTGAACATCTCGGGGTTCATGGTGGTCAGGTAGCCGCCGAGGACCGGCGGGACGGCCATCATCACCCAGCCCGACAAGCGGCCTTCAGCGGAGATGGAGCGCACCTTCTTGTGCAGCTCGTTGCGCTCTCGGATGGTCTGGCCCACGCGGTCCAGCACCTCGCCGAGGTTGCCGCCGGTGTCGCGCTGGATGGCCACGCCGTCAGCGACCCACGCGAAGTCCTCGTTGTCCATGCGGGTTGCGGTCTCATGCATGGCGTCGACGACGTCGCGGCCGAGTCGCCCGGCATTGACGATGCGGGCGAACTCTTCGTCCGTGGGCGATTGCGCGTCCGCAGCGACCGAGTCGAGGGCACTGGGGAAGCTGTGCCCGGCCCGCAGTGCCGAGCAGATGACCTCGAGTGTGCCGACGAGCTGATCGGCGAAGGCGTCGCGACGCCTGCGACGCCGGGAGTTGACGTAGACCCGGGAGAAGACCAGGACAAAGAGCCCGCACAGGAGCCCGAACGCCGCGCCACCGAAGAGGTAGCCGAGCAGGAAGAACAGGAAGCTCCCCGCGGCGATGGTGGTCACGATGGTCGCCTGCGGCGTCCGGATCCCGGCCAACTCGAGCGACTCGGCCGGAAACGGGTTCCATCCGCGGCGACGGAGCACGTAATCGACCATCGCGTCGATCCGCTCGACGAACAGCTCCAGCGGACGCTTGATCTCGGCACCGGGTGCCACCCGCCGGGATTCGGCGACGAGAGGCACGGGCGGCGCGTACATCGCATAGACGAGCGCGGTGACCGCGAGGATCACGAGGCTGACCCCGAAGGCGAGCATGCTCATGCCTCCGGATCAAACAGCGCGAGGTTGTACGGGACCCCGGCCTCGTCGAACTTGTCGAGGAACCGCGGTCGCAGCCCGGTTGCCCGGGCGATGCCGCGGTGATGTCCATCCGGGCCGAATCCGGCCTGGTAGTCGAACAGGAACGCATCCTGCAGCACCACCGTGTCGCCTTCCATGCCGACAACCTCGGTGACGTGAGTGACGCGCCGGCTGCCGTCGCGCAGTCGTTGGATCTGCACGATCAGGTCGATTGCGGAGACCACCTGTTCCCGGATCGCGCGCAGCGGCAAGTCCATACCGGCCATCAGCACGAGCGTCTCCAGTCGGGCGATGCAGTCGCGCGGCGCATTGGCGTGAATGGTCGAGATGGAACCGTCATGGCCGGTGTTCATCGCCTGGAGCATGTCGAGCGCCTCGCCGCCACGGCACTCACCGACGACAATGCGATCCGGACGCATACGCAGGGAGTTGCGCACCAGATCGCGAATCGTGACCTCGCCGGAACCCTCGATGTTCGGCGGGCGGCTCTCCAGAACGATGACGTGCTCCTGCTGGAGTTTGAGCTCGACCGCGTCCTCGATGGTGACGATGCGCTCGTTGTGCGGGATGGAGGAGGAGAGGACATTCAGCAAGGTCGTCTTGCCGGTGCCGGTACCACCTGAAACGAGGATGTTGAGCTTTGACTTGACACAGCCATCCAGGAAATCGGCAAGCGGTCGTGTCAGCGATCCGAAGCGAATCAGGTCATCGACCGTGTACGGCGTGTCGGAGAACTTTCGGATGGTCAGCGACGATCCGTGTACGGCCAGGGGCGGGATCACGGCATTGACACGCGAACCATCGGGCAAGCGAGCATCCACCAACGGTGAGGACTCGTCGATGCGGCGGCCGACGCGCGCCACGATCCGCTCGATGACCCGGCGCAGATGATCTTCGTCGACGAATCGCAATGGCGTCCGCACAATGACACCGTTGCGCTCGACGTAGACCGTCTCGTGCCCGTTCACCATGATCTCGGTGACGCTCGAATCCTCGAGGAGCTGCTGGATCGGGCCGAGCCCGAGCGTGTCGTCCTCGATCTCTCGGATGATGGTGGCGCGCTCGTCGACAGAGAGAACCAGGTTCTGCGCGTCGACCACCCGGGCGAGCTCGGACCGCATCAGGTCGTGCAATCTGCCCTCGGTGAGGTCCGGGTCGTTGATGCGCGTACCGATGCGCCCCATCAGTTCGCCCATGATCTTCGCCTTGGCTTCGGCGAGCGCATCGACGCGGCGCGGTGCCGTGGTCCCCGTGGGTACAAGCCGGGACTGCCGTGGCGTCGTCGAGGCGGCCTCGCCGACCTGCGCGTGGTCGGCACCTGGCGGCGGCACGGGAGCAACAACTGTCCGAGGTCGCAGAACGTCACTGGGCGGCGCGTCCGTCGTGCTGACGGGCGGGGCCGACGGCGCCGGCATGCTCGGCGCCGGCGTCGTCGGTGGACTCGTCGGCGGGGCCAGGGAAGCAGCCAGGCCACCGTCCAGCTCGGTGCGGTGGCGGGCTTCGAGCCGGTCGCTCAAACTCATGCGAGGGTCCCTTTCTGGCTGCTCAGGTCAGTCACTGCGCGAGCCAACTCCTTGAAGTTCCGGCGGACCGGGTTACGCCTGCGGGCGGCAACGACCAGTTCGCCGCGGTTGCCGGCCAGGGCAACGCGCTCGGACGCCGGGATGACGGCGTCGATGGGAAGGCCGATGATGCGCTCGGCGTCGCGTTCGGTCAGGCCAGATCGCCGATCCGACCGGTTCAGCACGACGTGCCGGCGCGGCGGCAGCAGGGAGATCTGGGCCAGCACGTCGATCTCGCGGTGCATCGCCCGCAGCGTGGCGACGTCGAGGGCAGCCACGAAGACGACATCCGTCGCTTCCTCGAGGCTGGCGAGGGTCTCTTCATGGAGGCCACCAGGAGTGTCGATGACGACGTACCGGAAGCTCGAGGAGTAGTGGTGCACCAGCTTGCGGATCTGGTCGCCGGTCACCCGGCCGTTCTCGGCCGGGTCGGTGGAACCGCAGAGCACATGGAAGTTGCCCTCGTGCGGCACGAGCAGGGTGCGCAGGCGCATCGAGTCGTCGGCGCCGGAGGCGAATGCGTCGGTGATCGTGTAACGCGGCTCCAGGTCCAGGATCGACGCGACGTCACCGAACTGGAGATCCATGTCGATGACGACGACCTCGCCGGGCGCCGTCTCAGCCAGGAGGGCTGCGAGATTGACCGCGGTCGTCGTCTTGCCGACCCCGCCCTTCGGCGATGCGACGACGATCACCTGATGAGGGTGCGGGCCGGGGCCGCCGGCGGGAGGCGTCGGCTGCTTCGCCGGAGGCTGCAGCTCGACGGCGGGCGCCGGTGCGACGGGCGTCTGCTTCGCGGCCCGCTTCTCCTTGCCGGTACGTCGCGGCTTCTCGTCCGGCGTCTCCGCGGCCACTGCCTGGCCGGCATGGTCGAGGATGCGGGCCAGATCGCGATCCTTGATGCGCTCACTGATCACCCGGTGGATGCCGGCCTTCTCCGCGGTGCGGACCAGATGGCGGTTCGGCTTGGCCACCAGAATGACCGAGATTCCGGGGTTCTCACCGACGATGACCCGGGCGTACTCGATCGCCTGATGCGTCGACACACCCGTGCCGACAAAGATGATCTCGGGCCGGAAGTCGGTTTCGGCCGGCGCGCCCGCGTGCTTGCCGTGGACGTTGTTGCGGTCGATCGACACGACTCGGTGCTCACCGAGGGCAGCAACGCGTTCGACCAGGTCATGGTCGACGGCGACAAGCAGGACATCGGTCATTTCACGACGTCCTCCGAGGTAACGACCTTCCGGCTGGTCCGGGCGCCGTCGTTCTGCCGCGTCAGCCAGACCTTGCCGAACTCGGCGGCGTTCACCACTTCGATCGCGACGTCTGATTCGACGGCCAGCCGCACCTGCATGACGCCGGTGCTGACGGGGGCGTCGCCTGCGGCGGCTCCGGCCGGCACGCCGCCATTGACGGCGAGCACGAGCACTTTGTTGACGGCGAAGTTGGAGACCTTCTCAAGGTCGTAGCTTGCGACAACACCCACGCGATCGCCGGGCACCAGGGTGCCGCCGAGCACACGAGCCGAGCTCAACTCGAGCGTGAGTTCCTGCAGGCCCTTCGGAACGTCGACCGTGGTGGTTCGGGATTCCTCGAGCGAGGCGTCGAACCGGGCGCCGACGAGTATCTCGCCCGGCACCAGTTTGGAGGTGGTGACCTTGTTCCCCAGATCCGAGAGGGATGCGACGGCGCCGCTGGGGACGGCGGCGCGCGGCAACTTGACCCGCTCGACCTTGCTGTCCAGCTCGCTGGCCTTGGTGCCCGCGGGCACGTTGTCCGACACGCGAAGGACGGAGACAGTTTGGGTGCCGCGGAAGGCGCGTTCCTGGGCGCCGTTCGTGTAAACGACAAGTGCGCCGATCCCCGCGACGGCCAACAACACCGCCAGGACGGCGGCAACAGCGCGCTTGTTCATCGCGGGCCTTCCTGAGGTTCGAGCTTCATCAGCGACATGTCTTGCCTTCCTTGCAAACCGGGCTTTGCGGCGAGGCCGGTGGCCGCCCCGATTCGGGGAGGGGCGGCCACCACGCCGTGGATCAGAGCGTCAGGCCCGTGATCTTGGCGGTGATCTTGTCGCCCAGCAGGATGACACCAGCGGCGACCACCGCGACGATGGCAGCGAGCAACACCACGTACTCGGTGAAGGACGCGCCACGCTCGCTGCGGCGAGGAGCCTCAAGCGTGCTGAGCGCACCGGTCACGTAGGAGTAGAGGTACAGAGGTGTGAACATTGCCTTCACTTCCTTCTTTAGAGGGTCAGACCGGTGAGCTTGGCGGTGATCTTGCTTCCCAGCAGGACGACGCCGGCAGCGACGACCGCGACGATGGCAGCGAGCAACACGACGTATTCCGTGAAGGACGCGCCACGCTCGTTGCGGCGAGGAGCCTCAAGCGTGTTCAGGACTCCGGTCACGTACGAGTAGATGTAAAGCGGTGCGAACATTTCTTTCACTTCCTTTTGTGATGCGCCGCACATCGCGACGTCGATTGGACATTAGGTCGGCGACAGGCGAGAAAAGTGATTTGCGCCACTTCTATATCGCTTTGACATCACTTCGAGACCGCTTCGAAATGTTCCTAGTTCGTCCCTAGTCCCGATGGACTACAGAACGCGTTCTACCAGTGAAAATGCGGCATCTGAAGGGCGCCGGCCGCGCTCATTTCAGTTCGGTGACTTGCGTCCACTTTGTTGGGTTCCTCACCACTTACCGACCTACTCTCCTCTTGACAGAGAGGAGGGAATCGTGGCAGCCAGGCAACCCCGTGGAGAGCGCGGAGCGGCATTCGTCGAGTTCATCATCGTCGTGCCGTTCCTCATGATGTTCCTCTACATGATCATCGCCTACGGCGTGATGTTCAGCTTCCGCCAGACGATCAGCCAAGCTGCCGTGGAAGGCGCGCGCGCTGCCGCTGTCGCCCCCTCCAACCTCACCTACGCCCAGCGCCGCGACCGTGCCATCGTCGCGATCAATGAGGCGTTCCAGGGCCAGATCGGCGGGACCGTGGCGTGCGGTGACGGAAAGCTCACCTGCACCATTCCCACCGTGCCGGTCACCTGTGGCGACGCGACGCAGTGCATCTCGGTCACCCTGCAATACCCCTACCGGGCGAACCCCCGCGTCTCGGTTCCCCAGTTCTTCGGTGCGTCGCTCCCGGAGAACCTCCTGTACACCGCGAGCGCGAGGATCAACTGATGGCTCGGCACGACGAGCGCGGAGCCATCTTCCCGATGACCGTGGTGTTGATGGGAGTCATCCTGCTCATCGCATCGCTCGTCATCGATGTCGGCGGCGACCGCCTCGTCCGCCGCGACATGCAGTCGATGGCCGACGTCATCGCCCTGGACGTCGTGCGGCAGCTCGATGGGCGCACGGCCGGCGCCTATGCCGGATTCGACTCGACCGGCCCCTCCACGACCCTCTTGGCTGCGGCCAAGAACGAGAGCCTGGCCCGGCAGGACAGCCACCTGGCCGACCCCGACACCGTCGGAGTCCGCCTCGCCGTCGCCGACCGGAAGACCGGAGCCTTCATCCGGTGGGCATCCGCCGGTGAAGTGCCGAACGCACTGCGGGTCTGGACGACCGGCAGCTCCGCCTTCCGGTTCCTCCCGACCACGCCCCGGCGCACCACACTGGAGCGCTCGGCGCTCGCCTTCATGGGCGAGCCGGTCGCCTGTATCTCGGCCGGCGCCACCCTGGCCGACGTGACTCCCCAGGGTCCACTCGACACCCTGCTCGGAAAGCTCGTCGGCGTCGACCGGCTGACCGTGCTGGACCCGTATGCACTGGCGTCGTTGGAACTCGAGATCCCCTTGGCGCAGCTGGCGGCCAAGCTCGGTGTCGGGTCGGTCGACGAGATCGCCACCGCGAGCGTGACCGCGCACGACTTCGTGTTCGCGATCTCGGAGATCCTTCCCCACAAGGGCAACTCCTCCAGCACCGCCGTGCTCGACGCGATCATCAACGGGCTGCCGGACAACGTCAACCTGGACATCGGCGACTTCCTCACGCTGGACACCGGGGATCAGTCAGCGGCTGACCTGTCGATCAACACGTGGACCCTGATCCAGGGGACAATCATGGCGGCCAACAAGAACCGCTTCATCGACATCAACCTCACCGGGTCGATCCCCGGGCTGACCAAGGTTGCGGTCCAGGCCAAGGTGCTCGAGCCGCCCGTGGTCGCCTGCGGCCCGGTCGGCACCACCGCGCGATCCGCGCAGATCCAGGTCCGGCTCAGCGCCGAGGTGACGGCGCTCGGCGGGCTGGTTGCCGAAGCCGACGTCGACCCGGTGTACATCACGGCCGCCGACGGTTCCGGCACCATCACCAACATCCAGTGCATCGGCAACACCCGCACCCTGTCGGTGTCGGCGAACACCGCCGTGGGCACGTTCGGGGCCCGGGTCCTGACCGAGCTGCTGCTCGGCCTGACCCGCCTCGAGATCGCCGCCCCTGATCCGGCGGTCAAGCCCGATGGCGCAGCGATCGGCACGACCACCTCACAGACGCTGAACTTCACCTTCGGCGAGACGGACATCCCAGCGGGCCAGACCGCCGGGACCACGTTCGGCAACCTCGGCCTGTCGAGCGTCACGCCCATCAAGGTCAACGTGAGCGGACTGCCGGTTGGGAATGTGCTGGACACGATCGTCAAGCCGCTGCTCGGCATCATCGACCCATTGGTGAGCAATGTGCTTCGGCCCATCCTCACCAACATGGGCACCAGCATCGGGACCGTGCGGATCCAGCCGACCAGCCGGCCGTCGTGCAACAACCCACGACTCCGGGACTGAGCGGTCTAGAACGCCGAAACCGCCACGGGACCGAGCACCGCACCCACCAGCAGCCACGGGCCCAAGGCGAACGCCCCGTCACGTCCGCGGGCTTTGAGGACGATTCCCACGATTCCGCCGATGAGGATCCCGAGGTACAGCCCGACCGGTGGCGCCCAATCACCGACCGAGCCGAGGACGAGCCCCAGCGGCGCGGAGAATCGGACATCGCCGAAGCCGAATCCGCCCGCCTTCCAGAACTCGCCGATCCGCCAGAAGAGCCAGAAGACACCGAAGGCGACCGCACTGGCGAGAACCGCACGCACCGCGATGTTCGCATCACGGGCCAGCCAGGCCTCGAGCATCACGACGACCAGCGCGGCCGCGTACAGCGGCCAGACGATCCGCGTCGGGAGCAAGTGCGTCCGCGCGTCGATGTACGCCAGCCAACTGCCCACACCGCACACGACCGCCCAGGCTGGGAGCAGCGCGGCCGGCACGGCCGTGGCGACGATCGTCACCAGGACGACGGCACCCAGCGCGAGCCATGCACTCAGATGCGGGACGCGCGCGAGCTCCGGGTAGCCGGGCGTTTCGGGCTCGGCATCCAGCGAGGGCGGAAGCAGCCTGATCACATAGGGACCGACCCAGCCCAACGCACCCGCGCCAAGCGCCGCCAGCGCCCACGTTCCCAACGTCATGCGCGCACGTTAGCGGACTGGCCCGTTCGCAGGGACCTGCCTCCGGGACGCGACTGGCGGCTACTGCGTGATGCGGAAGGCGTCGAAGACGCCGTCGATGCTGCGCACGGCGGACATGACGTGATCGAGATGCTTCGCGTCACCCATCTCGAAGGTGAAGCGGGAGCGCGCGACGCGGTCACCACCGGTGGCGACCGACGCCGACAGGATGTTCACGTGCTGGTCGGAGATGACCCGCGTGATGTCACTGAGCAGGCGGGGACGATCGAGTGCCTCGACCTGAATGGCGACGAGGAACGTGCTCTTGGCCGTCGGCGCCCAGTGCACCTTGACGATCCGTTCGGGCTGGTCCTGGAGCGCCTCGAAGTTCACACAATCGGTTCGGTGGACCGACACCCCGGAGGCCCGCGTGACGAAGCCACTGATCTCGTCGCCGGGCACCGGCGTGCAGCACCGGGCCAGCTTGGCCAGGACATCGCCGGTGACACCCTCCACGACCACGCCGGAGTCGGCGTTCGGAGCGCGATGGCGACGGCTGCGTGTCCCCACCGTCGCCTCGGCGAGGTCCTCCTCGGCGCTGTCGCGACCGCCGGCCAGCGCGATGACCCGCTCGACGACGTTCTGGGCGCCGACGTTGCCCTCGCCCACGGCGGCGTAGAGGGCGGAGACGTCGGCCAGGTGTAGGTCCTTGGCGACGGCATCGAGGCTGTCGTGCTTGAACAGCCGATGCACCGGCAGGTTCTCCTTGCGCATCTGCTTGGCCAGGATGTCGCGGCCGTGGTCGATCGCCTCTTCGCGGCGCTCCTTGGTGAACCAGGCCTTGATCTTGTTGCGCGCGCGGGGACTCTTCACGATGTCGAGCCAGTCGCGACTCGGACCCGCCTCGGGTGACTTGGAGGTGAAGATCTCGACCACATCGCCGGTCTGCAGCTCGGACTCCAGCGACACCAGGCGTCCGTTGACCCGGGCCCCGATACAGGCGTGCCCGACCTCGGTGTGCACGGCGTAGGCGAAGTCGATCGGCGAGGCCTTCTCCGGCAGGTGGATGACATCGCCGCGCGGCGTGTACGCGTAGACGCCGGCGCTCTTCATGTCGAAGCGCAGGGACTCCAGGAAGTCACCGGAGTCGGCCGTCTCGGACTGCCAGTCGATGAGTTCGCGCAGCCAGGCCATGTCCTCGGTCTTGGGCGCGCGCCCTCCGGTACGCCCGGCGACGCCGTCCTCCTTGTACTTCCAGTGCGCCGCGACACCGTACTCAGCCCGCCGGTGCATGGCGTACGTCCGGATCTGCATCTCGACGGCCTTGCCCTGTGGGCCGATCACCGTGGTGTGCAGCGATTGGTACATGTTGAACTTCGGCAGCGAGATGTAGTCCTTGAACCGCCCCGGGATGGGGTTCCACCGCGCGTGCAGGACGCCGAGGACGCCGTAACAGTCGGCCACCGAGTCGACCAGGATGCGAACCCCGACGAGGTCGAAGATGTCGGTGAAGTCGTGGCCGCGCACGAGCATCTTCTGGTAGATCGAGTAGTAGTGCTTCGGCCGGCCGGTGACCGTCGCCTTGACCTTGGCGTGCCGAAGGTCGGATTCGACGTCGTTGATCACTCGCTCAAGGAACTGCTCGCGCGACGGGGCGCGGTCGGCGACCAGACGGACGATCTCGTCGTAGACCTTCGGGTGCAGTGTGGCGAACGCGAGGTCTTCCAGTTCCCACTTGATCGTGTTCATACCGAGCCGGTGGGCCAAGGGCGCAAAGATCTCGAGCGTCTCGGTGGCGATGCGTTCCTGCTTGTCGTGGCGCAGGTACCCCAACGTCCGCATGTTGTGCAGGCGATCGGCCAGCTTGATGACCAGCACCCGGATGTCGCGGCTCATCGCGACGACCATCTTGCGGATGGTCTCCGACTGCGCGGAGTCGCCGTACTTGACCTTGTCCAGCTTGGTCACGCCGTCGACGAGCTGCACGACCTCCTCGCCGAAGTCGTCGCGCAACTGATCGAGTGTGTACGCGGTGTCCTCGACGGTGTCGTGCAGCAGGGCCGCGATGAGCACCGGAGCCGGCATGCCGAGCTCGGCGAGGATGGTGGCGACCGCCAACGGGTGCGTGATGTACGGGTCGCCGCTCTTGCGCAACTGCCCCTCGTGCATCTGGTCGGCGACGGCGTAGGCACGCACGATGGCCTCGATGTCACTCTTGGGGTCGCCCTTGGGATGGCCGTCGCGGTAGATGCGCAGCAGCGGGTCAAGGACGGGATTGGCCGACGAACCTCGGCCGATGCGGGCGAGCCGGCTCCGCACGCGCGCAGAGGCAGGTGCCGAATCGACGCTCTCCCCTGGCGGAACCTCCCGCTTGCGGGGGCCGGCCGCGCGCGCGGCCGGTTCCGTCGATTCGGCTGAACCCAGGTCTACGCGGTCAGCCATGCCACCTCCTTGACCCATCGTAGTCGCGGGGTGGGCGGAAATCGGCTGGTCAGAGGCGCTCAGACGATCTGGCCAAGCAGCGTGGCGGCGGTGCCGAGCACGAGCAGCGCCACCAGCAGGAGCGCGACAAATCGGACGTGGTGCTGACTCATGGTGACCTCAGCTCGCAAACGACAGTTGGCACACGTCTTTGGCGTGCTTCGCGATCTTGGCGCTGGCCTTGGCCACCTGCGGGCTGTCGAGCTTCTGGAACGTCACCGGCAGGCCGCGCAACTTCTCCTGATCGACGCCGTCGGGCACCTCACCGCGCTGCAGCGACGCGAGTTCCTTGGGACCGACACCGGCGTCCTTGAGCGCCTTCTCGATGTTGCTGATCGCCTCGTCGTACGTCTCCCAGGCGTCCTTGACGTCGTCCGGTGCCTCGTCGGCCAGCTTGTGCGTGACCTGGAAGACATCCTGGAGCTTCTCGGCGCCGTTGCTCTTCAACGACTCCAGCGACGGCTTGGCGGCCTCGAGGTCCTTGCAGTAGTCGCTGTCGGGACCATCCCCACCGCCGCACGCAGCGAGAACGGCGATCAACATGACGCTGGCCAGAACGCCTCGCGTCCTCCCGGTGAACCACATGGGCTTCAGCATGTCACGGCGCTCCCCCGGATTCGTGGTCAACCCTTGTTCCGCTTCGAGCGCGTCGAGCGCGTCGGTTGATTGCGCTTGGCCGAGCCGGACGTGGTCACGGGGCGGACCGGGGCGGCCGGCGGCACATCCCGTTCGGCCTTGGCGGCGGCTGCCTCGCGCCGGGCCAGGACCCGCGCCGTGTGTTCCTTGATGGCCGGCTCGCGTTCCTTGAGCTGGACAGCCAACGGCGGGGCGAGGAACAGCGACGAATAGGCGCCCACGATGACACCGACGAACAACGCCAGCGCAAGGTCCTTCAGCGGGCCGCTGCCGAGGACGAAGACGCCGACCACCAGCAGCGCGGCGACCGGCAGCATGGCCGCCAGCGTCGTGTTGATCGAACGCACGACGGTCTGGTTCACCCCGAGGTTCGCCTGTTCGGCGTAGGTCGTGGAGGTCCGTTTGGTGACGTTCTTCGTGTTCTCGCGCACCTTGTCGAAGACCACGACCGTGTCGTACAGCGAATAGCCAAGGATGGTCAGGAAGGCTGTGATCGTGGCCGGCGTGACTTCGAACCCGGACAGCGAGTACACGCCCGCGGTCGCCACCACGTCGTGGCCCAGCGCGGCCAACGCCGCCACCGACATTCGCCATTCACGGAAGTAGGCCCAGATGAACAGGGTGACCGCGACCAGGAATGCGGCCAGTCCGGTCAACGCCTTCTGGGCCACCTGGGCACCCCACGAGGGCCCGATCAGGTTCTGGCTGACTTCGGAGGCTCCTGCTTTCTCCATCGAGTCGATCACCTTGAGGGCGTCGGCCTGGCTGAGCGCATGAGTCTGGACCCGGATGGCCCTGTCGCCGGTGGTGTTCACCAACGGACTACCGATGTCCTCCACACCGGACGCAACCACGGCCTCGGTCATCGCCGCCGACGTCGCCTCGTTGGCCCGCGGCACCTGGGCCGTGAACTCCACGCCGCCCTTGAACTCGATGCCGAACGCGAAGCCACGGAAGACGAAGGCCGCGATCGAGAGCGTGACGACTGCGAACGCAACCGCGTACCAGAGACGACGGCGCCGACGGCCGACGAAGTCGATCGCGACGTTGCCCTCGTAAAGGGCATGGCCGATGTTGGTCAGTCGCGACATGTCAGACGCCCTCGCCTTCGGTGCTGAGGGCCCCGGAGGAGCGCGGGCCGCCGCCGACAATCGACACGTCGCGACCGGTGATGCCCAGATGTCGCGCGTCCAGCCCGGAAAGCCGGTGTCCGCGACCGTAGAACTTGGTGCGCGCCAAGAGCGTCATGACCGGCTTGGTGAAGAAGAAGATCACGACCAGGTCGATGATCGTCGACAGACCGAGTGCGAAGGCGAAGCCCTTCACCACACCGATCGCGAAGATGTAGATCAGCAGCGCGGCCATGATCGTGACCGCATTGGCGGCCAGTTTCGTGCGGTTCGTGATGGTCCAGCCCGTCTCCACCGCGATCCGGATCGACTTGCCTTCGCGCATCTCGTCACGGATTCGCTCGAAGTAGATGATGAAGGAGTCGATGGAGATACCGATGGCGATGATGAACCCGGCGAGGCCGGGCAGCGTCAGGGTGAAGTCGAGGCCGGCTCCGAGCAGCAGGACCATGACGTACGTCAGGCCGATCGCCACAAGCGTGGAGGCGACGGCCAGCAGCCCAAGCCCGCGGTAGTAGAAGAACAGATACAGGATGGTCAGCAGCAGCCCGAGCAGACCCGCGTACAAGCCGGCCTGCAGCTGATTGCCGGCCAGCGTGGGGCCCTCGAAGGAGCTGTTGTTCAGCTCAAACGTCAGCGGCAGGGCGCCGTACTTGAGCTGGTTCGACAGGGCGCGCGCGGACTCTGCGGTGAAGTCGCCCTGGATCTGCGAGGCACCGTCGCTGATGTGCGCCTGCATGGTCGGGGCGCTGAGCACCTCGCCATCGAGCACGATCGCGAAGCGGCTCTTCTGTTCCTGCCCGGCCTGGGTCTGCGCATAGAGCGCCGCGCTCGCCTTGTCGAACGCCTTGCGACCCTCACCCTTGAGCTGGATCGACACGACCCATTCGACCGAGTTCTGCGGGACGGTCGGCGTCGCCGACTTGACGTCAGTGCCGGGGATGATCATCGGGCTGAGGATCATCACTTCGCCGGTCTTGGGATCGCAGGTGACCAGCGGCAAGTCGGCCCGATCGTTGTTCGGCAGCGACTTCTTGGTGCAGGCGAAGCCCTTGGCCTGCTCGGCCAGCGCATTGAGTGCCGCCGTGTACTCCTTCGGCTTGTCCGCCAGGATCTGCAGGCCTTCGGTCTCGGCGCGGACCAGCTCATCCAAGGTGAGCTTCGACCAATCGGCCTTGGCCACCGTCTTGTCCAGCTCGGCGGATTTCGCTGCCGAGATGGGCTTCGTCGAGCTGCCCAGCGATGCCCAGAGCAACCGGAAGCGCAGCTGCGCGGTTCGCCCCACCTGGTCGGCGATGGCCTGCTCGCTCTGACCGGGGATCTCGATGATGATCTGGTCGTTGCCCTGGGTTGAAACCTCGGCCTCGGTCACACCGGTCGCGTTGACGCGCTGCTCGATGATCGAGCGCGCCTCGGCCAGTTTGTCCGGTTCCGGGGTGTTGCCCTTCTCCGTGGTGGCCTGCAGGGTGATGCGGGTTCCGCCTTCGAGGTCCAGGCCCAGCTGAGGGACCCAGACGTTGTCGGCGCCGGGCTTGGCAGAAACGTCGATACCCACGAGGATCCCGACCAGGCCCAGGACGCAGGCGAAGAAGATCGCCAGCGTTCGGCGCGGCTTGGGCAGGGTTCGCCGCGTCGTCTGAGAAGACACGGCGTGCAGTCTAGGAGATCGCGCCTACTCGAAGGCCAATTGCCCGGCCTCGGGCGCGGGCGCCCTCAATCCCAGGTGCTGCCATGCGGCAGGTGTGGCGACCCGGCCGCGCGGGGTCCGAGCCAGGAATCCGGAGCGCACGAGGAACGGCTCGGCCAGCTCTTCGACGGTCTCGCGCTCCTCGCCGACGGCAACCGCGAGCGTCGAGATGCCGACCGGTCCCCCACCGAACGATCCGCACAAGGCCTGCAGGACCGCCTGGTCGAGACGGTCCAGGCCGAGCTCGTCGACCTCATACAGTTCCAGGGCCGCTGCGGCCGTCTGGACGTCGATGAGGCCGTCTGCGCGCACCTCGGCGTAGTCGCGGACCCGGCGGAGCAGGCGATTGGCGATGCGGGGCGTGCCGCGGGAGCGTCCGGCGATCTCGCGGCCACCGTCGTCGGTGATCTCGATCGACAGCAGACCGGCCGACCGGTCGACGATGCGATGCAGCTCGTCGGCCGCGTAGTAGTCGAGCTGCGCCGTGAAGCCGAACCGGTCGCGCAGCGGTCCGGGCAGCAGGCCCGCTCGCGTGGTGGCACCGACGACGGTGAACGGTGGGATCTCCAGCGGGATGGCGGTGGCACCGGGACCCTTGCCGACGATGACGTCGACCCGGAAGTCCTCCATGGCCATGTAGAGCAGCTCCTCGGCCGGCCGGGACATCCGGTGGATCTCGTCGATGAAGACGACATCACCCTCGTTGACCCCGGACAGGATGGCGGCCAGATCGCCGGCGTGCTGGATGGCCGGGCCACTGGTGATGCGCAACGGTGCCGCCAGCTGCGCCGCGATGATCATGGCCATCGTCGTCTTGCCCAGGCCGGGCGGGCCGGACAGCAGGACATGGTCGGGTGTGCGACCGCGCGCGACCGCCGCCTCGAGCATCAGCGCAAGCTGTTCGCGGACGCGCTCCTGGCCGATCAGCTCGGTGAGAGTGCGGGGCCGCAGGGCCGCCTCGAACACCCGTTCCTCGGGCGTCGCCTCAGCGGCGACCTGCGCCATGACCGCGTCGAATTCGTCAGTGCCTTCTGTCGGCGACGGTCGCCCTTCGGGCGATCGCCGACGCCCAATCAAGCCTTCGTCCACCGACGCGACCGGCAAAGCCGGATCGCTGGTGAAGCCCTGCGGCGAGTCTGTCACTGTCCCCC
>DATEDT010000136.1:0-13482 GCA_035281505.1 Aeromicrobium sp. | reverse complement strand
ATGGTCTGGCCCCCGTCGGTGAAGGGCATCCTCGTCACCGAATCGGTGCGCGGCGACGGCGGCGTCCTCACGAACTCCGAGGGCAAGCGATTCATGTTCGACTACGTCCCGGACGTGTTCAAGGCGCTGTACGCGGAGACGCCTGAAGAGGGCGACCGCTGGTACACCGACCCGGACAACAACCGACGGCCTCCGGAGCTGCTGCCTCGCGACGAGGTCGCCCGGGCCATCAACTCCGAGGTCAAGGCCGGCCGCGGCACGCCGCACGGTGGTGTCTACCTGACCGTCGCCGGACGCACCGAGGTGGGACTGACCACCGCGGCGATCCTCAAGAAGCTGCCGTCGATGCATCACCAGTTCAAGGAGCTGGCTGATGTCGACATCACGAAGGAGTCGATGGAGGTCGGTCCGACGTGCCACTACGTCATGGGCGGCATCGAGGTCGACCCGGACACGGGCGCTGCGTCGGTCCCGGGGCTGTTCGCCGCGGGTGAGTGCTCCGGCGGCATGCACGGGTCCAACCGTTTGGGCGGCAACTCGTTGTCGGACCTGCTCGTCTTCGGGCGACGGGCCGGAGCCGGCGCGGTCGCGTACATCGATGGGCTGGCACAGCGTCCGGCCCTGAACGATGCCGATGTCGCTGCGGCCGAGGAGCGTTCGCTCGCGCCGTTCGGCCGATCCGAGACCGGGGAGAGCCCGTACGACCTGCACCAAGAACTCCAGGCCACGATGAACGAACTGGTCGGCATCATCCGGACCGAGGCCGAGGTGGCTGCTGCCGTGGCGAAGATCGACGACATCAAGGCCCGCGCCAAGAACGTCGGCGCCGTCGGCGGCCGAGCGTTCAACCCGGGCTGGCACTTGGCGCTCGACCTGCGCAACATGCTCATCGTGAGCGAGGCCATCGCCAAGGCAGCGCTGCTGCGTCAGGAGAGCCGCGGCGGTCACACCCGGGACGATTACCCGGGCATGAACCCGGACTGGCGCAAGAAGCTGCTGGTGTGCACCGAATCCGACGGAGACGTCACCATCGTCGAGCAGGAGCAGATCCCGATGCGCGACGACCTGCTCGCACTGTTCGAGGTCGACGAGCTGAAGAAGTACCTGACCGAAGCCGAACTCCCGGGAGGGGCGAACTGATGGGCTACCAGCAGAATTTCCGGGTGTGGCGCGGCGACGCGACCGGCGGTGACTTCGCTGAGTACGACGTCGAGGTCAACGAAGGCGAAGTCGTCCTCGACGTCGTCCACCGGATGCAGTCGACGGTCGCGCCCGATCTCGCGGTGCGCTGGAACTGCAAGGCCGGCAAGTGCGGCTCGTGCAGCGCCGAGATCAACGGCAAGCCCCGGCTGATGTGCATGACGCGCATGTCGACGCTGCCGCAGGACTCGACGGTCACGATCACGCCGATGCGCACCTTCCCGGTCATCCGGGACCTGGTCACCGATGTCTCCTTCAATTACCAGAAGGCGCGCGAGGTGCGTGCCTTCGTCCCGCCGGCTGACCTGGCACCGGGCGAGTACCGGATGCAGCAGGTGGACGTCGAGCGCTCGCAGGAGTTCCGCAAGTGCATCGAGTGCTACCTGTGCCAGAACACCTGCCACGTGGTCCGTGACCACGAGGAGAACAAGTCGTCCTTCTCCGGTCCCCGCTTCCTGATGCGCGTCACCGAACTCGACATGCACCCGCTGGATGCGGCCGAGGCGCAGGAGGGCATCAAGCGGCCGCTCGCCGCGCAGGACGATCACGGCCTCGGCTTCTGCAACATCACCAAGTGCTGCACCGAGGTGTGCCCCGAGCACATCAAGATCACCGACAACGCGCTCATCCCGCTCAAGGAGCGGGTCGTCGACCTGAAGTTCGACCCACTGTTCAGCCGTCGCCGTCGCAAGGACTGAGGCAGAAAGCGCCGGCGATGAATGCTTGACGCAGATCCGGCCCGGGTGGCTCGCGCGCCGAAGGTGGCGCTGCACGAGCACCTCGATGGTGGGCTGCGGCCGGGAACGGTCGCCGAGATCGCCGACGAGATCGGTCACCGGCTGCCTGCGCCGCCGGACGATCTCGCCACCTGGTTCACCGCTGCTGCGAACTCTGGGTCGCTCCAGGCCTATCTGGAGACGTTCGCCCACACCGTCGCGGTGATGCAGCGGGCGCAGGACCTGACTCGAGTGGCGACCGAGGCCGTGGTCGACCTGGCTCAGGACGGCCTGGTCTATGCCGAGGTGCGGTGGGCCCCGGAGCGGCACCTCAGCGGCGGCTTGTCCCTGTCGGAGGCGGTCGAGGCAGTCCAGGCCGGCATCGACGAGGGCTGCCGCCTGTCGGCTGCGGCGGGTCGGCCGATCATCGTCGGACAGCTGCTGACCGCGATGCGGCAGGCCACGGCCAGTGTCGAGATCGCGCAACTGGTGGTGGAGTACCGGGACCGAGGCGTGTTCGGATTCGATCTGGCCGGCGCCGAGGACGGGTTTCCCCCCGTCCTGCACGAGGACGCGTTCGAGCTGCTTCGCCGTGAGAATGCGCATTTCACGATTCACGCCGGCGAGGCATTTGGACTGCCGTCGATCTGGCAGGCGATCCAACGCTGCGGAGCCGACCGGCTGGGTCACGGTGTCCGGATCGTCGACGACATCGACACCAGCGATCCGGATCATCCTCGGCTCGGGCGATTGGCTGCCTACATCCGCGACCGGCGCATCCCGTTGGAAATGTGCCCCTCCTCGAACCTGCAGACCGGCGCTGTCCCGGGCATGACCTCCATCGCCGACCATCCCATCGGGCTGCTCAAGAGGCTGGGGTTCCGGGTCACGGTGAACAGCGACAACCGCCTGATGAGCGGCACGTCGCTCGGCAACGAGCTGAATCTGCTCGTTGAGGCGTTCGGCTACGACCTCGACGACCTGCGGTGGTTCACCGTGAATGCGATGAAGAGCGCCTTCCTGCCGTTCGACCAGCGGATCGAACTGATCGACGGCGTCATCAAACCCGGCTATGCGGCGCTTGCCGCAGAACGACGGGAGACCCCGGGCGGGGTTCTAGACTGAGGCCCGTGCCTCACCAGCAGATTCGCTCGACGATTGAGGCGATTGCGCCCGATCTGATCGAACTACGCCGCGATCTGCACGCCCACCCGGAGCTCTCGTGGGCCGAGGAGCGCACCACCGACACCGTGGCGTCGTGGATGGACAAGTTCGACATCGCGTACCGACGCTGGGAGGGCAGCGGGCTGGTGGCCCGGGTGGGCCCGGCCGACGCTCCCGTCGTCGCGTTGCGGGCGGATCTCGACGCCCTGCCTATCCACGAGACGACCGCGCTGCCCTGGCGGTCGACGGTCGACGGTGTGGCCCACGCCTGCGGACATGACATCCACACGGCATCGCTCGTCGGCGCGGCGGTCGCCCTCGTCGATCTCGAACGGCGTGGCCTCCTGCCGGTTCAGGTCCGGCTGGTGTTCCAACCCGCCGAGGAGGCGATGCCCGGTGGCGCGCTCAAGGTGTTGTCGCTGGGGGAGATGACCGGCGTCTCGCGCATCTTCGCCCTGCACTGCGATCCGACCCTGGACGCCGGTGTCATCGGCGTCCGCGACGGTGCGATCACCGGTGCCTCGGACCGCCTCCGCGTCGTGCTGACCGGACGGGGTGGGCACACGTCGCGTCCCCACTTGACCGAGGACGTGACATTCGCTGCCGGGACGCTGATCACCCAGCTGCCGGCAGTGCTCTCGCGCCGGTTCGACCCTCGCTCGGGCGTCAGCCTGGTGTGGGGCCACATGCACGCCGGTGACGCCGCCAACGTCATCCCGGTCCACGCTGAACTCGCCGGGACCGTGCGCATGCTCGATGTCGGCGCCTGGCACGGCGCCGAAGCCATCGTGCGGCAGACGATCGAGGACATCGTGCGTCCGTTCGGCGTCACCGTCGACGCTACCTACGTGCGCGGCGTTCCACCGGTGGTCAACGAGTTCGCGGCGACGGAGGCCCTGCGGTTCGCGGTCGAGTCCGCCGTCGGCCGCGACGGCGTTGCGACCACGCCGCAGAGCCTGGGGGGCGAGGACTTCGGCTGGTACCTCGAGACCGTGCCGGGAGCCATGGGCCGACTGGGCACGCGCACGCCCGGGGGTCCGACCCACGATCTGCACCAGGGCAGTTTCGAGGCCGACGAACGCGCAGTGGCCGTGGGTGCTGCCGTGCTCGCCCACGCCGCGTTGGCCCCGCTCTGAGTTCCTTGGCCCGATCAGGTAGGAAGGACGGATGTCGCCAATGCCCCGACGTGCAGGTTTGACCGCCTCGGCCGCGCTTGTGTGCATCGCCTTGGTCCTGGCCGGCTGCGGCCGAACGTCCGAGGAGGAGCCGGTGCTGACCCCGGTCGACACCCTGTGCAAGGCCGCCACCGGCGACGGGCCGAAGGTCGGCCTCGCCTACGACGTCGGCGGGCGAAACGACCGCGGCATCAACGACGCGGCCTTCGAGGGCCTGTCCGAGGCTGTCGACGAACTGGACGCGAGCTGCCTGGAGGGTGAGGCGGCCGACGGCGAGCAGGAGTCGGCGCGGGTCGACCGGCTGCGGCATTTCGCCGCCAACGGCGCCACCGTCATCGTCGCGATCGGCACCCGGTACGCGCGGGCCGTGGACACCGTTTCGCAGTCCTACCCAGGCATCCGGTTCGCGCTGATCGACGCCACCGCGCCGAAGCGCGAGTTCGCGCGGAATGTGGCACTGCTGAACTTCGTCCCGGAACAGGCGGGCTTCCTGGCCGGCGTGGCAGCGGCCCTCCAGACCAAGACCGGCAAGGTCGGCTTCGTCGGGGCGCCACCGGACAATGTGCTCGAGCCGTCCGAGCCCTTTGAGGCAGGCTTTCGTGCCGGCGTCGAGGCGGCACGTGGGGGCACCCCTGGCGCTGACGCGGCGCGGGGGACGTCGGTCGACGCCGCGCAGCCGACCGTCGAGGTCGTGGCCGAACACCTGGAACGGGACACCCCGGCACCGGGCAAGCCGGACGGGGCCAAGAAGACCGCAACGACCCTGTTCGAAGACGGTGTGGACGTTGTCTTCGGCTCGCCGGGGGTCTCGCAACGGGCACTGTTCAATGCCGCCCGTTCCGTCGACGAGCAGACCTGGGTGGTCGGAGTGGGTGCCGACCAGTTCCAGTCGGCGACCGAGGACCAGAAGCCGTACATCCTGACGTCGATCATCAAGAGGTTCGACACCGTGACCTACGACTTCCTGGAGTCGGTCGCGGAGGGCACTCCGTTGAGCGGGCGTCACGCCTATGGTCTCGACGAGGACGGCATCGATTTCGTCACCTCCGGAGACTTCCTCACGAAGAGGAAGATCGCCCTGATCGACGACTTCAAGGATCGCGTCGAATCCGGCGACATCGACGTCCCGAACAGCCTCGGATGATCGCCGGATAGGTTTGAGATCATGCGGGTTCTGAACGACCGCCGGGAGATCGCCGCGGCCGAAGGCACCGAGTTGGGCGTCAGCGAATGGGTGCAGGTCACTCAGGAGCGGATCAACTTCTTTGCCGACGCAACCGGTGACCGGCAGTGGATCCACATCGACCCCGAGCGGGCGACCGAGGGGCCCTTCGGGACCACGGTGGCGCACGGCTACCTGGTGTTGTCGCTGCTGCCGTTGCTCAGCGCGCAGGTGTTTGCCTTCGCCGGCGACGTGGCGCGGGTGAACTACGGCATCAACCGGGTGCGGTTCATCACGCCAGTGGTCGTCAACTCGAAGGTGCGCAATCGGGTCGAGATGCTCAAGGTCCGCGACATGGCCAAGGGTCAGCAGGTCACGCTTCGCCACACGGTCGAGATCAAGGGCAGCGACAAGCCGGCCTGCATCGCCGAGACGGTCACCCTGCTGATGGACGCCGACAGCTGATGAGCCGCCAGTGATCGCTCTCCTCGTCGGCCTGCGTGGGCTGTCTGCTGTTCTGATCGTTGCCGCCGCGCTCGCCGGAGCGGGCATCCTGCCGTCCGAGTTCGGGTCCGGCCTCGACCAGGTCGGCCTGATGATCTTCATCGTCACGACCGGCTTCGTGCACGCGACTCGCTACGCCCACGACGAATCCCACCCCTTCGCCCTGGTCGACTACGTCAAGGCACGCGCCCTGCACGTGCTGCCGCTGTACTACGCGGCCATCGTCGCCTCCCTGGCGATTTCGGGTTGGTGGGACGAGTGGCCCTACCGCTTCGAGTCCGTCACCGACGTGGCCCGCGCACTGGCACTCGTCAACGCCCCCGGTGAGCTGTGGATCGTGCCGGTGTATCTGCAGTGCTGCGTGCTGTTCCTGGTTGCGTGGTGGATGTGGTCGCGCGGCTGGTCGGCATGGTCACTGGTGGCACTGGCCGCCGTGTCGACGGTTCCGGCGTTTCTCGGCTGGTATCCGCCGTCCGGCCACGCGCTGAGCGTCGTCCTGCCGTACTTCCTCGTGGGGGTGGCGTTGGGCCTGGCGTGGCCCGGATTCCTGGAGCCGCTCATGGTCAGGCACCTCGGTGTGGTGTCCGTCGTCGGCGGCCTGACCTTCATCCTGGTCTGCATCAACATTCCGGCCGTTCGCGCTGCCCACGGCTGGACGTTCGGCGAAACCATCGTCGCGTCGACGTGGCTGGATCCGTTCAACGCCGTTGCCGTTATCGCGCTGGTGATCGCCACTGCCACCCGCCCGATCGCGCTGGCCGTGTTCGGCACGGTCCCGCTCCTGGTGCTGGGGCAGTACTGGTACTCGGTGTACCTCGCCGTACCGGTCCTCGTCGCGCTGCTTCCGAGTTAGCTGACCCGGTTCCCGAGGAGCGGGCCCAGCGCTTCGGCAATGCCAGCCAAGGCGTTGGCGTCGTGTGCCTCGATGTAGGCCTTGAGTTTGGGTTCGGTGCCGGACGGCCGGACGATGACGCGACCCTGGTCGAGACCCAGCCGAACCCCGTCGGTCGGGGGAAGCCCGCGGTAGCCGTCGCGGAGGTCGTCGACGGTGCGGACCGTGAACCCGCCGAGGGAGGCGGGTGGACTGGCGTGCAGGCGCTCCATCACGGTGTGGGCCTCGGCTGAATCGTGGACACGGACGGAGACCTGCCGGGTCAGGTGTGTGCCGTAGGCGCGGTACAGCTCGTCCCGGCGATCGAGGAGCGTCCGGCCGGCCTCGCGCAGGCGGTCCGCCAGCACCATCACCGCCAACGCGGCTGCGATCCCGTCCTTGTCCCGTGAGACGGCGGGGTTCACGCAGTAGCCGAGTGCCTCCTCGTAGGCGAAGGCCAGGTCCGGCACCTTGCCGAGCCACTTGAATCCGGTGAGGGTCTGCACCCATCGCTGGCCGTGCGCCTCGGCCAGCTCGCCGAGCAGTTCGGACGACACCAGTGTGGACGCGAACGTCCCAGTCACGCCTCGACTCAGCAGGTCGTCGGCCAACAGGACCCCGACCTCGTCACCGGACAGGACGGTGAGTCCGGCTTCGGTGCGGACGGCCACGGCGCATCGGTCGGCGTCGGGGTCGTGGGCGAGGACGAGGTCGGCGTCGATGCGTTCGGCGAGGGCGAGGACGCGATCCAGGGCGCCGGGCTCTTCCGGGTTCGGATACGGAACGGTCGGGAACTCGGGGTCCGGCTCGGCCTGCTCCGCGACGACGTGGACGTCGGTGAACCCGGCCCGCTCGGCGACGGCGAGGAACACCGCGGCGCCCACACCATGGAGTGGCGTGTAGGCGACGGTCAGACTCGATCGGGGTCGCGGTTCCGGGCCGGCCACGGCCGTCACGTACGCCTCGACGATCGATTCGTCGAGCGTTTCGTGCGAGTCCGAGCGAGGGATCGCGTCGACGGGCCCGACCGCCGCCATGCGGGCCGCGATCCCGGCGTCGACGGGGGCGGCCACGAGGGTGGTGTCACCGAGGTAGATCTTCAGCCCGTTGTCCGACGCCGGATTGTGCGAGGCCGTCACCATCACGCCGGCGCTCGCGCCGAGGTGACCGATCGCGAACGCGAGAACCGGTGTCGGGATCCGGCCGGGCATCAGCAGCGTCCTGACCCCCGCGCCGGCGAGGACCGCGACGCATTCCCGCGCGAACGCGTCGGATTGATGGCGGGCGTCGTACCCGACGACGACCACGGGGTGCGGCTCGTGCTCGATCAGCCAGGCGGCGAGCCCGGCGGCGGCACGGGCGACGACGGCGCGGTTGAACTGGCCGGGCCCGTCGCCCAGCGGAGCCCGGAGACCGGCCGTGCCGAACTCCCAGCGCTCAGAGATGGCGCACGACCCGGGCGAGCAGCTGTCCGATCCGTCCGGCGGCGGATTCGCCGGCGGCGAGCACTTCGGTGTGGTCCAACGGGGCCGCGGTCACCCCCGCGGCCGCATTCGTCACCAGGGAGATGCCCAGCACCTCGAGTCCGGCCTCCCGTGCCGCGATGGCCTCCACGGCGGTGGACATGGCGACCAGGTCACCGCCGATGGAGCGCAGGTATCGGATCTCGGCTGGAGTTTCGTAGTGCGGCCCGGTCACCTGGACGAAGACGCCTTCGGCCAGCGTGGGGTCGATCTGGCGGGCGAGCGCACGAATCCGGGCCGAGTACAGGTCGGTCAGATCGACGAAGTTGGCGCCCACCAGGGGGGACGTCCCGGTGAGGTTGATGTGGTCGGAGATCAGCACGGGAGTGCCGGGCGGATAGGCGGCATTGATGCCGCCGGCGCTGTTGGTGAGCACGATCGTGCGGACGCCGACTGCTGCGGCGGTCCGGACGGGATGGGCCACAGCCTCGACCCCGAATCCCTCGTAGAGGTGTGTGCGGCCGAGGAAGACGAGGAGCTGACGGTCCCCGCACCTCACGGAGCGCATCGTGCCGCCGTGCCCAGCGACGGTCGGCGCGGCGAATCCGGGCAGGTCGGTGACGGGCATCTCGAAGAGCGTCTGCCCCAGCTCATCGACGGCGCCGGACCAGCCCGAGCCGAGGACGATCGCAACGTCGTGGCTGACGCCGCCACTGTGATCCCGAATCGCGTCCGCGGCCAGCCGCGCGGCATTGCTCATGTTGCGTACCTTAGGGGAGCCGGGCCGCTAGGCTCGTCGGGTGACGTCTGGGCTCGGGGGCGCCCCTCGTTCGGTTGTCGCCTTCATCGAAGATCGCCTTGACGCGTGGAGAACCGGCACGCGCGAAGGTCAGTCCTACGTCGCCGCGCTCTTGGCCGCCGCGTCGGTGGCGATGTTCCTGTTGTCGCTGTTCAGCCCGATCACCCTTCCGGTGTCGGTGTTCGCCATCCCGCTGGTCATCGGCGGGCTCGCCATGCACCTGCGGCCGCTGATGTGGCTCGTGGCCGTCGAGCTGCTGCTCGTCGCCGGTTCGCTGGCGCTCACCACCCACACGACGTCGTGGGCGTTCCAGCAATCGGTCAGCCTCGCCGTCGTGGTGATCATCTCGTTCATCGTGCTCGTCGTCGCGGCGGGCAACCGCTCGGGCCTGCACGGCCGCCTCAGCGAGTCCATGCTGATGGAGCTCAACGAGCGTCTCCGGGTCCAGGGCATGGTGCCGCCGTTGCCTCAGGAATGGTCTGCCGAGTCGAGGCTGCGGTCGGCCGGGGGAGCGAAGTTCGCCGGGGACTTCTTCATCGCGCACCTGCACGAGGACAGGGCGACGCTCGAGGTCGTGCTCGTCGACGTCTCCGGCAAGGGTGTGGGTGCCGGCACGAAGTCGCTCCAGTTCGCCGGTGCGCTGGGCGGGCTCATCGGCACGATGGCGCCGGTCGAGCTCTTCGACGCGGCCAACGAGTTCCTGCTGCGGCAGGACTGGCTCTTCTCCTTCGCCACCGCGGTCAACGTGCGGATCGACCTGCGCACCGGCGCCTTCCTGGTGACCAGCGCCGGGCACCCGCCGGTGCTGCGGTGGAACCGGGTCTGGTCGACCTGGGACCTGGATCCGGCGCAAGGGATGGCGCTCGGAATCGTCAAGGATCCGCAGTTCCGGCAGTCGAAGGGAACCCTGGGGCCTGGTGAGGCGCTCATGCTCTACACCGACGGCGTCGTCGAATCGCGGGAGCACGATGTCGACGTGGGAGTGGAGAACTTGCGCACGTCGGCTGCGCACAGCGTCCGCGATGGATTCGCCGGGGCCGCCGAGCGCATCGTGGATTCCATCGAGGGCGACGACGACGATCGCGCCGTCCTCATCCTGTATCGCGAGAAGGCCTAGTCGGCAGTCGCGCCCGGGCGTGGGAACTGTGCGCGCATCGCCAGATCCCAGCCGCGATCGCCGAGCACCTTGCGGGTGGCGATCGACACCGGCGCGGAGACGGTGACGGTGTACCGCGGTTTGGGACGACGCTTGGTCAGCGCCTTCTCGATGACCTTCGCGACGGCTTCCGGTGGGCCGCCGAACTTCGCCATCGGACCGGCGTAGGCCTCCGATGTCGCCTTGGCGACGGCGCGATTGAATCCCGCGTATGGGCCCTCGGCTTCGAGATCCATGGATGCCAGCGCAGCGTCCTCGAAGTTGGTCGTGATGAGACCCGGCTCGACCAGGACGACCTGGATGCCGAAGCCGGCCACCTCGTACCGCAGGGCGTCCGACAACGCCTCGACCGCGTACTTGCTGGCGTGATACGCACCGCCGCCGGGGAACGTCAGCTTGCCGCCCATCGAGCCGATGTTGACGATTCGGCCGTGGCGTTGCGAACGCATGGCCGGCAGGACGAGCTGGGTGAGCCGCACCAGGCCGAAGACATTGGTCTCGAACTCGCGCCGGATGGCGTCCACGTCCAGGCTCTCGACGGCGCCGGACAACGAGTAACCGGCGTTGTTGACCAGGGCGTCGAGGTGACCCGACTCGGACAGCACCGCATCGACGGCTGCCGACATCGAGGCCTCGTCGGTCACGTCGAGTGCGAGGTGCTTGCACCCGGTGAGGTCGGCCAGGGTCTCGGGCCGGCGGGCGGTCGCGTAGACCGTCCACCCGTTCCGGGCGAGCCGCGCGGCGGTGGCCTTGCCGATGCCTGAGGAGCAGCCGGTGATCAGGACGGTGCGGGAGGTAGCCATGTGCCGATCATGGCACTCACGTCAGTGGTGCGTGGCGCCTTCGGGAGCGCGCGCCGGCAACATGAGCGCGAGCACGACGATGCCGACCGAGACGATCGCACTGGCCGCGAACGCCCACTGCATGCCGCCGATGGCCGCCGGCTCGGGAGCCGTCCCGGCCCGCATCAGGGATGCCGTGTGCGACGACAGGATCGTCACCGACATGGCCGTCCCGATGGCGCCGGCCACCTGCTGGGTGGAGCCCAACAGCGAGCTGGCGTGCGAATAGAGATGCTCGGGCACCGCGCTGAGGCTGAGGGTGAACACCGGCGTGAAGATGGCCGCCAGTCCCGCCATGAACACCACATGTGCGGCCAGGATGATCCAGATCGACGTGCTGTGGCCGATCTGCGTGAGCGTGGCCAGAGCCGCGACCACGGCCAGTGACCCGGGAAGGACCAGGGGCCGGCTGCCGAAGCGGTCGAACAGGTGGCCGATCCGCGGGCCGGACAACCCCATGGCGAGACCGCCGGGCATCAGCAGCAACCCGGTCTCCAGCGAACTCAGGCCGCGCAGGTCCTGCAGGTAGATCGGCAGCAGGATCATCGAGCCCATGAATCCGGCGAACGCGACGACCATCAGCACGACGCCGACGGTGAAGGTGCGATGGGTCAGCGTGCGGAGGTCGAGGAGCGGGCGATCTGACCGCTGAAGCCACAGTTGGGCGAAGACGAAGAGCGCAATCACGAGCACGCCGCCGGCGATGAACCAGCCGGCCGGCGCGGGCGCGTGCACATCGCCGATGAGGCTGAGGCCGTAGACGAGCGATCCGAAGCCGAGGGCGGCCAGGATGACGCTCGGCACGTTGACCGACCCCGCGGTCGGTTCGCCCACGTTGATGATCTTGCGCAGGCCGGCGACGGCGATCCCGACGGCCAGCGGCAGGACGAGCCCGAACATCCAGCGCCAGGAGGTGAACTCCAGGATCACGCCGGAGACGGCAGGGCCGAGCGCCGGTGCCACCGAGATGGCCATGACGACACGGCCCATGATGCGGCCGCGGTCCCACTCGGGAACCACTTCCATCAAGGTGGTCATGAGCAGCGGCATCATGATGGCGGTGCCGGCGGCCTGCACGATGCGGCCGGCGAGCAGCATGGAGAACACCGGCGCAACGGCCGCGATTGCCGTGCCCGTGCAGAACGTGGCCATGGCCAGCAGGTAGGCCTGACGTGTGGTGACACGCTGCAGGAACCAGCCGGTGACGGGAATGACGACGGCCATGGTCAGCATGAAGGATGTCGACAACCACTGCGCAGCACGCGCACTGACCTCGAACTCGCTCATGAGGCGCGGGATCGCGTTCATCATGATCGTCTCGTTGAGGATCGCGACGAACGTGGCGCCGACCAGCCAGGTGAGGACGGCGTAATCCGGCTTGTCGGTGGTGTCGTTGCTCTTCAAGGAGGGCTCGTTCGTCGTTGGCGTCTGGGTGATGGCGGGCGCGTCAGTCATGGAGTCCTCAGTCTCAAGCAAGGGGTTCTGTCGCTATCACCACGATCGAGCCGGCGCGGATACGACAACGGTGCCCAACCTATTTGTGCGCACCGACATTCCCGAAACGAGTTTTCAATTGGCACGGGCTACCATGGTGCGGCTGCTGCGGCAGCATCGCGGACGTAACTCAATTGGCTAGAGTCTCTGCCTTCCAAGCAGAATGTTGCGGGTTCGAGTCCCGTCGTCCGCTCCACTAGCCCACGCGAATGTCTGCGGCGTCCGCCGTCCCCTCGGCTGTGAAGAGCTGCGCTTCTTGAGCGGCCCAGATGTCCCACCATTTCTCGTACATCTCACCGTCCCGTGCCATGGCACGGGACCGGCGGATCTCGGGCGGCGCGTCCAGCCAGATCAGGTACGACAGGAACGGCCGGGTAATGCGCGATCCGCTTCCGCAGCCGTCGAGGATCACGAGCCCGCCCGATTCGACGACGATGTCATCGCCCGGTAGGTCGGCGCCCCACTCCCACCGTGGCGTCCGGGCGGTTTCGCCGCGCGCGATCGGCTCAAGCACGTCGCGGACGACCACGGGCGGGGCCTCGGCCAAGCCATGCCAGCCGCGGTAGATGTGGTCGAGGTGAAGGATCTGGGCGCCCAGGAGGGGAGCGAGTTCGCGCGCGAGCTTGGTTTTGCCAGCCCCGCTGGGGCCGTCGATGGCGATGACGACCGTGGCCCCGCAGCGTGGCCTCAGGTCGCGAAGGGCGGTGACGAGGTTGTCGGCATCAGTCACCCGGCCAGTGTTCACTAGACTCGTGCGTTGGCGCCGCCACGGCGCTCCGGGATGTAGCGCAGCTTGGTAGCGCATCCGCTTTGGGAGCGGAGGGTCGCAGGTTCAAATCCTGTCATCCCGACGGATCTGCGCTCGCCCGAAAGGGCGGGCCGAGATCCGTCTTGGCATCTGTCACGACAGGATTTGGGAGGAGGAGCCCCGGTGGG
>DATEDT010000135.1:0-2222 GCA_035281505.1 Aeromicrobium sp. | reverse complement strand
ACGCACACGAGTACCAGGGCGCGCCCGGCAGTGGTGTGATCACTCCACGCCCAGCTCGACGGCGCTCCGGGCCGGGGATTGGTGCTCTCCCAGTCCGCGAGGATCTCGTACAGACGGTTCCCGTAGATCCCGCTTTTCTCGCTCAGCTCGGCCTGGAGGAGGTTCGTCGCCCATCGCAGGGCGTGCAGGTGACTCTGCCAGTTGTCGTCGTTGAACGGGTTCTCCGTCCACGTCAGGTCTGTGCTCAGCTTCCGCGCCGGCCACACCCCGAACGCGTAGATGTCGTCGAGGAGCGATTCCGCCGCCGCCACCGGATCCGCCGAATCCCGACAGTCCGCGTCCTCGGGCGACAGTGCGGCTTTGGCCGGCGGAGCGCCCACCGTCAGAAGCGCAGCGATCATCGCGAGACCGATCGCGCCCGCCCCAAGGCGAGCCCGCGTTCGGTGCGAGTCCAACCACGACGTGAATTGCGACAAGGGTCGTCCCTCCAGAAACCAGCCTCTGGCTCCCATGCGCTCGTCCGCCGGCATCCGCAAGCCGAGCTCGATTTTCTCATGGCAGCCGGGGTCGCGCGATCGGTTCGGGGAGATTCACCCGCTCCCGGATCGCGGCCGACCCAGCCGTCGGCCCGACCGGGGCCGCGCGCCGCTCGAGCCGTCTCGTGTGCGCCACACTAGATGGGACATGGACGCTCAGATCCCCAATCCCGAGGCCCCCAACCCACAACGGCCGGTCGTGCAGAAGCTGCGGATCCGCTACGCCAAACGAGGCCGGCTGCGCTTCACCAGCCATCGGGACTTCGCGCGGGCCTTCGAACGGGCCGTGCGCCGGGCCAAGGTCCCGATCGGGTTCTCCTCGGGCTTCAGCCCGCACCCGAAGATCTCCTACGCGAACGCCGCGCCCACCGGCTCGGCCAGTGAGGCCGAGTTCCTGGAGATCGGCCTCACCGAAGCGCGTGACCCGCGTGAGGTGATGCGTGCGCTCGATGAAGCGCTGCCGGCGGGGCTCGACATCGTGGACGTCGTCCTGGTCGACGGCCCCGGGTCGCTGGCCGACCGGCTGGAAGCGAGCACGTGGCGGATCGAGCTGGCCGGTGCCGACCCGGACCAGCTCGCGTCAGCGGTCCGCGCGTTCCTCGACGCCGCGGACGTGTCCGTGGATCGCATGACCAAGCGCGGGCTTCGCTCGATCGACGTCCGGGGTGCGGTCGTGGCCATGAGCGCCGACGGCTCGGCCGTGACCGCGGTGGTTCGCTCGACCGTGCCGACCGTGCGGCCGGAAGACATCGTCACCGGCCTGCGTGCACAGGGTCTGGAGCAGGCCGGCTCGCCCATCGCGCAGCGCCTCAGCCAAGGACCGCTGCGCGAAACGCGCGGCGGTGCAGGCAGTGGGGCAGTCGGCGGGGCCGAGGTCGGAGATCCGCTCCGGGATTGAGGCGTAACGGCCCACACCGGTGGGCTTGTGCGATACTTGGCCTCAACCGGTGATCCATCCCTCTGACCGCGACGCTTTACACGCTGACCGCGGCGGGCAGATGAATCGCAGGTTGCGCCCAAAGAAACCTCAGACTTTCCGCGCGATGCGTGAGCTCTCCCGAGCCACACGCACACCGTGCGGCACAGAATTGGAAGCTCGTCATTTGCGGAAACGCATCGACGGGCGAAGGAGAGCAAGTGCTCGACCCCGACATCGAAACGGTCGCGGGTACGCCCGCCGCCGAAACCCCCGAAGCTCCCAACGCTGCTTCGAACCCCCCCGAGTCCGACGATTCCGCTGCGCGGCCGCGACGCCGTTCGGCTGGGCGTCCGGCCGGGCCTCCGGTTGCCACCGGGCTGATGTTCCAGGCACCCGACACGACGCCGTTGCCGCCGCTGCCCCGCGAGGAGCAGGCTCAGTCCACCGACGGCGATGACCCCGACCGCGACTCCGTTGGCGAGGGTGGCCAGGCGGCCCAGCGCCGCAAGCGCAGTCGCGGTGGCCGTCGTCGGCGCAAGAGCGACGACGACACCGCCGAATCCACGACCGACGACGACCTCGACGGCGACGACACTGACGACGACGCCAACGATGGTGCCGACGGTGCCGAGAACGGGGGCACCCGCCGCCGTCGCAAGCGGGCCCGTGCCGGCGAAGGCGCCGCCGCCGCCCCTGACGACCCCGATCACGTCGTGGTCAAGGTGCGCGAAGGCCGTACCGCTGAGGACGAGATCACAGGCGTCACC
>DATEDT010000134.1:0-30039 GCA_035281505.1 Aeromicrobium sp. | reverse complement strand
CACGCCCTTGCACGACCTCGTCGAGCAACCGGCCAAGGTGATGCGCATCGGCAGCATGATTCGCCAGCTGCTCGAGGAAGTGAAGGCGTCACCGCTCGACGAGAAGAGTCGAATCCGCTTGCGCGAGATCCACACGCAGTCCATCAAGGAACTCGAGGACGGCCTCGCGCCCGAACTCGTCGACGAGCTCGAACGACTCAGCCTGCCGTTCAGTGAAGAGGCGCCGAGCGACGGCGAGTTGCGCATTGCGCAGGCCCAGTTGGTGGGCTGGCTCGAGGGCTTGTTCCACGGCATCCAGGCCGCGCTGTACGCCCAGCAGGTCCAGGCACAGTCGCAGCTGCAGAACATGCGACTGGCACTTCCGCAGGGCGAAGGCGTCTCAAATGACCCGGAAGGTAACGATTCGACTAATTCGGATGTCAGTCCTTCTCATCGGGGGATGTACCTGTAAAGAATGAGGCGAGATGCGACCGGGAAGGGGTGCCCATGACCATCGTCCTTGATCCTGTGCTTCCAGCGTGTGTTGATGCGCCGGAGCAGTTTCTCGACGAGCGGCTCCAAGTAGCGCCGACCACACAGCGAGAGGCGGCCAGACAAGCGGCCGCGCGGGCCAAGGTCCACCGGGCCTGCGCCGCCTGCCCGCTCATGGTCGACTGCCTTTATCGGGCGGTGGTCGAGGTCGATGTCTCCGGCTATGTCGCGTGCACGACGGAGGCCGAGCGCGCGGCGATGCGGCGCTCCCTGGGCGTTGACGTCACGCCGGCTCCGCTGATGACGTTCGGCGCTCCGCGCGTCGGGGGCGGCCCGGTCAGCCACGAGGCCGTGCTCACCATGCGCCAAGCGCACCCGAAGGACACCTGCCAGCAACTGGCCGAACGGCTCGGCTGCTCGATGTCCACCATCAAGCGGCATCTGCGCCGCGAACGTGAGCAGCAGGCCACCACCGAGTCAGCGACGCGCGAAGCCCAGCGGATGCCCACCGTCGAAGAGGTCCTCGACGCCTTCGACTCGCTGGACACGTCCAAAGTCGCCTGACGTCGGGCGCCTCAGCAGCGCGACGGGTCAGATGTGCCGGGCCAGCTCCATGGCCAGGCCGTCTTCGAAGACCGTGCCGGTGACGGCGTCGGCCACGTCCTTGAGCTGATCGGGACCGTGACCCATGGCCACGCCACGACCGGCCCACTGGAGCATCTCGAGGTCGTTGAAGCCGTCGCCGACAGCCAGGACATCGGCCGGATCGACGCCCAGCCGGTCGACCACCCAGTCGAGTCCGGACGCCTTGGAGACGCCGAGCGGCGCGATGTCGAGCCACGCGGTGTAGCCGATGTAGTAGTTGGTCTCGGTGAGTCCCAGTCCCTCGACCAACGCATGGAACTCGTGCGGGTCGTGTGCAGGCGCACGGATGATCACACGGGTCACCGGCTCGGAGATCAGGGAGTCGGTGTCCTCGACGGTGATCGTCCCGGCGATCTCACCGGTGGGGAACGGCCGGTTCACCCGGTAGCCGACCCCGACCTCCTCGACGGCGACGAACGCGTCCGGCACCTCGACCAGCACCCGTTGGACGGCTTCGGATGCGTCGAACGTCACCGCGTGGATGACTTCCACCGGTCGGTACCCGATGAGGACGGCGCCGTTGCTGCAGACGGCCAGGCCGTCCGGAAGGTCGAGTCGGTCGCAGATCTCGAACGCGCCCGGCACAGCCCGTCCCGTCGCGATCACGACCGGGATGCCGGCATCGACGACGCGCTGGACGGCGTCGGCCGTCGCCGGGCTGATGACGTTCTGTCCGTCGACGATCGTTCCGTCGACGTCCAGCGCCACCAGCTTCGGCCGGAAGGTCACGTCGTCGGTCCCCCCACCAGCACCTCGCCGAGGAACGGGTGCAGCACGGCCGGGAGCCGGACCGAGCCGTCCGCCTGCTGGCCGTTCTCCAGCAGGGCGATGATCGTGCGAGTCATCGCGCAGAGGGTGCCGTTGAGGGTGGCGACCGCGGTCGTGCCTTCTTCCCCGCGGGTCCGGATGTCGAGGCGCCGCGCCTGGAACTGCGTGCAGTTGGACGCCGAGGACACCTCGCGGTACTTCCCTTGCGACGGGATCCAGGCCTCACAGTCGAACTTCCGCACCGCGGACAGCCCCAGGTCGCCGGCGGCGACGTCGATGACGCGATAGGGCAACTCGAGCAGGTCGAGCCAGGCCCGCTCCCACCCGAGGATGCGCTCGTGCTCGGCGTACGACTCCTCGAGGGTCGTGAACACGAACATCTCCACCTTGTCGAACCAGTGCACCCGGAAGATCCCGCGGGTGTCCTTGCCGTACGAGCCTGCCTCGCGCCGGAAGCACGGGCTGAACGCGGCATAGCGCAGCGGCAAACTCTCGGCATCGAGAATCTCGTCGGAGTGGTATGCCGCCAGCGGCACCTCCGATGTCCCGACGAGGTACAGGTCGTCCTTTTCCAGGTGGTAGACGTCGTCAGCGGCCTGACCCAGGAATCCGGTGCCCTCCATGGCGCTCGGCTTGACCAGCGCCGGCGGGATCATCGGCGTGAAGCCCCACTCGGCGGCCTTGGCCATCGCCAACTGGGTGAGCGCCAGTTCCAGCTGGGCACCGACTCCGGTCAGGTAGTAGAACCGCGCTCCGCTGACCTTCGCGCCGCGCTCGGTGTCGATCGCACCGAGGAGCCCGCCGAGTTCCAGGTGATCACGCGGTTCGAAGCCTTCGGCCGCGAAGTCACGGGGCGTCCCGACCGTCTCAAGCACGACGTAGTCGTCCTCGCCGCCCTCGGGAGCCTCGGTGGATGCCGGGTTGGGCAATGCCTTGACGGCCTCGATGAACCTGGCCGAGGCCTCGCGCTCCTCCGCCTCGGCTGACTTGACCTGCTCGGACAGCGCCTTGGTCTGCGCCAGCAGGGCCTGCTTCTCGTCGCCTTGAGCCTTCGCGATGTTCCCGCCGACCGCCTTCTGCTCCGCGCGGAGCTTCTCGAAGGCCGAGATCGCAGCCCGTCGGGCCTCATCGGCCGCCACGGCCGCATCGACCAATTCGGTCGGCTCGCCACGGCGGCGCTGGGCGGCGCGCAGGGACTCCGGGTCGTCGCGCAACAAGCGGGGATCGATCACCCGGTAAGGGTATAGGCGCAGGTGCCGGCGCCCGTTCCCGTACGCTGAGTCGACTGTTCGGTGGAGAGAGTGAGCACGTGGGCTTCGACGTTCGTCGGGCGGAACCGCGCCAGCCGGTCCTGATCTGGGCGGCTGCCGCAGCACCCGCCCTCATCTGGATCGTGCTTGCATCCGGCGTCGCCGCTGACGCCGGATGGCTGACGGCCCTCGATCGCCCGTTCGGCAAGCTGGGCGCGGACCTGGACTCGAATCGCGTCGTCCACGGCTTCGCGGTGGCCCTCGGTGTCGGCTTCTCCAACTGGACGACCGGCGTGGTCCTCGCCGCGGTGGCCGGTTTCACCGCCGTGCGTCGGGAGTACCGCCTCGCCGTCTGGGCCGCACTCTGTGGCGTCATCATCATCGTCGGCAATGCGTCGCTCAAGCACGCCTTCGACCGCGACCGTCCCAACTGGTCCGGAAGCAGCTGGTGGCAAACCGGACCCTTCGCGTTCCCGAGTGGCCACGCCGCCGGAGCCGGTGTTCTCGCCACCGTGGCCGTCCTGCTGACCATCGCGGCGACCATGCGCGGGCTGCGGCGGCGGCTGCTGGTCGCGCTCTGGGTGAGCGTGGCCGTGCTCGTCGCCATGTCCCGCGTCATCCTGGGTGTGCACTACGTGTCCGATGTCATCGCCGGGCTCGCCTTCGGGATGGCAACCGGGGTCGCACTCTGGGCGCTGCTGGTTCCCCAGTCCGCGCGCATCCCGCACGACCTCGCCGTCCTCACCGGTACCGGCCGCAAACGGGTGGCCGTCATCCTCAACCCGACCAAGGTCGGCGACATCTACTCCTTCAAGGGCAAGGTCCTTGAAGTCGTCGAACGCGAGGGCTGGAACTACCCCCTCTGGTACGAGACGACAATCGACGACCCGGGCCAAGGCCAGGCGCAGGCCGCCCTGGAGGCCGGCGTGGATCTCATCGTCACCGCCGGCGGCGACGGAACAGTCCGCGCCGTGTGCGAGGAGGCGGCCCGCACCGGCGTCGCCGTCGGAATCATCCCGCTCGGCACCGGCAACTTGCTGGCGCGCAACATGGGCCTGCCCTTGAACACGCGCGAGGCGCTGGACGTCGCGTTCGGAGGTCAGGACCGCGCCATCGACCTCGCCGCCTTCTCGACGGATGCCACGTTCCCGGAAGATCACCCGGCAGCGCCCCCCGCTGAACCCGTCCTGACCCCAGCACCCGCGTCAGCCGAGACCTCAGCGGCCGAGGAGCTGGTCGAGGAGCTGCCCGGTTCGGAGCCGACGCCGAAGGAGCTGACCGAGACCAGCTTCCTGGTGATGGCCGGCCTCGGCATGGACGCCGAGATCATGCTCGGCGTCGACGACAACCTCAAGAAGAAGGTCGGTTGGTTCGCCTACTTCCTCTCCGGCATCAAGGCGCTGCGATTCCCGACGATGCGTGTCCACATCAGCGTCGACGACGGCCCCTTCCACCGCTTCCGGGCTCGGACCGTGGTCATCGGCAACGTGGGGTTTCTGCAAGCGGGAATCCCGCTCCTCCCGCAGGCGCAACTCGACGACGGCCTGCTCGACGTCGTCGTTCTGGCGCCCAAGCGGTTCATCGGCTGGATCGCCATCGTCGTGCGGGTGATGGGCCGGACCCGCCACACCGACCGTGCCCTCAATCGCATGACCGGGCACAAGATCGTGATCCGGTGCGACGCACCCGCGCCGATGCAGCTCGACGGCGACCCTGTTGGCATGGGGACCGTGCTGACCGCGGAGGTCCATCACGGCGTCCTGCTCGTCCGCGCGCCGGTTGCCCCGGCGGCGCCGGAGTGAGCGCCGCGGCGGGCTGCTGCGGCTAGCTGTCCCCGTCGGCCTCGGATGCGTCGGCGTCGGCAAGCTCCTGGCGCTCCTTGACGGTGGGACGCAGGTCGAACAGAACCTGCACCGTCAGCATGATCGCGCCGTCGACGAGGAGCTCGATGCGGCGCGCGTGCTCGTCGAGCAGGTAGGCCGTACCCTCGGGAATCGGCCGCTCGGTTCCGTCGACATTGACGACCCGGATGCTGACCGCGTCGCCGCGCTGGCCACGGAAGACGACCGGGCCCGGCCCGCTGTCGCGAACGGTCAGGGCGTTGCGGCTGATCCGCGGGTCCTCGGTGACGACCGTCGGCGGCTCCTCGGCGCCCACGCGGCCGAAACTCCACTTGTCCTCGTTGTCCAACGCGATCTGGCCGGACTCACCAGAGGCCAGTTCCCACTTGACGGTCAGCATGGCCGTCAGTCTAGGGTCCGGGCCCGGTTCACGTCCCCGGGACGATGGCACCGATCACGCTGCCGTCCGCACGGCGCCGGCCGGCCACTGGCAGGGGTTCACCCGGCAGGCGCGGACCCTGATCGGCCAGCGGAACGGTGATGGGGGCGCCGGCGGTCACCTGCACCGGAACGCCGCGGACCTCAAGGTCGACCTTTTCCCCGGCATCGGCGCTGTTCTCGACGGCGAACTCCATCTCGGCCTGCCGCACCGTGACGCGCACCCGCGTGCCCTCGATCGTGAGCCGGAAGGTGATGGCGGTCCAGCCCTCGGGAAGGCGCGGATCGAAGGTGAAGCGGCCGCCGTGGTCGCGGAATCCACCGAACCCGTAGACCAGCGCGCTCCACACGCCGCCGGCCGACGCGACGTGAACGCCATCGGCGGTGTTGCCGTGCCGGTCGGCGAGATCGACGAAAAGCGCGTTGACGAAGTACCGCCGTGCGAGGTCGCTGTAGCCGACCTCGGCGGCCATGATCGATTGGACGACGGCCGACAGGGTGGAGTCGCCCGTGGTGATCGGGTCGTAGTACTCGAAGTCGGCCCGCTTCTGCTCGGCGGTGAACAACTCGCCCTGGAGGAAGAGCGCGAGAACGACGTCGGCCTGCTTGAGCACCTGGAACCGGTAGATCACCAGTGGGTGGTAGTGCAGCAGCAGCGGCCGCTTCGTGAGTGGGGTGTTGGCCAGGTCCCACACTTCGCGCTCGAGGAAGTGCAGATCCTGCGGGTGCACCCCGAGGAAGTCGTCGAACGGAATCGCCATGGCGTCGGCGGCACGCTGCCACTCGCTGACCTCGTCGTCATGGAGCTTGAGGCGCGCCACGAGCGCGTCGTACTCCGGGCCGTCGATCTGCGCGAGCTCCCGCACGGCGCGAGCGGCCTGCGCCAGGTTGAACCGGGCCATCACGTTGGTGAACAGGTTGTCGTTGACCACGGTCGTGTACTCATCCGGACCGGTGACACCGTGGATGTGGAACTCGCTGTCCTGCCAGAACCCCAGGTCAGCCCACATGCGAGCGGTCTCGACCAGGATGTCGACTCCCGCCCGCATGAGGAAGTCGGCGTCGCCCGTCGCTGCCACGTACTGCGCCAGCGCGTACGCGATGTCGGCATTGATGTGGTACTGCGCCGTGCCTGCGGCGTAGTAGGCCGAGGCCTCCTCGCCATTGATCGTCCGCCACGGGAAGAGGGCACCGCTCTGGGACAGCTCGCGCGCCCGCCGACGGGCCGCATCGAGCAACTGGTGCCGGAAGCGCAGTGCGGCACGCGCCGCCGCGGGCCGGGTGTACGTCAGGAACGGGAGCACATAGATCTCGGTGTCCCAGAAGTAGTGACCGCCATAGCCGGACCCGGTGACTCCCTTGGCCGGGATCCCGGAGCCCTCCGCACGAGCCGACGCCTGTGCCATCTGGAAGAGGTTCCAGCGCATGGCTTGTTGGAGCTGGACCTGCTGCGCGACGTCACTGCCCTCGATCGACACGTCCGAGCAGTCCCAGAACTTGGCCAGCCAGTCGGCTTGGTCGGACCGCAGCCGGTCGAGGCCGGACCTCAGGGCACGCCCGAGCGTCCAGGCACAGCGATCGAGCAGTTCGCGCGGTGGCACCCCGCGCGAGGTGTGATAGGCGACGTACTTGGTCAGGGTGATCGGCACGCCCGGCTCGGCGTCGACGCGGTAGACCACCTTGGCGAGGTCGTCATCGGTCTGGACGCCGCGTTCGTAGGTGTTCTCCGTGGCGAACAGGTGGTCGGCCGCCACGGCCAGGGTCATGCCGCTCTCCACGGCGCGGTATCCCAGCTCGACGCGTCCGGTTTCAGAGCTCCCGCGGTGGATGATCGGCTTCAGCACCCGCCGGGCCATGCGCTCGGCCTTGCGCGGATCGACACCTTCGCCCATGGACTTCGCGGCCACGTAGTACTCGTCCTCGCCGTCCTGGCGGTTGAGAATCTGCGACGAGATCTCGATGGGCGCGGACGCATCCAGCAACGTGACCTCGAAGGTCATCGCCGCGAGATGCCGCTCGGTCAGCGACACCATCCGGGTCGACCGCACACGTACCCGTTTGCCGGCGGGTGTCCGCCACAGGATCTCCCGGCGGTACTCCCCGGTGCGGAAATCGAGGCGGCGCTCATACTCGGCCAGATCGGCCACCGGCAGCAGCAGTGGCTCGTCGTCGACGTACAGCCGGATGACCTTTGCGTCCGGAACGTTGACGATGGTCTGCCCGATGCGCGCGAAGCCGTAGGCCTCCTCGGCGTGCTGGATCGGCCAGGTCTCATGGAACCCGTTGATGAACGTGCCGTGGGCGTGCGAATCGCGGCCCTCTTCCACGTTGCCGCGCATACCGAGATAACCGTTGCCGAGCGCGAACAGCGTCTCGGTCGTGCCGAGATCGGCGTCGGAGTAGCGCGACTCGACGAGCGCCCACGGGTCGACCGGGAACCGGCTGCGGTCGAGCAGCTGCTCCGGCTCGACGTCCGGTGGTGTGTCGGGCATGGGTGGCGGCACGCTCACAGCAGCTCCTCCAGGTCCGCCACGACCATCGTCGCGCCGTGCTCCAGGAGCTTGTCGGCCCCCACGCCACGATCAACGCCGATCACCAAACCGAACCGCCCCGCGCGTCCGGCCTGGACCCCGCTCAGCGCGTCCTCCACCACCACGCACCGAGCCGGCCGCGCGCCGACCAGGTCGGCGGCATAGAGAAACGTGTCCGGTGCAGGCTTGCCGGCCAAGTGCCGCTCGGTCGCCACCACACCGTCGACGATCGTGGCGAAATGGTCGATGAGCCCGGCTGACCTCAACACCTCCGGCGCGTTGCGCGAACTCGACACGACGGCCTGCTTCATGCCGCGCTCGGCCAGCAGCTCCACCAGCGCCCGCGAGCCCGGGTAGGCCTCCACGCCCTCGGTCGCGAGGATCGACTCGAACATCTGGTTCTTGCGGTTGCCGAGCCCGCAGACGGTGAGCGCGTCCGGGCCGTCCGAGGGATCCCCCTCAGGCAGGTCGATGCCCCGGCTTTCAAGGAACGCCCGAACGCCGGCATAGCGCGGCTTGCCGTCGAGCCAATGGAAGTAGTCCTCGTCGCCGTACGGCGGTTGGTCGGGATGGTGGGCGGCGAGGTAGGCGGCGAACATCTCGTGCCACGCACGCATGTGAACGACCGCCGTCGCCGTCAGGACGCCGTCGAGGTCGTAGAGCACCGCGTCAAACTCACCCCAGTCCATGGAAAGAGGCTAGACGCTGGATGCGGGTCAGGAGCGGTGGGCCAGAAGTCCGGAGAGTTCGGCGCTGACCCGGGTGCCCTTGTCCATGTCGACCCACCAGCGATCGGCGACGCGATTGATGATCGAGAGTCCGCGGCCGCTCAGCGAGTCCTCATCGAAGTCGATGGGCTTGAGCGAGGCGCCCACGCCCGCGTCGTACACGCTGAGCTCCAGGAGGTCGCCGTTGATCGCCCAAGTGATCTCGATGGTGTCGTCCGACGTGGGTACTCCGTGGCACAGCGCGTTGGCGAGCATCTCACCCAACACGATGAGGGCGTCGTCGATCACGCTTGGTTCGACACGCTGAACGGTGAGGAACCCGGCGAGTTTCGTGCGCGCGACACTGGCCGTCGACAGAGCGAACGGCAGCCGGATCGTTTCCTGGGGCGCCCTCACGGGTACTGACAGTAGTCCGTTAGGACTAGTTTGACCACTTGAGCCCCCTGATTCCCCCCGCGTACCGCAGACAACACCCCCGGTCCGAGGTGTCGGATCCGGGGGTGTCGAGGGGCTCGAACGAGCCGAATTACTTGGCGGCAGCCTTGAGGCGCGAGCCGGCGCTCACCTTGACGCCGAAGCCAGCCGGGATGTTGATGGTCTCGCCGGTGGCGGGGTTGCGGCCCGTGCGCGCGGCGCGGCTGACCCGCTCCACCGAGACGATGCCCGGGATCGAAACCTTGTCGCCCTTGCTGACCGCGTCGGTGAGGAAATCGCCGAAGGCGGACAGCACGGCGTCCGCGGTGCTCTTGCTGACGTCGGCCTTCTCGGCCAGTGCGGCGACGAGGTCGCTGCGAGAGATGGAAGCCACGAAAACTCCTTGTGAGTACTGATTTGGTTGTGCTGCGGTGGCCAGTGTAGGGACAGGTTCGGCCAATTTCGCACCGGTACCCGCCCAGCGTGTCACCGTCACTCGGCGCGCGGCCAACTGGGGCCCGATCGATCCACCAGATCGGCGATGCGGCGCAAGTAATCGTCCCGGTCCATCTCGGTGACGCCGAGGCTCGCCAGGTGCGGCGTGCACCACTGCACATCGATCAAGCCGCCGCCGGACTGAAGCTCGGCAAGCCCCATCAGCGCCACCTTGGAAGCGTCCCGCGCGCGGTGGAACATTGATTCGCCGGCGAACAGTCGGCCGACCTGAAGACCGTAGAGGCCGCCGACCAACGCGCCCCCGGCATCACGGGTCTCGACGGAGTGGGCCCAGCCGAACTCGTGCAACCGCAGATAGGCGGCCTCGATCTCCGGACTGATCCAACCACCGGGACGACCTGGGTCCGCACACCCCCGGACCACGCCGGCAAAGTCGGTGTCGTAGGTGAGGCTGAATGATCGTGCCGACCGGCGCAGGCTGCGGGACACCCGCAGTTGCTCCGGGACCAGGACGCCCCTTCGTACCGGCGACCACCAGGCGAGTTCGCCATCGAGTGGCATGGGAAAGGCACCCTGCCGATAGGCCTCGACGATCGTGCCGGGTTCGAGATCCCCGCCCATCGCGACGCAGTCGCTGCCCTCGGGCCACACAGCCGCGTCGAACCGCCAGCGAGACGGTTCGATCGGTTGGGGCGTCATGGGTCGAGATTACGTTCGCGCCCGTTGGCTAACCTCCCCCTATGGGTGTGAGACGGACGGTCGGTCGACAGGTCGGTAAGCGGGTCGCGCCGTCGATCGCTTCGCAGTACGTCCGTGCGGTCCTCGATCGGGCCATCGATGGCGTCGGGCCGCTGCGCTCGGCGGCCGCCAGTGCCGATTCGAAACTGGTTGACTCCGGCGGCGACGTCGAGCTGGCCATCGCCAAGCTCGTCCGGCTGCACACCACCCTGGCCGGCGCCCAGGGTTTCGTCACGAACCTCGGCGGTGTCGCAGCACTCGCCGCGGCCCTGCCTGCCAATGTCGTCGGCGTGACGCTGGTGCAATGCCACCTGATCGCCGGGATCGCCCACCTGCGCGGCTACGACCTCGAGGATCCGCGCGTGCGCAACGCAATCCTGGTCTGCATGCTCGGCGAGGACGCCGCCAAGGGCCTGGTCAAGACCTCCAAGATCCCGGCCAGCCCGCTGGGCATCGCCACCGCCGCGGCGCATGACCCGACGCTGGACGAGCACATCTCCCGGGAAGTGACGACGGACCTGATCGCCCGCACCGCTGGACGTCGGGCCGTCACCCTGATCGGTCGGCGCATTCCCCTGCTCGGCGGCTTCGTCGGCGGCGGCAGCGATGCGCTGATGACCTGGCAGTTGGGCCGCTACGCCATGAAGGAACTCGTCGACCGCAACGTCACGCGCTAAGTGTCACGAACGCGGCGTGTGATCGCGACCAGCGTGAGCAAGAACTGTCGTTGAGGCGGCTATTTCGGTCTGAACGACAGTTCATGGCCGTCCCGACCGCATGAATGTCTAAAGATGCGTCCCGGAAGCGGCCGAACATCGGCAGGTGACTACGGAACGGGCCGGTCCTCGGCTGGTGTCACGGTCACCAGGACGTGACCCTGCGTGACCTGGTCACCTTTGGCAGCACCGACGTGCGTCACCGTCCCGTCGTGCGGAGCGGTGAGCGCGAGCTCCATCTTCATGGCCTCGAGCGCACCCAGCCGTTGGCCGGCAACCACCGGATCGCCCTCGGCGACGTCGATCGCGACGACCGCGCCGGGCATCGGGGCCACGACGTCGTCGCCGGCCGGGCCCGACCCATGAGTGCGGTCGAAGGGATCCGGTTCGAGTACCTCCCAGGTGTGCCCGGCGCGGCGGGCAAAGAGTCGCCCGCCGACCCGACGCGTCGGCGCATGCTCCACGACGGCCGGGTCACCCCCCAGACGCCATCCGTCGGCAACGCCGAACGGAGTTCCGTCCACCTCCGGCACCACCGGCTCGGCCGGAGGCTCCAGGAGGTGCGCTCCCTCGCCCTCCAGCCAGTTCGTGTGAATGAGCGCGCCCGGAAGCGCCATCGCCTCGACCACCCGGTGCAGGTACCCGACGTTCGTCGTCAGCCCGTAGAAGGCGGTGGCCTCCAGCGCCCCGAGCATCGCGGCCAGCGCCTCCGGCCGGCTCGACCGGTGCACGACGAGCTTCGCGATCATCGGATCGAACTGCGTGGTGACAGTCCCGCCGAAGTCCTCCTCGATCCGGACGTCGCCGGTCGGCCACTCAACTGCCAGCGCCTGCCCCGCCTGGGGCAGGAATCCGTGATACGCGTCCTCGGCATAGACGCGCGCCTCGATGGCGTGGCCGGTGAACGTGATGTCGCTCTGGGCGAGCGGGAGGGATTCCCCGGCCGCCACCCGAAGTTGCCACTCGACGAGGTCGAGCCCGGTGATCTCCTCGGTCACCGGGTGCTCAACCTGCAGGCGGGTGTTCATCTCCAACAGGAACGCGTCATCACCGAGCACGAGGAACTCGACGGTCCCCGCGTTCGCGTAGTCGACCGCCCGCGCCAGCGCGACGGCTGCGTCGTGCAGGCGGGCCCGTAGGTCTGAGGACAGCGCCGGTGCAGGCGCCTCCTCGACGATCTTCTGGTGCCGGCGCTGGGCCGAGCAGTCGCGCGTGCCCAAATGGACGACGGCCCCGTGCTCGTCACCGAACACCTGGACCTCGACATGCCGGCCACCTTCGATGTACCGCTCGATCAGGAGCGTGTCGTCACCGAACGCGGCCTTCGCCTCGCGCCCGGCCGTCGCGACCGCGTCGGCCAATTCGTCGGGGTGACGGACCACATGCATGCCCTTGCCGCCGCCACCAGCGGCGGCCTTGACCAGGACCGGGTACGCGTCGCCAGGTACGTCCTCGACGTCGTACCGGGGTGCGACCGGTACGCCGGCCGCCTCGGCGATCTCGCGAGCCTTGTCCTTGCGCGCCATCGCCGAGATGGCCGAGGGTGACGGGCCGATCCAGGTCAGGCCGGCGTCGATGACGGCTTGCGCGAAGTCGGCGTTCTCCGACAGGAAGCCATAGCCCGGGTGGACCGCGTCCGCACCCCAGGCGCGGGCCTGGGCGATGAGCGCACCGGCGTCGAGGAACGATGCGACGTCGGCCGCCACAACCTCGATGCCGAGCCGCGCGCACGTTCGTCCGACCCGGGCTGCGATCTCACCCCGGTTGGCGACGTAGACCTTCGTGAGCCTCGATTCAGTCACGGCGCATCACATCCGGAACAACGCCGGCGACGGCGTCGGGATCGGGGCGTTCGCCGCGGCCTGCAGGCCAAGGCCGAGCACCCGCCGGGTGTCCAAGGGGTCGATGATGCCGTCGTCCCACAAGCGGGCGGTCGAGTGGTAGGCCGATCCCTGCTCTTCGTAGGTGGCGCGGATGCCGGCCTTGAACTCCTCGTCGTCGTCGCGGCCACCGACGGTCGCCAGCACCGCAGCCGCCTGGTCACCGCCCATCACCGAGATGCGCGCGTTGGGCCACATCCAGAGGAACCGTGGGTCGTAGGCACGCCCGCACATGCCGTAGTTGCCGGCGCCGTACGAGCCGCCGACGACCACGGTGAACTTCGGCACAACCGAGGTCGAGACGGCCGTGACCAGCTTGGCCCCCTCCTTCGCGATGCCCTTGTTCTCATACTCGCGGCCGACCATGAAGCCGGTGATGTTCTGCAGGAAGACCAGCGGGACACCGCGCTGGTTGGCCAGCTCGACGAAGTGCGCGCCCTTCAGCGCCGACTCCCCGAACAGGATGCCGCCGTTGACGCCGGAGTTGTTCGCGACGATGGCGACCGGGTAGCCCCAGATTCGGGCAAAGCCGCACACCAGCGTCTCGCCGTACAGGGGCTTGAACTCGTGCATTCGCGACCCGTCGACGATGCGTCGGATCAGCTCGTGCACGTCGTAGGGCGTACGTCCGTCCGTGGGGAGGTCGTAGATCCCCTCCGGGTCCTCGGCCGGCTCGACGACGTCGTGCTGCCGGAGCGAGCCCGGGCTCGGCCGCTCGAAGGTCCCGATGATGGAGCGCACGATCTGCAGCGCATGGGTGTCGTCGTCGGCCAGGTGATCGGCCACGCCGGACGTGCGTGCATGGACGTCACCTCCGCCGAGCTCCTCGGCCGTGACCACCTCACCGGTCGCAGCCTTCACCAGGGGCGGTCCGCCCAGGAAGATCGTGCCCTGGTTGCGCACGATGACGGTTTCGTCGCTCATCGCCGGGACGTACGCGCCGCCGGCGGTGCAGGACCCCATGACCGCGGCCACCTGCGGGACGCCCGAAGCCGACAGCCGGGCCTGGTTGTAGAAGATCCGGCCGAAGTGTTGCTGGTCCGGGAAGATGTCCTGCTGCATGGGGAGGAAGGCGCCCCCGGAGTCGACGAGGTAGACGCAGGGCAGCCGGTTCTGTTCGGCGATCGCCTGCGCCCGCAGGTGCTTCTTGACCGTCATCGGGTAGTACGTCCCACCCTTGACCGTCGCGTCGTTGGCCACGACGACGCAGTCGCGTCCGGCGACCCGACCCACGCCGGTGATGATGCCCGCGCTGGGCGCGTCGTCGTCGTACATGCCGTAGGCCGCGAGCGCTCCCACCTCGAGGAACGGCGAACCGGGATCGAGCAACCGGTCGACCCGGTCCCGCGGCAACAGCTTCCCGCGGGAGACATGACGCTCCCGGGCCGTCTCCGGTCCGCCCCGCCGGACCTCGGCCAGCCGCGACCTCAACTGCTCCACTGCCTCACGCATCCGACGAGGGTAGCAGTCAAAGGTTAACGATCGCTAACCAATGGGCTACGCTGGGCGGGTGTCCCGACGCCAGCAGATCATCGACACGGCGGCCGAACTCTTCGCCAGCCGTGGCTATCACGGCGTTTCGGTCAATGAGATCGGAGCCGCTTGCGGCATCTCCGGCCCGGCGCTCTACAAGCACTTCCCCAGCAAGCAGGCCCTGCTGGCCGCGTCGCTGACCGAGATCAGCGAAACGCTCCGCGACGTCGGACGCCAACGGGTCGACGAGGCGGCCGACACCAGGGCCGCGCTCGCCGCGCTCGTCGACTGGCACATCGACTTCGCCCTGACGCATCCGGCGTTGATCGTCATCCAGGACCGCGAGTGGTCCAACCTGGACGCCGAGGCGCAGGCGACCGTGCGGCGCGCCCAGCTGACCTACATCGACATCTGGGTCGACGTCCTCACCCGACTACGGCCGGATCTCGACCGGCCGACGGCCCGAGCGATGGTCCAGGCCGGCTTCGGCCTGCTGAACTCGACTCCGCACAGTGCCCGGTTGGCCGAGTCGGCCATGCGTGACCTGTTGCACGCGATGGCGACCGCTGCGCTGGCCGGACAGTAGGCTGCGGCGATGGATCTCGGCGCGCTCGGCAAGGGTCTGGGCAAGGGTGCGGACGCCGCCAATCTCGGCGCGCTCGCCGAGTTGCTGACCAAACACAAGGACGACCTCGCCGCCACGGCCCAGATCGCCCGCGAGCTTCCGCGCCTGCTGACGCTTCTGGCGTCCGGACTGGCCGATGCCGGCGACCACGCCGCCCGCGCCGGCCGGGCCCTGAGCGGCGCATCCGGAGCGACCGGCCGTGTGGGCAACAGCGCCGCCACCGTCGGGCAGATCTCGGGGAACCTGAGTTCGGTCGGACGGCTCATCACCACGGCAGCGGATGAGATCGCCAAGGTGCCCCTGATGGGAGCACCGGCCGGCCACTTCGCCTCGGCCGCGAAGACCGTGGGCGACAGCATCGCCGGGCTCGACGACCTGTCGCGGGACCTCAGCGAGATCTCCGTCCTGCTCGACACCGTCGGCACCGCACTCGAGATGCTCGGCTCCTCGCTCGGCGCGACCGGCCGCGAGGCAAGCAAGTTCGTCGGCTGACGCGTGGCGTCAGGTCGCGATGACGCCGCCTATGAACAACCCGCTGGCGAGCAGCCCGGAGGCCAGCTCGATCAGGATCGACAGGCCGGTCGCCCGCAGCGCCACCTTGGTTGACGGCCAGGCCGAGGCCGTCCCCAGCCGGTTCGATTCGGCCAGCCAGACACCACCGACGAAGCCGATGAACAGGCCGACGACCGGGATCACGAAGAAGCCGACGATCCCGAGCACCGCACCGATGACCAGGGTGCGCCGGGGGACGCCGGCGTCCTTCAGGCGGCGATGGGGCACGGCGTACTTGATGACGAAGCCGAGCGCCAGCACGACGAGCCCCGACCACGCAATCCCCCAGGCGAGTCCGGTACCGGTGTCGTACGCCCACACCACCAAGGCACCGGCGACGAGCACGACACCGGGGATGATCGGCACGACGATGCCCAGCAAGCCGACCACGATGGCGACGGCGCACAGCACCTCGACGACGGTCACGAGGCTCAGAGACCCGCGAGGTCCGGCGTGTAGGGCGCCTTGTCGAAGGAATCGGCCTGGGCCACCTGCCAGTCGCGCTTCCAGGTGAGTCGCGGGGTCTGCAGCAGTTCGCCCGGCTCCAGCCACTCGTACAGGTCCCGGTAGGTCTTCGTCGTCTGCGGATCCACCCGGCGGAAGAGCTTGCGCGGCGTCAACTGGTCGAACGAGTCCAGCCCCATCGAAGAGATGATCTGGTACGCCGAGTTCACCGTGCGTTGCTGGTACTGGAAGACCCGCTGCTTCTTGTCATCGACGACCAGGGCCCGCGCGCGACCCGGGTCCTGCGTCGCCACGCCGACCGGGCAGTGATTGGTGTGGCACCGCTGCGCCTGAATGCAGCCGATGGCGAACATCATGGCGCGTGCGGCGAGGGTGAAATCGGCCCCTTGGCACACCCGCTTGACGATGTCGATGCCCGACGCGACCTTGCCGCTGGCACCGATCTTGACGTTCTCCCGCAGCCCGGCACCGACGAGCGCGTTGTGCACGAACATCAGGCCCTCGGTCAGGGGCATCCCGACGTAGTCCTCGAACTCCACCGGGCCGGCGCCGGTGCCGCCTTCGGATCCGTCGACGATGATGAAGTCGGGACCCGACTTACGCTCGATCATCGCCTTGCAGATGGACAGGAACTCGCGCTTCGACCCGACGCACAGCTTGAACCCGACCGGCTTGCCCCCACTCAGCTCGCGCAGCTCGTCGATGAAGTCGATCAGCTCCAACGGGGTGCGGAACGCGGTGTGGGCCGGCGGCGACACGACGGTCTGGCCGATCGGCACACCCCGGGCCTCGGAGACCTCGGCGTTCACCTTCGCACCCGGAAGCAGCCCGCCCAGGCCGGGCTTGGCACCCTGCGAGATCTTGATCGAGATCATCTTCACCTGGTCCAGCGTCGCCCGCTCCTTGAAGCTCACCGGATCGAAGTTGCCGGCGGCGTCGCGGCACCCGAAGTAGCCCGAGGCGATCTCCCAGATGAGGTCGCCGCCGAACTTGCGGTGGTGCACGCTGATCGAGCCCTCCCCGGTGTCGTGGGCGAACCCGCCCAGGGCCGCCCCGCCGTTCAACGCCTGGATCGCGTTGCCCGACAGCGACCCGAAGCTCATCGCCGAGATGTTGAGCATCGAGATGTTGTACGGCTTCGTGCACCGCGGGCCGCCGATGTGCACCTTGGGCACCTCGCCATCGGGCTTCGGCTTCGCGGTGAGCGAGTGGGCCACGAATTCGTACCCGACCTCGTTGACGTCGCGCTGCGTGCCGAACGGCTTCTCGCCGTGGTTGCCCTTGGACCGGTCGTACATGAGATCGCGGGTGACCCGGTCGAACGGTCGCCCGTCGGTGTTGGACTCCACGAAGTACTGCTGAATCTCAGGACGGATCTCCTCCATGATGAAGCGGAGGTGGCCGATGATCGGGTAGTTGCGCAGGACGCTGTGCCGCCGCTGCAGCAGGTCGTAGATCGCGAGGCCTGCCAGCCCGACGAACAGGGCAGCCGTCCACCACCAGAGCGACACGAAGAGGAATGCCATCGCGGCCGCCGCGGCGGCGCCGACGATGAGGCCGAATACGGTGAGCCACCTGGTCGTTCTGATCATGGCCCCGATGGTGCCATGATCGATTGCTCGATGTGACCGTAGTCACACTGTTCTTTTGCGGTGTCCTGCTAGGTGCGGCGGAGCTCCAGGAAGATGCTCGGGCCGAAGTCGTAACGGGCCAAGGGTCGCTGGGCGGCCTTCTCGATGCCCACCATGACGCGCGACGGCAGCAGCTTCTTCAGCCGTTCACTGCGCAGGTTGGACACCGACAGCTTGCGGTTGAGGACGAGCCCGGCATCGGCCAGCTGGCGCACGACCGTGTCGACGTTGTGGTTGACGAAGGCGATCGCGTCCGGCTGGTCGGCCTCGACCGTGCGGATGCTCACCGGCTCGGAGGGCAGTGGCGTCTTGTCCCGCCGGTGCTTCATCCGGTTCTTGAAGTGCCCGTAGTTGGCCACCTCGATGATCGCGGTGCCGCCGGGTTTCAGGACACGGGCGATCTCACCGAACTCGGTGGACGGTTCGGGGATGTGATGCATGACGCGGACCATCGTCAGGAGATCGAGCGACCCGTCCTCGAAAGCGAGGTCGTCGGCCTGTGTCTGCACCTTCTCGATGTCGGTGCCGGCGAGGACGGTCTCGGCTGCTTCGAGCTGCGTCGCGCTCGGCTCAGCCAGCGTGACGTGGTCGGCGTACTCGCGCAGCAGCAGGCACAGCCGGCCGAACCCGCCGCCCACGTCGGCGGCACGGGCGAAGTGTCGCCCGGCGAGCAGTCGCCGCAGCGCCGCCTCCTCGGCCGCGTGCTCGTAGTTCCGGTGCGTCCAGTACTGGGTGTAGTCATACCCGCGGTCGTACTGGTCGGCGACCTTGCGCTGCTTGTCCGTCCCGTCGTCGCTCATTTGAAGACTCGCGGGCCGAACTTCGGCGACTCGCCCTTCATCCCCGCCTGGCGGGAGATGGTGGCGTTCTTAGTCCGGAACATCGCCAGCTGGAACCAGCGCTCGCGGCTGAACGCCGATCGGATGCTGCCGTGCTGTGCGAGGTTGAGCAGGCGCTTGGAGGCCGCGACCGAGTCGGGCGACCGCGCGATGATCGCGTCGATCAGCTCCTGGGCGAGCTTCTCGGGCGCGGCGTCGACGCCGGTCACCAGCCCGCAGGCATGTGCCTGCTCGCCGGAGATGATCTCTCCGGTCATCGTCAGGCGCTTGGCGACGTCGACCCCGACCAGCTCGCCCAGCGGGATCGTCCCCGTCATGTCGGGGATCAGGCCCCATTTCGCCTCGAGGACCGACCACCGGCAGTCCGGTGTGGAGAACCTGAAGTCACACGCCAGCGCGAGTTGAATGCCGCCACCCAGTACGTGTCCGCGCGTGATGGCGATGACCGGCATGGGCAGGTTGCGCCACGCCCAAAAGCACTCCTGGAAACCGTTGGTGCCACGGAACGGGTTGGGCAGGGCCATCCGGGCGATGCGCAGTTTCGATTCCTTGGCCGTGGCGGCGAAGTCGAGGCCGGCACAGAACGAGTCGCCGCGACCCTCGATCACGACGACCCGCACGGCGGTGTTCGCGCGCAGGGCCTTGGCCGCCGCGGTGAGCTGCTCCATCATGTCCAGGTCGAGGCCGTTCAGTTTGTCCGGCCGATTCAGCCAGACCCGGGCAACCGGGCCCTCGATCTCGGTGATGACGCGCGGAGCCTTCGACGAAGAGGTCATGCGGTCATCGTCTCAAACCGATGTCGAATGAGGGAGGCCGAGTCAGGCCGTGACCGACGTGGCCATGACGCGGCCACCCTGGCCGGGAATCATGGTGACGTTGCGATGGGCCGGACGCTCCTGCGCGTCGTCGGTCGCGACGAGGTCCGTTCGACGCGCGATCTCGCCGAGCACGATCCGCATCTCCTCCATCGCCAACGCGGCCCCGAGGCACCGACGGTTGCCGCCGCCGAACGGGAGCCACTCGGACGTGCTGGGCTTGACGCCCAGGAATCGATCCGGGTTGAACCGGTACGGATCGGCATAGATGTCGGGTCGGTGGTGGGTCAGGATGATCCCGACCAGGATGCGTGAACCCCTCGGCGCGACGACGTCGCCGAATTGCCACGGCACGGTCGCACGACGTCCGATCACCGGGACGACGGGGCGGACGCGCATCGCCTCGTGGATCGTCGCGTCCAGATAGCCCTCGTCATCGTCGGATCGGACGGCGTCACGAAGCCGGGCATAGGCGGCGGGGTGGCGAACCAGTCGTTCGAAGGCCCAGGCGATCGTGTTGGCGGTCGTCTCGTGGCCGGCCAGCACGAGCGTCAGGAGTTCATTGCGCAACTCCTCGTCGGTGAGGCCCTGTCCCTCCTCGTCGCGGGCGTCCAGGAGCAGCGACAAGATGTCGTTCCGCTCCCCCGGCACATGCTCGACGCGACGCTGCCCGATGACCGCATAGAGCGCGCGATCCACTGACACCAGGGCCCACTTCAGGAGACCGACCGGCTCGGGGCGGCCCGCGTTGATCAGCTCGCCGACGAGAGCCAGCCGGGACATCGACATGCGCAGCAACCACAGGACGCGCTCCCGGAGATGCGCTTCGGCGTCGGTCAGCTTGCCCTCGATGCCGAAGATGCCGGCCATGATGACGTCGAGCGTGATGGCCTGGGCTGCCGGAGCCAGGGCGAAGGGCGTCCCGGTCGACCAACCGTCGAGCTCCCGTGCCGTGGCCTCCCGGATCTGTTCCCGGTAGGCGGTGATCGCGTCGCCGTGGAAGGGCGGCATCAGCAGTCTGCGCTGGCGGCGGTGATGCGCACCATTCGCGGTGAGCACGGACAGGCCGACGATCGGACGAATTGGTGACTCACCCGTGACGGACGGCGCGAGATCCGGCCGCGTCACGAGTGACTTGATGTGGTCGGGGTGGGACACGACGACGACCGGCCGGGGGTCGAACCGGGTGTTCATGCTGAAGACCTCACCGGCTTCACGCTGGCCCTTGAAGAAGGTGCCGCCGATGTCCATGCCCAGACGGATGGTCTGCAGCGTGCGGCCGGCACCGACGTGTGGGACGGGACGGTCAGGCGCCTCGTCCTCGACGGGGCCAGCCGGTGACGGCACGAAGTCGGCACGCAGGCCGGGTTCCGACGACCGCAGGTACCAAGGGGTCGCGGTCGTGCGGCTGGCGTGCTCCAGCAGGCTCATGCTCCAAGCGTGCCTCGCCGGTGGAGCGTGCGCATCCGACTGGGGTGGGAATCACACTTCCTAGCCGGCCAGGTGGCCTTGGTCGACGGCCTGGATGCTGCCGTGCACGGCGGACGCGTCGTCGGACGCCAGGAAGGCGACCACGGCGGCGACGCTGTCGGCGTCCATCAGCCCGCGCGCGGCCGAGACTCGCATGATCAGGTCCCAGTTCGCCCCCTCGGGCACGTCGATCGTGTGCACCTGCGGCGTGTCCATGCCGCCCGGACAGATGCAGTTCACCCTCATCCCGGTGTGCAGGTACTCCACGGCGAGCGCCTTCGTCAGCCCGACGATGCCGTGCTTGGACGCGGTGTATGCCGCCGAGTACGCCTCACCCATCAACCCGGCCACCGAGGCGACGTTGACGATGTTGCCGTCGACGCCGAGCAGGTGCGGGATCGCCGCCTGCGCGAGGAAGAATGCACCGCTCAGGTTCACCGCAACGTCGTGGGCCCACTGCTCGTCGGTCACTTCGGTCGTGATCCGGAAGTCGTGCCGACCCGCATTGTTGACAAGCACGTCGAGCCGGCCGAACTCCTCGACCGCCGCGGCCACCGCGACTCGGCAGGAGTCCGGCGAAGCGACGTCGAGGGGTCCGAAGCTGACTGACCCGGCGAGGTCGGCGCAACTCGCGGCCACCTCGGCGAGGCGCGCCTGGTCCCGCGCCGCGGCGTAGACAGACCCGCCCTCGGCGGCAAACCGGCGGACGGCCGCCGCCCCCAAACCGGAGGAGGCTCCGGTCACGAGAATCGCGCGGCCGCTGAAGCGTTGAGGCTGAACTGCGGCGCTCGTCGGCGAAATCGGATTCACCCGGCGACAATAGTCGGCCGTGCACCCCATGGGTCCAAGACTGGGGTGGTCGGCCGTCAGTCGTGGGCTACGTAGTTGGTTCTGTATCGACGACCGCCTGACGGCGCGTGTGCCAGCTTGCTGCACCAGTGAGCCCGGCGGGGTGACGTCGTTCCTGGCGCGGCAAACGAGTTCGCACTTCGGGGAGTGCCGGTACTCAGGCCTACATCGCGGGAGCGACGGATACAAGACTCCCGCCGCCCACCTCTTACTTGGGTCGGGTGCGCGAGGGGGGATTTGAACCCCCACGCCCTTGCGGACACTGGCACCTGAAGCCAGCGCGTCTGCCATTCCGCCACTCGCGCATGATCCAACTCCGATGACGGGGTCGAACCGAAGAGTGAGTCTAACAGGGGCGATCTGCACGACGGACGGCCCGATACGATCGAACCGTCTCCCCTGCGGGAGGGCCGAGCGAGGAGGGAGGGGCTTGCGATGGCTGGCGTCATTCAACGCTTCGAGCAGCGGCTCGAAGGCGTCGTGACCGGCGCTTTTGCGCGCGCGTTCCGCAGCGCCGTCCAGCCGGTCGAGATCGCCGCGGCCCTGCAGCGTGAGGTCGACAACTCCGCCCAAGCTTTGTCCCGCGACCGGGTGCTCGCCGCCAATGCCTTCGTGGTCGAACTGTCCCCCTCCGACTACGGCCGGCTCGCCCCGTTCGGCGACACCCTGGCCGCCGAGCTGAGCCGCCTGGTCGAGGAGCACGTCGCCGAGCAGCGGTACACGCTGCCCGGGCCGCTCGAGATCGGCTTTGCCGAGGCCGACGACCTCGGCACCGGCCGGTTCCGGGTGCTCAGCAACACCAGCGCAGCGGTCACCCCGGTGCCCGGCGAGCGGATGACCGAGACCGCCATCCGCACGTCGGACGTGCTCATCGAGGTCAACGGCATGCGCCACCCGCTCCACCCGCCGGGCGTCGTCATCGGTCGCGGCAGCGATGCCGAGCTGCGGATCAACGATCCGGGCATCTCCCGCAAGCATGCGCAGCTCGCGGTCGCCCACGGCGATCAGGGCACCGAGGTGACCGTCCACGACCTCGGCTCGACGAACGGCGTGGTCCTCAACGGGCAGCGCGTCAGCGACGCACACGTCCGGGACGGCTCTCACATCCAATTGGGTAATACCGTCATCGTGGTGCGCATCACCGACTCGGTCAGGGGCAGTGGTTTCGAGGGCGACTCCGTCGCCACCTCAACCACCGATGAGCCCCGCGACACCAGCGTTGGTACACCCGCCGACCAGAACGAGGTGAGTGACGATGTCTGAACTGACGCTCACACTCATCAAGATCGGCTTCCTCGCCGTGCTGTGGCTGTTCGTGCTCTCGGCCATCTCCGTCATCCGTTCGGACATCATCGGCACCAAAGCCCCGGCCCTGGCGCCGACGGGATCGGGCCCCAAGCAGGACAAGCCGAAGGACCGGGCGAAGCCGGCCAAGCCGAAGCGCGGCATCCCGACCAAGCTGCAGATCGTCGGCGGGCCCAACACCGGCCAGAGCGTGCCCCTCGGCGATCAGCCGATCCTGCTGGGGCGCGGCACCGACGCCGCCATCCGGCTGGACGACGACTACGTCTCCACCCGGCACGCACGGTTCGCCACCAATGGGGAACAGTGGTTCGTCGAGGACCTCGGATCGACCAACGGAACCTACGTCGGCAGTCAGCGCGTCTCCAAGCCTGTTCCGGTCGGAATCGGCATCCAGGTGCGTCTCGGCAAGACCATCGTGGAACTGCGGAAGTAGGCCATGGCACCGCTCTCCCTGCGCTACGTCGCCCGCACCGACACCGGTCTGCGCCGCAGCAGCAACCAGGACTCGGGCTATGCCAGCGCCCGGCTGATCGCGGTGGCCGACGGCATGGGTGGCGCGGCCGCAGGCGACCTCGCCTCGGCCACGACGATGAACATCGTCCGCACGGTCGACCGCGAGCTCGACGATCCGCGCACCGCCCTCCTGCAGGCCGTCCGCGATGCCAACCGCCGGATCGGCGAGATCTCGGCCATCGATCCGGCCGTCGACGGCATGGGCACCACGCTCGAGGCCATGCTGTGGACCGGAGCACACTTCGTCACCGCCCACATCGGCGACTCGCGCTCCTACCGTCTGCGCGCGGGCGAATTCACCCAGCTCAGCCACGATCACTCGTTCGTGCAGAGCCTCGTGGACGAAGGGCGGATCACCGCCCAGGAGGCGCGGGTCCACCCGCACCGCTCACTGCTGCACCGCGTACTCGTCGGCCGGGCCGACGACGAGCCCGACATCGGTGAGGTGGAGGGGCTGGCCGGCGACCGGTACCTGCTGTGCAGCGACGGCCTCACCGACATGGTCGACGACGCGGCGATCGCCGAAGCTCTCGCACTCCCGAGCCTGGACGAAGCCGCCGACCGCCTGATCGAGCTGGCGCTCGCCGGGGGCGGACTCGACAACATCACGGTCGTGATCGGCGAACTCGTCGAGGCCGCAGACGAACCGGGCGAGCCCAAGCTCGTGGGCGCTGCCGCCGACCGGCCCCGCCGCCGACCGGCCGCTGCCGAGACCACCGCAACCATCGCTCCGCCGCCGGACGTCGAGGAGCTGCGGTACTCCTACGTGCCGCCCAGCCGCATGAGCTGGCTTCGGTACGGGCTCGTGATCAGCGTGGCGCTGCTCGTCCTGATCGCCGGCGCCGTCGCGCTGTACCGCGCCAGTCAGACCGAGTACTTCGTCGGCGTCAGCAATGACCGCGTCGCCATCTATCGGGGTGTGGACGCCGATTTGCCCCTCATCTCACTCAACAGCGTCGTTCAGGAGACGGACATCCCGATCTCGGCACTGACCCGGGTCAATCGCGACTTGGTCGTCGAGGGAATCGAGGCCCGGGACCGCGCCGAGGCGGACGCCACGGTCGCCCGGCTGCGCGCATCGCGCGCGAAGCCGAAGCCCACGCCGACACCATCGCCGTCCGCGAGTCCCAGCAGCACCGTCAACCCGGCCCCCTCCACGACATGAGTACCTCCGGAGTCTGGGTTCCGCGGAAGCGACGCGGAGCAGAGTTCTTCCTCACGATCCTCGCCGTCAGCATCGGCGTGATGTCCTACTGCGCCGTCGGCCTCGGCGCCCAAGGACGCATCCCGGCCGGCGCCCTCGGGCTCGCCGCCGGTCTCGTCACCCTCGCGGTCGCGGCCCATTTCGTCATCCGCCGCGTGGCGCCGTACGCCGACCCGGTCCTCCTGCCCCTGGTCCTGTGCCTGAACGGCCTGGGACTGGCCATGATCTACCGCCTCGACCTCGGCCGGCAGCAGATCGACCCTGAGCGGCAAGGTTTCGCCGGGCCGCAGCTGGTCTGGACGATCCTCGGACTCGCCGCGTTCTCCGTGGTGCTGGTGGTCGTTCGCGACCACCGACGACTGCAGTCGCTCACCTACACCTTCGGCTTTGCCGCACTCGCGCTGCTCGTCATGCCGCTGCTGCCGTTCATCGGTGCTGCCCACTACGGCGCGCGCATCTGGATCAACATCGGGCCGTTCAGCTTCCAGCCGGGCGAGGCGGCCAAGATCTGCCTGGCCATCTTCTTCGCCGGCTACCTCGTGGTGAAGCGGGACGCGCTGGCCTTGGCCGGCCGCCGGATCGCCGGAGTCGACCTGCCGCGCGGCCGCGACCTCGGTCCCATCCTCGCCGGCTGGCTGGTCAGCGTCGGCATCCTGGTCCTGCAGCGCGACCTCGGCTCGTCCCTGCTGTTCTTCGGTCTGTTCGTCGTCATGCTCTACGTCGCGACCGAACGGTCCGGCTGGCTGGTCGTCGGCGGAGTGCTCTTCGCCGCCGGCGCCTACTTCGGCTATCTGACCTTCGGCCACGTCCGGGAACGGTTCGACGCGTGGCTCGACCCGTTCGGTGACCCCGACACCAACGGCCAGATCATCAGCGGCCTGTTCGGGCTCGCGCACGGCGGCATCCTCGGCCGCGGCCTGGGACAAGGCAGTCCACAACTGACCCCGTTCTCGTTCTCCGACTTCATCGCCGCATCACTCGGCGAGGAGCTCGGTCTGACCGGTCTGATGGCGATCATCCTGATCTACGGGCTCATCGTCGAACGCGGCCTGCGGATCGCGCTCACCTGCCGCGACGCCTTCGGCAAGCTGCTCGCGGCCGGCCTCGCGTTCTCCTTCGCGCTCCAGGTGTTCGTCGTCATCGGTGGCGTGACACGGCTCATCCCGCTCACCGGATTGACCACGCCGTTCCTCGCCCAAGGCGGTTCCTCGGTCGTCATGAACTGGGCCATCATCGCCCTGCTGCTGCGTATCAGTGACCAGACCCGACGTCCCGCGCCGTCAGTAACCCCGCTCGACAGCGACGACGAAACGCAGGTGGTGAAGCTGTGAACCGGCCGATCCGCTCCCTGGCCGTCGCCTGTCTCGTGCTGTTCCTGGCGCTGCTGGCCAACGCCAACTACGTCCAGTTCGTCCAAGCCGACAGCCTCAACGCCAAGAACGGCAACAAGCGCGTCATCAATGAGGAGTTCTCCCGCGATCGGGGGCCGATCCTCGTCGACGGAGAGCCGGTGGCCGAGAGTGTCCCGTCGGACGACGCGTACAAGTACCAGCGCACTTACAGCGACGGAAAGCTGTACGCACCGATCACCGGGTACTTCTCGTACATCTACGGCCGCGGTGGACTGGAGTACTCGCAGAACCCGGTCCTGTCCGGCAGCGACAACCGGCTCTTCGTGAGCCGCGTGGTCGACGTCCTGGCCAACAAGCAACCCAAGGGCGGCATCGTCGAGACCACCCTCGATCCGCTCGCCCAGCAAGCCGCGGCCACCGGCATCCAGCGGCTGGGCGTGACCACGCGCGGCGCCGTCCTCGCGATCCGACCGTCGACCGGCGAGATCCTCGCGATGGTGAGCCAGCCGTCCTACAACCCCGCGGCGCTGGCCAGCCATGACCTGGACAAGGTGGAGCGAGCGTGGGGACGGCTCATCAACGCCAAGACCCAACCGATGCTCAACCGCACCACCCAACAGACACTGCCGCCCGGCTCGACGTTCAAACTGGTGACGGCGGCAGCCGCACTCGAGAAGCTCAATCTCAACCCCGACGACATGGTTCAGGCCGGAAAGACGCTCAGCTTCCCCGGGATCACCTACACGCTCGGCAACCACGACAACGGCAACTGCGGCGGTGAGCGCATCACGTTCGAGCGCGCGATGAACGTCTCCTGCAACGTCGCCTTCGGTGCCCTGGCCGGCGAAGTCGGGGAGGAAGCCCTGGCCGAGCAGGCCCGCGCCTTCGGTTTCGGCACCGACCCGTTGGCCGGCCTGCCCTCCGGTCCGAGCCGCTTCCCGACCGGCGACCTCGAGCCGCCGCAGCTCGCCCAGTCCGGCATCGGACAGTTCGAGGTCTCGGCCACGCCGCTGCAGATGGCGATGGTTGCGGCCGCGGTGGGCAACAACGGCGAGGTCATGCGTCCGTACGTGGTCAAGGCCGTCCGGGCGCCGAACCTGCGCGTCCTGGAGGAGACCGAGCCGGAGTCACTCGGCCAGGCGATGAGTGGGGTCAACTCCGACAAGCTGACGCAGATGTTGGTCAGCACGGTGACCGACGGCACGGCGGCGTCGGCGCGCATCCCCGGCCTGGATGTGGCCGGCAAGACCGGCACCGCGCAGTCCACCAAGGACCGGCCGCCGTACGCCTGGTTCGTCTCCTTCGCCCCAGCCGACAATCCGGAGGTGGCGGTCGCGGTGGTCGTCGAATCCAGTGACACGGCGCGCAGCGAGATCGCCGGCGGACGGCTCGCCGGGCCGATCGCACGCAGTGTCATGCAGGCGGTGCTGGAGCGGTGAGCCGTGATTGTTCGACCGAATATGGGAGATTTGCGACATGAGTGAATCCGGCGACGGAACCGAACCCGTCCTGCTGGGCAACCGCTACGAACTCGGGGGGATTCTCGGTCGCGGCGGCATGGCTGACGTGCGCATCGGTCGCGACCAGCGCCTCGGGCGCACTGTCGCCATCAAGCAACTGCGTCCCGATCTGGCCTCCGACGACACCTTCCAGGCCAGGTTCCGCCGCGAGGCCCAGTCGGCCGCGTCGCTCAACCACCCATCCATCGTCGCGGTGTACGACACCGGCGAGGCGACCGACGCTCACGGCCACCACATCCCCTACATCGTCATGGAGCACGTGGATGGCCAGACCCTCCGCGATGTCCTGCGCGACGGCCGCAAGATCCTGCCGGAACGCGCGCTCTCCATCGTGGCCGACGTCCTGAACGCGCTCGACTACAGCCACCGGCAGGGCATCGTCCACCGCGACATCAAGCCGGCCAACGTCATGCTGACGCCCGATGGCCAGGTCAAGGTCATGGACTTCGGCATTGCGCGCGCCCTCGCCGATGCTTCGGTCACGCAGACCGCCGCCGTCATCGGCACAGCGCAGTACCTGTCCCCCGAGCAGGCCCGCGGCGAGACCGTCGACGCCCGCTCCGACATCTACTCGACCGGGTGCCTGCTCTACGAGCTGCTTGCCGGACGTCCGCCGTTCATCGGCGAGAGCCCCGTCTCCGTGGCCTACCAGCACGTCCGCGAGGAGGCCCGCCCGCCGTCGCAGTTCAACCCGGACGTCAGTGGCAACGTCGACCACATCGTCGCCAAGGCGCTGGCCAAGCGCACCGACGAGCGCTACCAGAGCGCGGCCGACATGCGCGCCGACATCGAGCGTGTGCTCGCCGGCCATGCCGTCTCACCGCCGTCGGCGCCGAGCCCGGCCTCGGCCACCGCGGTCGCCGCTGTCGACGCCCTGTCCGGGCTCAGCGGCTCAGCGAACGCCACTCAGGTGACGCAGGCGGTGCCGGCGATGACGTCGGCCGAGGCATCGAAGTTGCCCCCGCCCTCGCGAGCCAAGCAGAGCAGCGGCCGCAGCAAGTTCGCGTTCTGGGCCCTCGCCCTGATCGCCCTGGTGCTGCTCAGCACCGCGGCCTGGGCATTGCTCAGCCAGGAACCGCCCGCCGACGAGAAGGTGGCCGTGCCCGAGGTGTCGGGCCAGCCGTACGACGTCGCCAAGTCCGAACTGGAGGCCGTCCAGTTCGAGGTCGAGAAGGTCGAGGAACCGGACCCGACTGTGCCCGCCGGTGATGTGATCTCGCAGGATCCGGCCGGCGGCACCCTGTTGGAGGCCGGCACGACGATCACGTTGACCGTCTCCACCGGCAAGGAGACGGTGACCATGCCGTCCCTGGGCAGTTACACCTTCGAAGACGCCAAGAACCTGCTGGAGAGCGACCAGTACCAGTTGAAGGTGGAGAAGGAGGAGCGGGACAGCTCCGCACCCGAGGACGAGGTCATCAACTCGAACCCGCCGGAAGGCTCCGATGTCGAGAAGGGGTCGACCGTCACCCTCTACGTCTCGCGCGGCGAGGCGTCGGTGCCGAACGTGGTCGGCAAGAGCGTCAGCGACGCCAGGAACACCCTCGAGGACGCCGGCTTCGACGTCGAGGTGAACGGTCCGGACGACGGCAAGGTCACCGACCAGGACCCGAACGCCGGAGAGGACCTGTCGCGCGGCGAGACGGTCGAGATCACGTCCGAGGCCGACGATCCGACACCTCCGGACAACAATGACGACGAATGCGACCCGGCCGACACCAACCCGATCCTCCCCGGCTGCCAGTCGTAGGCTAACGACCGTGTCCTCCTCGAAACGGCCAGAGAAGAAGCCCGTGAAGGTCCGCCGAACGCTGGGCGGATGGCGTCATCCGTTGGCCGCAGCGCTGCTCCTGACCGCGATCGCCTGGGCGGTTGGCGCGTACTTCGCCACCAGCGACAAGGACTTCCCGAAGGTGGGAACCGTGCCCCTGCTCTCGGCCATCGGCGGATGGAACTGGGCCATTGCGATCGTCCTGGCGCTCGTCGCCACCTCGATCGCCGACCGCACCCGCCCGCCGGCCCCGCCGGGGAACCGCGGCTGGCGGTACGCCGGCGTTGCGATGTCGGTCAGCGCCGTTCTCGGCCTGCTGTGGGTCGTCGTCTTCTACGTCACCTCGAACACGACCGTGCACATCCCGTTCTACTCCGACCTCGGGCAGTGGAACATCGTGATCGGGATGAGCTTCATCATCGCGGCGTTCGGTTTCGCCACCAAGTGGGAGTGAGTCGCGGCCGACCCCCTGCCCGCTAGCCAGCCGAGGGCTGGCGGGAGCGCTGCGCAGCAGCGCGAAGCGTGGTGACCTGACGTCGCTTCGGTCGGCCCTCACCGGGCCGCCCTCCCGCCGCGCCCCGAGGCGCGGCTAGCGCCCTGCGGGAGTTATCCAAGGGTGTGTACACACCTGTGGATAATTACATCGTTGTGATTTGGCTGGTCATCGCCAGCGGCGGCACGGCGACGGCACCGATGATCAGCGCCCAGATGAACACGAACGCCAACGCCTGCCAGACCTGCCGCGATGCCCGAGGCGCGTAGGCGAACACCGCGCCCAA
>DATEDT010000133.1:0-77962 GCA_035281505.1 Aeromicrobium sp. | reverse complement strand
GCCCCGAAGCCCGGAACACAGAGCTGTCCGCCATGGGTGTGACCGGCCAGGATCAGCGGGTATCCCAGGGCGTTCCAGCGATCGAGCACCCGCAAGTACGGCGCGTGGGCGACGCCGATCGCGAGATCGGCTGACTTGTCGGCGGGCTCGTCGTCCAGGACATCGAACCCGAGATGCGGATCGTCGACGCCCACGAAGGCGAGCCGACGGCCGTCGACGGTCAATGTGTCGTGCCGGTTCGTCAGGTCGACCCAGCCGCGCTCGGTGAACGCGCGGCGCATCTCCTCGAACGGGAGGTCGCGTGGGCGGTCGTGCCACCACGGTGCCTTGCCGGCTGCCGTCCCCGTCCCGCCGTACAGGTAGCGAAGGGGGTTCTTGAAGATCGGCGAGTAGTAGTCGTTCGAGCCGAAGACGAACACCCCGGGCAGGTCCAGCAGGTCGCCGTACGACTCCAGCACGGCCGGCAGCGCCTCCTTGTGCGCGAGGTTGTCGCCGGTGTTGACGACGAGGTCGGGGTCGGTGTCCGCGAGCGTGCGCAGCCAGGCGCGCTTGGCATCCTGCGTCGGGACGAGGTGGACATCCGAGACGTGCAGGATGCGCAACGGGTCTGAACCGGACGGCAGGACCGGAACCGTCACTTCCCGGACGACAAAGGCGCGCACCTCGTACAGCGCGGCCCAGGCGACCGCGGCCGCGCCGGCCGCCACGGCTCCGAGCGCCGCCGTCCCCAACGCACGTTTCGCGTGCACGGAGGTGCCCCCAGTCGGCCGCATATCGCGAGCCTAACGGTGCTCGGACATAGGCTCTCTGGCATGGCAGAGCTGAAGGACAAGATCCGGGCCGACCTCACCGCCGCACTCAAGGCGCGCGACAGCCTGCGCGCGGGCACGCTGCGCATGGCGATCGCGGCGATCACCAACGCTGAGGTGGCCGGCAAGGAGGCGCGGGAGCTGACCGACGACGACGTCATCGGTGTGGTCACGTCGGAGTCGAAGAAGCGTCGCGAGGCCGCCGAGGCGTTCGATGCGGGCAACCGGCCCGAGCTCGCCGAGAAGGAGCGCGCTGAAGCCGCGATCCTGGCCGAGTACCTGCCCGAGCCGTTGAGCGCGGACGAGGTCAGCGCGATCATCGCTGCCGCCATCGAGAAGACCGGCGCCGAGGGCCCCAAGGGAATCGGCCCGGTCATGGGCGTCGTCCAGCCGCAGGTCCGGGGCCGAGCCGACGGCGCGGCCGTGGCCGCCGAGGTGCGGCGCCAGCTGGGGACCTGACTCAGGGCAGAGGCGCAACAGGCGTTGCCGGAACGACCGGTGTGGGGGACGCCGTCGGGTTCTTGCCGTCGGGGTTGTCCTCCGGCGGCGGCGCGAAGTCGGTCGGCGGAAGGTGCGGCTCGATGGCGCCCATCGCCTTCTTCCACATCGGCCCGGCGAGCGACGAGCCGCCCACCTGGCTGAAGCTGATTGGCGTGTCGCGCAAGGTTGCGCCGGCCAGCGAGCGGGGGCGGCCCTGGTCGTCAGCTCCCGCGATCATCGATGCGGCGACCAGGCGCGGCGTGTAGCCGACGTACCAGACCGCGCGGTTGCTGTTGGTCGTGCCGGTCTTGGCCGCGGACGGGATGCTCAACCCGGTGCCGTTCGCATAGCCGAACCCGCCCGGTCGCTGGAGGCCCTCGAGGATGTCGTTGATCTGGGCCGCGATCTTCGGCGGGAGCACCCGCCGGCACTGCTTCGTGTAGGTCTTGACGACCTGGCCCTTCATGTCGAGGATCCGGTCGACCGGCAGCGGCCTGCAGTAGATGCCACCGGATGCCGGCACCGCATAGGCGGCGGCCATCGTCAGCGGGCTGACATCGGTGACGCCGAGCGTGAACGGGCCGACCTGGTCGCGATCGGGGACGACGACGCCCATCGACTGCGCGGTCTCGATGACGTCGCACAAGCCGGTGTCGCGTTCGAGCTGGGCGTAGTACGTGTTCACCGACTTGCGCAGCCCGGTGTACATGTTCATCTTGCCGCTCACGGTGGAGTTGGAGACGGGCCATGGGTCGACGACGACGCCGCCGGCGCAGGTGCGGAACGTGCGCCCGGGGATGGTGAGGCGCTTCGGCGCGTTGTAGGTCTTGTTGACCTTGATGCCCTTCTTCAGCGCAGCCGCCGTCGTGAACAGCTTGAACGTCGAGCCGGCCTGGAACCCGGCCGAGTCGCCGAAAGCCGTCGGCACGGCGAAGTTGATGTACGACTGGCCGGCGTCGACGTCGCGGCCCATCGGACGCGACTGGGCCACGCCGCGCACCTTGCCGGTGCCGGGTTCGACGAGCGCCTGTGCGCCGATCGCGCGGTCGGTCGGTGCCACCGTGGAGGTGACGGCCGCGTGGATCGCGCGCTGCATGAGCGGGTCGATGGTCGACTCGATCGTGAGGCCGCCCCGCTCCAGGACAGCGGCCCGCTCGGCCACGGTCTGGCCGAGAGCCGGCTCCTGGAGCAGGAAGCGGCGCACGTAGTCACAGGCGAAGGCGGCGTTGTCGGTGGCCGAAGCACAGCCGGCGGCGAAGGCGGTGACCTTCAGCCCCAGCGGCTCGGCCATCAAGCGCTGTGCGTCCGCCGAACTGAGCTTGCCCTGCTCGGCCATCACCGCGAGCACCGTGTTGCGGCGCTGGGTGGCGCGTTCCGGGGATCGCTTCGGGTCGTAGTACGACGGGTTCTTGACCAGCCCGGCGAGCAGGGCGGCCTGTTTCGTCGTGAGTTCGGCGGCCGACGTGGAGAACCAATGACGGGCGGCCGCATCGATTCCGTAGGCACCGTCGCCGTAGTAGGCGATGTTCAGATAGCGCTCGAGGATCTCGTCCTTGGAGTGCTCCCGCTCGTACTGCGTGGCCAGCTTCAACTCGCGCAGCTTGCGGGTGAGCGATGGCTCGGTTGCCGCCTCGATCTCCTCCTGCGTGCGGGCCTGCTGGACGAGAGTCAGCTTGACCAGCTGCTGCGTGATCGACGACCCGCCCTGGGTGGGCCCGCTCGTTGCGTTGTTGATGACGGCGCGGACGGTGCCCTGGAGGTCGAGCGCCCCGTGGCTGTAGAACCGGTTGTCCTCGATCGCCAGGATGGCCTGCTGCATGGTCGAGCTGATCTGTGCGAGTGGGACGTCCTGACGGTTCTCCCGGTAGAAGTAGGCCATCTTCTTGCCGTTCGAGGACAGGACACGGGTGGTCTGCGCGGCCGGATCGTCGGCAAGATCAGCCGGAAGATCGATGATCGCCTGCGTGAGCCGGCTCATGGTGACCCCGGCGAAGGCCGCCGCGGGCACGAGCATCGCCGCGACGAGCAGGCCGGCCAGAACGGACCAGCGGACCAACCCGACCAACGCCTCGGCCCGGCGGGTCGGGACCTCCACCGTCTCGACGGATCGCCGCACGGAGTCAGCGACGTCCTCCCACGGCATGCGGTCAGAATACGTGAGCAAAACGGCAGGTCAGGGGGACACGCGAGTGGCCAGATAGACCCATGTTGCAGGTGTGCTCTAGTTCGAAAGAACTATACGGAACTATCCGCGCGGGTCTGACGTGACTGCAGAGACGTATTTAGCGTGATTCACGTCGTTTCTTCGACCGACACGCCGGTCGATCCTCGGGAAGGTGCGCGACATGACTTGGAATTCGAATTGGGCCGCTTCGGCCGCATGCCACGGGAATTCCGAGGCTCTCTTCGTCAAGGGAGCCGAACAGAACCGCGCCAAGCTCATCTGTGCGTCGTGCTCGGTACGCGCTGAGTGCTTGGCCGAGGCGCTCGACAACCGCATCGAGTGGGGCGTCTGGGGCGGCATGACCGAGCGCGAGCGTCGCGCCCTGCTGCGCCGTCGCCCGAACGTCCAGACCTGGCGTACCGTCCTTCAGTCCGCCGCCGCAGTCGGCTGAGCGACCCCGGCCAGCAGGCCGCCGATCTGGCGCAGGCCGTCGAGGTCGTGGACGTCGCTGGCCAATGCCGGCACGGCCACGGTGGGCACCTTCGGGTGCGAGGCGGTGAAGCGCGCAGCCACCTTCTCCTCGCGCAGTGACCGGCGCACCCGCTCGGCATGCACGAGCAGCAGCTCGGCTGTCGCCGTCGCGGCTTCGTCGGCGCCATCGTGGGCGAGCCGCTGAGCGCCGGACTCGGCGTCGGCCGCGCTGATGCTGCGGCCGGCGAGCGTGTGGAGCCGGTTGACCACCAGGCCGGCGAGGGGCATGCGCTCGCTGGTGAGGCGTTCGGCGAAGTAGGCCGCTTCCCGAATCGCGTCCGGCTCCGGCGCCGCAACGACCAGGAAGGCCGTTTCGTCCGCCTGCAGCAGTCGGTACGTCGCCTCGGCGCGCTGCCGGAAGCCGCCGAAGATCGTGTCGAGCGCGGCGATGAACGCCTGCACATCGGTGAGGAACTCACCGCCCAGGATCTTGGTCATCGCGCCGGTGACGAGCGACAGGCCGGCTGTGAGGACGCGTGCCGGGCCGCGCGCCGGCGCAACCATGAGGCGCATGAAACGTCCGTCGAGCAGCGATGAGAGTCGTTCAGGGGCGTCCAGGAAGTCCAGCGCCGAACGCGACGGCGGCGTGTCGACGACGATCAGGTCCCAGCGGGAGTCGGGATCCGCGTGCAGCTGGCCGAGCTTCTCCATCGCCATGTACTCCTGCGTCCCGGCGAAGGAGCTGGACAAGGCGATGTAGAAGGGATTCTCGAGGATCTGCTTGGCCTTCTCCGGGGAGGCCGCGGTCTGGACCACCTCGTCGAAGGTCCGCTTCATGTCGAGCATCATCGCGTCGAGGCTTCCACCGGCGCCGACGTCGACACCCTTGACCGGGCGAGGCGTGTTGTCGAGCTCGGTGAGACCCATGGACTGCGCAAGGCGCCGGGCCGGGTCGATGGTGAGCACGCAGACCTTGCGGCCCTGTTCGGCGGCCCGCAATGCCAGGGCGGCGGCCGTCGTCGTCTTGCCGACGCCTCCGGAGCCACAACAGACGATGATGTCGACCTTGCGATCGGCCAGGAGATCGTCGATGTCCAGTTGGCCGCCCTTCGACGTCCGCACGGCCGAGTTGCGAACCGGCGCCGAAGGGCCGGTGGACCGGCTCGTTGACGACGCTGCCTTGCGGGCCATCAGGAGCCCTCCTTGAGCAGGTCGGTGTGCAGGATGCGAGCCAACTCGAACAGCGCCCCTTGATCGATGGCCTCGGCCAACGCCGGCAACTCGACGACGTCGCGATCGCCGAGCTCCTTGCGCTGCTCAGCCTGCAGGGTCTGCCGCTCGATGTGGCCGAGGCCTTCGGTGATGAGGTCGGGTGCGGCCTCGCCGTCCAGACCGATGGACTCGAGCGCCCGGCTGACGGCGGCCTGTTCGAGCTTGCCCGACAGCAACGCCTTCTGCGTCGGGTCGCTGAGGAGCGCGGGTCTCACCAGGTTCGCGATGACTGCGCCGACCGGCAGGCTGGCCTTCTTCAGCTCGGCAATGCCGTCGAGGGTCTCCTGGACCGGCATCTCCTCCAGCAGAGTCACCAGATGCACGCGGGTGCTGCGGGAGCGCATCATCGACATGATCGAGTCGGCCTGGCGCCTGACCGGTCCGACCTTCGCCAGGCCGGCGACCTCCTCGTTCACGCCGAGGAAGCGCGTGATGCGGCCGGTCGGCGGCGCATCCAGCACGACGGCGTCGTAGACGAAGCGCCCACCGTCCGCACCGCCCTTCTTCCGCTTCGCGGCCTCGTAGACCTTGCCGGTCAGCAGGACGTCGCGGACGCCCGGTGCGATCGTGGTGGCGAAGTCGATGATGCCGAACCGGTCGAGCGCCTTTCCGGCACGCCCCAGTCGGTAGTACATCTGCAGGTACTCGAGCAGGGCCGACTCGGCATCGACGGCCAGCGCGTACACCTCACCGCCGCCGAGCCCGACGGCGATCTTGCGCTCCTCGTAGGGCAGCGGTGGCACGTCGAACAGCTGGGCAATGCCCTGGCGGCCCTCGACCTCGCACAGCAGAACCCGCTTGCCGACGTCGGCCAGGGCTGTGGCGAGCGCCGCCGCCACCGTCGTCTTACCGGTGCCGCCTTTGCCCGAGACGATGTGGAGGGAGGTGGAGAGGGCCACGGCTTGAACCTTAGTCGGCAACGTTCCCTTAAGGTCAGGACCATGACGACATGGGAGTACCTCACGGCCCCGGTGCTGGTGCACAGCACAAAGCAGATCCTCGACAACTTCGGCGCCGACGGGTGGGAACTGGTTCAGATCGTTCCGGGCATGAACCCGGAGAACCTGGTGGCCTACTTCAAGCGCCCGGTCAGCGGATGAGCATGAGCCGGCCCGGCTCGCCCTCGGCACGTCTGGCCGAACGCGGCCTGACCCTGCCGGAGGTCGTTCCCCCACTGGCCGCCTATGTGCCGGCGAGCCGCGTCGGCGAGTTGGTCTTCACGGCCGGCCAGGTGCCGATGCGCGACGGCGCGCTGATGCATGTCGGCAAGGTCGGTGCCGAGGTGTCGGAGGACGAGGCCCGCGCGTGTGCTGAGCAGTGCGCACTCAACGCGCTGGCTGCCGCCGCCTCGGTCGCCGGCGGACTGGATGCGATCCAGCAGATCGTGAAGGTTGTCGTGTACGTGGCCTCGGCGCCCGACTTCGTCGGTCAGCCGGCGGTGGCCAACGGTGCCAGCGAGCTCCTCGGCGCGGTGTTCGGCGACGCCGGACAGCATGCGCGCAGCGCGGTCGGGGCGGCCTCGTTGCCGCTGGACGCACCGGTGGAGGTCGAGCTTGTGGTGCGTGCCGCGTGACGATGCGAATCCCGCTCCCGGAGTCCTTGCGGCCGCCGCAGGGAGTGGTCGCCTCCCCGGCGACACCCCGAGATGCCGCCACCATCGCGCTGGTCAGGGACGGCGAGCAGGGCTTGGAGACCTACCTGTTGCGGCGGCGCTCGACGCTGGAGTTCGCGCCCGGCATGCTCGTCTTTCCCGGTGGAGGTGTCCACGCCGGCGATCTCCGGGTGACCGACTGGGTCGGGCCCGATGCGGCGGCGTGGGCCGCCGCCTTCAACTGCGCCGAATCGGTGGCGCGCGGACTCGTCGTGGCGGCGCTGCGCGAGACCTTCGAGGAGTCCGGCGTCCTCTTTGCCAGCCCCGGGGAGCAGGATCCCGTCATTGCCGACACGTCGGGGTTCGCCGCTGAACGGCGGGCACTCGACGCCGGCGAACTCGACTTCGCCGACTTCCTCGATGCCCAGGGATTGATCCTGCGGGTCGATCTGCTCGGCGCCTGGGCCCACTGGGTCACACCGACGTTCGAGCCGAAGCGATTCGACACCCGCTTCTTCATTGCCGCCGTGCCCGAGGGCCAGCAGGTGGGCTCCCTCCCGGGCGAGGCCGATCGGGCCGAGTGGTGGCCGATCCGTGAGATCTGGCCGGCCGTGGAGTCGGGCGCCTACATGATGTTGCCGCCCACAGCCGTCACGTGCCGCGAGTTGGAGGGCCTGACGGTCGCAGATCTGCCGCGGGCAGTCGCCGAACGGGCGTTCGCGCGGATCGAACCGACGCTCGTCGACGTCGACGGTGAGCTGTTCCTCGAGTACGCAGTGGAGACGCCATGACCCCCGCGAAGAACCATGCGATCGTGACCGACTTCGCCCAGCTGGTGCGGGCCGACAACCCCAACATGATGACGCTCGACGGCACCAACACGTGGATCCTGCGTGCGCCGGGCTCGGACACCTCAGTCGTGGTGGACCCGGGTCCGCTGGATGAGGAGCACCTCGCGGCCGTCCTGAGCGTCGCCGGTGAGGTGGAGTTGGTGCTGTACACACACCACCACTTCGACCACACCGAATCCATCGACCGGTTCGCCGAGCTCACCGGCGCACCAGCGCGAGCGCTGGACGACCAGCTCTGCCGCAGCGGCGACCCGCTGGCCGACGGTGAGCTTCTCCACGTGGCTGGGCTCGCTCTGGAGATCGCCACGGTTCCCGGCCACACCACCGACTCGATCGCCATCCTGGTGACGGACGACGGATCGCTGCTGACCGGCGACACCATCCTTGGTCGCGGCACGACGGTGATCGCCTGGCCGGACGGGGTGCTGGGTCCGTACCTGGACTCGCTGGCGCGGATCCGCGAACTCGTGCTGGAGGGGGCCGCGACCCGCTTCCTGCCGGGACACGGGCCGGTGGTGGAGGACCCGCTTCCGGTCGTCGACTACTACCTCGAACACCGAGCCGAGCGGCTCGACCAGGTCAGGGCGGCGATGGCAGCGGGCGCGACGACGCCCGAAGACGTCGTCGCCGTGGTCTACGCCGAGGTCGAGAAGCACCTCTGGCCGGCCGCCGAACTCAGCGTTCGAGCGCAGCTCGACTATCTCGAATACGTGACGCCTGAAATCGAGGTGTGAGCTCTACCTGGCGCGGCGCTCGAGCCGCTCGGGCTCGTAGACGACGACTCCGCGAGGCTCCAGCCGGAGCCAGCCGCGCGAGGCGAAGTCGGCCAGCGCCTTGTTGACCGTCTCGCGGGAGGCTCCCACCAGCTGAGCCAACTCCTCCTGGGTGAGGTCGTGGCTGACATGAATGCCGTCGTCGGCTTGCCGACCGAACCGCTCGGCAAGGTCGATCAGCGCCTTGGCGACGCGTCCCGGCACGTCGGAGAACACCAGGTCGCCGACGACCTCGTTGGTGCGGCGCAGGCGTTCGGCCAGCTGGTGCAGGAAGGCCAGCGCGACCCCGGTGTGGTCCCCGACCAACGGGCCGAGCACGTCATGTCCGAGCACGCTGAGCTCGACGTCGGTGACGGCCGTGGCCGTGGCCGAGCGCGGGCCCGGGTCGAAGAACGACAGCTCACCGAACATCTGGCCCGGACCGATCAGGGCCAGCAGATTCTCGCGTCCGTCGGCCGACGTCCGACCGAGCTTGACCTTGCCCTCGAGCACCACGTAGAGCTGGTTTCCGTCGTCGCCCTCGTTGAACAGCACGTCGCCACGCCGCAGGCTCAGCGGCGTCATCGACTTCTCAAGAATGTCGGCAGCTTGTTCCTCAAGACCGGCGAAGAGCGGGGCTTGGCGAAGCACGTGGTCAGTCACAGGGGTCCCTTGTCGATGTTGCGTCTGTCACATCGTCGCGCACGCATGGTCGAAATTCCAATGAACAGGCCGAGCGTTGTCGACAAGTAATACCTCGGGGCCGGCCTCGTCAGCGCACGACGACCCGGGCCAGCCGCGCGGTGCGTGAGGGTCGCGGGCGCCACGGGTCGTGGCCGGCGTCGTGGTCCGAGACTCCCCAGGCATAGACCGGGACGCCCCCGTCGACCAGGTCGCGCAGCGCCCGGATGCCCAGCTCGCCGGCTGACCAGTCGTAGAGCCGCCCGATGCGCGGCTGGATGACGCCGACGTCCAGCAGGTGACCGAAACCGTGCTCGTCGTCGATGAAACGGCGCACGTCGTCGCCGACCGGATAGGTCGCCGGAAGCACACGGGACAGGGACAGGAAGATCGCGGTCATCCCCAGCCGTGGGTCGCCGAGTGGCGGTGCGACCGGCGCGAACGGGCCGAGTGCCAGTCGGGGCGCGGCCACCAGCGCGTGCGCGTACAGGACGCGGACGAGCGCGAGGTTGATGAAGAACCGCTCGACCCGGCCTTCCTGGTCGGCGAGGTCACGGTGTGCCAGGTACGCCGAGACGATCGAGTGGTTGTGCGCGCGGTACCACCGGCGCGCGCTCGGGCGACGGATGAACTCCACCGCGGCTGCGACGCTGTCCGACGAGGGCGATCCGTCATGGCCGGCCGCCAGGGCTCGCGCCTCGGCGGTGTCCCGCAACAGACGAGCATTGACCGCGCGCCACCACGGGCTTCCCGGTACTGGGGCGTCCAGCGGCTCGAGCAGCCCGCGGCGGAGTTGCCAGCTCATGAAGGCGTGAGCTGCCCGTCGGTAGGGCAGGTGCGGGGCCCGGCTCCGGCCGTCGGCGGGCGCGTACAGCTCGTGCAACAGCCCCAGCCGCCCGGCCGGGTCGTCCGCCACCCGAGCCACCTGCGCCTCTGCCAGCGCGGCAGCGTCCCCAGTCGGGTCGGCAGTGGTGTCCGCAGCGGTGCTGTCGGCGGTCATGGGTCGACGCTAGGGCATGAGCCGCCGCCGCCGGGGAGCGGTGGGTGGCCCCAGATACCCTCATTGGCGTGCCAGCCAAGCAAAAAACGCCCGCGGTTCCGAAGCCGCCGACGTCGTTGGTACGGCGGGCACGCAAGATGGATCGTGTCCTGGCCGAGACCTATCCGGACGCCAAGTGCGAGCTCGACTTCGAGTCCCCGTTCCAGCTCCTCGTCGCAACGATCCTGTCGGCCCAGACGACCGACCGGCGCGTCAACGCCGTGACGCCGGCCTTGTTCGCCCGGTATCCGGATGCCGACCGGCTTGCGGCCGCCGAGCGGTCCGAGGTCGAGGCGATCATTCGGACCACCGGCTTCTTCCGGGCCAAGACCGACAGCCTGCTGCGGATGTCGGCCGCACTCGTTGAACGGTTCGACGGCGACGTCCCGCCGCGGCTCGACGACCTGGTCACGCTGCCCGGCGTCGGCCGCAAGACGGCCAATGTCGTGCTCGGCAACGCGTTCGGCGTTCCCGGTATCACCGTCGACACTCATCTCGCTCGGCTGAGTCGACGCATGGGGTGGATCGACGAGAAGACGTCGAAGGATCCCGTGAAGGCCGAGTTCGCGATCGGTGCGCTGATCGAGAAGACCGAATGGACGATGATGTGCCACCGCATGATCTGGCACGGTCGGCGCTGTTGCCATGCCCGCAAGCCCGCGTGCGGAGCATGTCCGGTCGCGCAGTGGTGCCCCAGCTTCGGTCTCGGGCCGACCGACCGGGCGGTCGCCGAAGCCCTGCTGACCACCGAAGGTCGCGCGTGAGGGCCGCGGTCGTCGCGGTTCTCTGTGCCGCCGCTCTCACCGGGGCCTGCCAGCAGCGAACCGCTGAGGCTCCGGCCGGCGACGTCCGGCCGTCGCCCTCGGGACCCACCGCCGACGCGGCGACCCCGGCACCGAGCCAAGCCCTCCCCGACCTTTGCCCACCCCACGGCGAGGCGGCGGCTGCCGGGCCCAAGGCGGTGCCGGACCTGACCTTGAACTGCCTGGGATCAGATACTCGACGTGAGCTTCGCGCACTGGCCGGACGGCCAATGCTGATCAACTTCTGGGCCAGCTGGTGCGGTCCGTGCAAGGTGGAGCTCCCGTTGCTCGCGCGCGCCCACCGGGAGTGGGGCGACGAGGTCGCATTCCTCGGCATCGATGTCCAGGACGCGTCGGCTGAGGCGTGGAAGTCGCTCACCGCAGCCCAGATCGACTACCCGCAGCTCGAGGACCCGAAGGGCCTCACCCGCGGTCCTTTTGGATGGCACAGCGGCCTGCCGCTGACAGTATTCGTCGACGCACGCGGGAGGATGGTGGGCACGGAGCGGACCGCATTCCGGACCTACCCCGAGGTGACGGCAGCCCTGCGCCGGCACCTGGGGGACACGCTGGCGAAAGGACAGCCGTGAGCATCCAGCCCCCATCTGATCTCCCGTCGTGGCTTGAGCCCGTCGTGGAACTGGCGGGCAATGTCCGTCCCGATCAGATGGCACCGCTGCTGTGGGATCCGCCGTCCAACGCCCGCCCGGCCGCAGTTCTGGTCTGCTTCGCCGAGGGTGACGACGGGCCGGAGCTCATCCTGACCGAGCGGTCCCTCCATCTGCGCAACCACGCCGGACAGATCTCGTTCCCCGGCGGGGCCAGCGAGCCGCACGACGACGGGCCGGCGGCGACCGCCGTCCGCGAGGCGCAGGAGGAAGTGGGGCTCGATCCGGCGAGCATCACCGTGCTCGGCAGCCTTCCGGCGCGGTGGCTGGTGCCGAGCAACTTCGCGGTCACGCCGGTATTGGCGTACTGGCAGCAGCGGCACGTGCTGGCCGCCTCCGACGGCGAGGTCTTCCGCATCCTGCACGAACCGATCGACCGGCTGCTGCATCCGGACAACCGGTTCACCGTCGTGCATCCGTCCGGCTGGCGTGGGCCGGCCTTCGACGTCGGCACGCCGATCCCCTTGTGGGGTTTCACGGCCGGCGTCATCAGCATGTTGTTCCGCCTGGTCGGGTGGGAGAAACCTTGGGATGACTCGGTCACCCGCCCGCTTCCGGAGCTGCTGTGAACTCCCTCGACCTCATCCTCATCGTCGTCCTCTTCATGTACGCGGCGTCCGGTTTCGTCCAGGGCTTCCTGGTCAACCTTGCTGCGACCCTCGGTCTCGTCGCCGGCGGGATGCTCGGAGTGATCGTCGTGCCGTTCCTCCTGCCCGCCGACGGCCCGACGCTTTCGTCGTCGCTGCTCGCGTTGGCGCTCGTGGTTGCGGCCGCCGGCATTGGTCAGGTGATCGGGACGTCGGTGGGATCCGCCGCGCGCGAGGGCGTGCATCATGGGCGGTCGCAGTTCCTCGACGCCCTCGGCGGCGCGGGCCTGAGCATTGCCGCGGTACTGGTCATCTCGTGGTCGATCGGCTACGCGGTCAGCGGCACGTCCGTGCCCTATCTCGGCACGGCGGTGCGCGACTCCGCGATCCTCGACAAGGTCAACGGCGTCATGCCGCATCAGGCGACCAAGGTCCTGCGCGCGTTCAACCGGACGCTCGACGCGAATGTCTTCCCGCGCTACATCGACCCGTTCGCGGACGAGTCCATTCGTTCGATCGCGCCGCCAGACCCGACCGCCCTGCAGGCCGCCGGCGTGCGCCAGGCAGCCAACAGCGTGGTCAAGATCCTCGGCGTCGCGTCCTGTCAGCGTGGCATCGAGGGTTCCGGCTTCGTGTACGCGCCCGGCCGTGTGATGACCAATGCGCACGTCGTGGCCGGCGTGACCGAGCCCACCGTCGAGGTCGACGGCGATCGGTTGTCGGCCCGCGTGGTGGTCTACGACCCCAATCTCGACGTCGCCGTGCTCGCCGTCGACGAACTCGATCGCGCGCCGCTACGGTTCGACCGCACCGGTGAGGCGGGACAGGCTGCCGTGGTCCTCGGGTTCCCGGAGAACGGGCCGTTCGATGCGCGTGCGGCCCGGATCCGGGCGCAGATCAACATGCGCAGCCCGGACATCTACGACCAGGGTCAGCACGTGCGTCAGGCGTTCGCCATTCGCGGGCTGGTCCGCTCCGGCAACTCCGGTGGTCCGTTGGTCTCGACGGACGGCACCGTTCTGGGCGTCATCTTCGCCGCGTCGGTGACCGATTCCTCGACCGGTTACGCGCTCACGGCCGACCAGGTCGCCGCCGCAGCGGCCCAAGGGCGGGAGTCCTCGGGCCGCGTGGCGACGGGTGCGTGCGCCTGAGGGTCACTTCCAGACGCGCACGTAGTCCACTTCGGTCGTCAATGGAAGGGGAGTGCCCTCGATCGGCGCGTTGTTCCCCAGCCCCATGGTCTGGGTCAGGTTGATGACGAACGGCTGGTCGAAGGGTTGCGATCCGGTCAGCGGCTTGGCGGCATGGATCTTGTGATCGACGCAGGCGGTGCCGTCGATCGCGATCACGATATGACCGGCGGTCCAGACCATCGAGTAGGTGTGAAAGTTCCACGGGTCGGACACCATGCAGGTCGTGTTGGTCACGGTGCTGTCCAGGCTGGACAGGTTGTAGTGGATGTACGGCACCACCCGGTCGGGGTACAGCGAGTAGAACTCGGCGAGGTCGATCTCACCGGTCGCGGCCGATGCGCCGGACGTGCCGCCGGCGGGGGTCAGCCAGAGTGTGCCTTGTGCACCCGGCAGGGTGATCTCGGGGAACCGTGCCCGGATCTCCCAGCGACCGTAGGTCTGGGCGAACTTCCCATAGCTGGTCACGCTGCCCGAGCTGATCTGAGTCTCGTAGGTGTCCCCGGTGGCCTTCGTGCAGGTGAACGGGCTGTCCTCACGCCGGCTCGTCAGGCGGAGGGAGCCATCTGCGACCGCGATGGTGTTTTCGTTGGCGACCCAGCAATCCTCACTGCCGTGCAGGTTGGTGGCCTCCGTGAGCAGCGGCTGCCATTTGGCCTCGTCGATCGCCTTGCCATTGAACTCGTCAGCGAAGGTGCACCGCCACGTCTTGCCGTCTTCCTTGTCGACCGTGGCACCGCAGTCGGGTGTCTGTGCCTTCGGCTGAGGAGCCGCAGAAGCGGGGGAGCCCATACCGATGACTGACACCACCAGCAGAACGACGCCGGCCCATCGTGAGAGGTATCTCATCGTCGTAGCCACCCTTTGCTTCCCCCAGGAGTTACGTCAATCCTGCGGGTGGCGGAGCGCCGAACGAGGCGTCGTTGTCGATACGTAACCCAAGAATGATTGCGAATCGGTGACGGCGGCCAGAATCACCAAGCTGGCGCTCGCCGAGCCGCCGTCAGTCCTTGAAGGCGGACGGGATCTCCTTGGCGGTGGAGATGGTGGCGGTCGGCGCCTTGACCTTCTTGATCAGATGGATTCCGACGAACACGACGACGACGGCGATCAGCAGGTACAACCCGGCGATGATGAAGAACGACGCCGAGACCGGCAGCCACAGATCGAGCACGAGAGCAAGACCGATCGACGCCAGGATGAGCACGATGGACGCCATGAATCCGGCGACGAAGAACAGTGCCGTGCCGATGCCACCGGCCTTGGCGCTGAAGCTCAACTCGCTCTTCGCCAGCTGCACCTCGGCCTGGATGAGGGCCGACAGGTCGCGGCTCGCATCGGCGACGAGCTGACCCAACGTCGCGCCATCCGGCGTCCCCGCGGGCGGGCGGTGCTTCACCTCGGCGACGTGCTTGTGACCGTTGGTGTTCTCCGGCTTGCTCATGGCTCGTGAGCCTAGTACGCCGCCGGCGCGGGCTCAGTCCTCGTCGGAGGAACTCGAGGCCATGCCGGCCGAGATCAGGTCCATGACGGAGGAGTCGGCGAGCGTCGTGGAGTCACCGACCTCGCGGTTCTCGGCCACGTCCCGCAGGAGCCGACGCATGATCTTGCCCGAGCGCGTCTTCGGCAACTCGGCCACGATCATGACCTGACGCGGCTTGGCGATCGCACCGATCTCCTTGCCGACGTGATTGCGCAGTTCGGCGCCGATGTCCGCAGTGCCATCGGTGGGGGCTCCGGCGGACGATCGCAGGATGACGAAGGCGACGGGCGCCTGACCGGTCGTTTCGTCGGTTGCGCCCACGACCGCCGCTTCCGCTACGGACGGGTGGGAGACCAGCGCGGACTCGATTTCGGTGGTCGACAGGCGGTGGCCGGAGACGTTCATGACGTCGTCCACGCGGCCGAGCAGCCAGATGGCGCCGTCATCGTCCAACTTTGCGCCGTCGCCGGCGAAGTAGTAGCCCTGGGCCTGGAAGCGTGACCAGTAGGTCTCCTTGAAGCGCTCGTCGTCGCCCCACAGTGTGCGCAGCATCGCGGGCCAGGGCTCGGTCAGCACCAGGTAGCCGCCGTGACCATTGCCAACCGGCTCGCCGTCATCGTTGACAACGGCCATGCTGATGCCGGGCAGAGCACCCATGGCCGAGCCGGGCTTGCAGTGGGTCGTGCCGGGCAGCGGGCTGATCATGTGTGCGCCGGTCTCGGTCTGCCACCAGGTGTCGACGATCGGAGTGGTGCCTCCGCCGATTACCTCCCGGTACCAGACCCAGGCCTCCGGGTTGATGGGCTCACCCACCGATCCGAGGATGCGCAGGCTGGACAGGTCGAACTTGGCCGGTATGTCGTCACCCCACTTCATGAAGGTCCGGATCGCGGTGGGCGCCGTGTAGAACTTCGTGACGCCGTGGTCCTGGATGATCTCCCACCAGCGACCTTGATGCGGCGTGTCCGGCGTGCCTTCGTAGAGCACCTGCGTGGCGCCGTTGGCGGTCGGTCCGTACACGATGTAGGAGTGGCCGGTGACCCAGCCGACGTCAGCCGTGCACCAGAACACATCGTCGTCCTTGAGGTCGAAGACCGCCCAGTGCGTGTACGCGCTCTGGACGAGGTAGCCGGCCGAGGTGTGCAGGATGCCCTTGGGCTTGCCGGTCGTTCCCGAGGTGTACATCACGTACAGCGGGTGCTCGCTGTCAAAGGCCTGCGGCGTGTGGTCCGTTGAGGCGGTGCCAACGACGTCGTCCCACCAGACGTCGACGCTGTCGTTCCACGCGACGTCCTGCTCGGTGCGCTTGACGACGAGGACCTTCTCGACCAGCCCGGTGTCGGGCAGCTTGGTGATCGCCTCGTCGACGGCCGGCTTGAGTGCGGAGGGTGCGCCGCGGCGGTAGCCCCCGTCTGCGGTGATCACGAGCTTCGCCTGGCAATCCTCGATGCGGCTGGCGAGTGCGTCGGCAGAGAATCCACCGAACACCACGGTGTGGACCGCACCGATCCGCGCGCAGGCCAGCATCGAGATGACGGCCTCGGGAATCATCGGAAGGTAGATCGCGACGCGGTCTCCGGCGGTGATGCCGAGCGACTCGAGTGCATTGGCCGCCTTGCAGATCTCGTCCTTGAGCTCCGCATAGGTGATGTCGCGGGTGTCGCCGGGCTCGCCGACGAAGTGGAACGCGACGCGGTCGCCTTTGCCCGCTTCGACGTGCCGGTCGACGCAGTTGTAGGCGACGTTGAGCCTGCCGCCGACGAACCATTTCGCGAACGGCGGATTGGACCAGTCGAGGACCTCGCTGAACGGCGTGTCCCAGGTGATCCGCTCAGCCTGCCTGGCCCAGAACCCCAACCGGTCGGCGGCCGCCTCCTCGAAGGCATCGGCCTTCACGTTGGCGTTGGCCGCGAGTTCGGCCGGTGGCTCGAAGAGGCGGCTTTCGTGGGACAGGTTGTCGATGGTCTCGCTCACGGCATCTCCTCGTTCTCCCCCAAGCACGGCGCGCAAGGGGCACCCCCACCGGTTGGGGGCCATTCTGGCCCACGCTGCGTTCCAGCGCTCGGGCATGGTTGAAGTCCATGGCTCCGCGCGGCCGGAACCGCGCGGGAACCATGGACATTCACATCAGTGATGGACGGCGGCCTCGGCGCCGGCACCGGTGAAGGCGCGGACCTCGAGTTCGACGTACTTCTCTTCGGCCTCGGGTTCCCTCGAGGTGATCGTTCCGAGCCAGCCGAAGAAGAAGCCCAGCGGAACCGAGACGATGCCCGGGTTGCTGAGTGGGAACCACTGCCAGTTCGCCTGGGTGAACAGCGCCGTCTCCGAGCCGGACACGACCGGGCTGAAGAACACCAGCACGACACAACTCACCAGGCCGCCATAGATGGCCCACGTGGCCCCACGGGTGTTGAATCGCTTCCAGAAGAGGTTCAACAGGATCGAAGGCAGGTTGGCCGACGCCGCCACGGCGAAGGCAAGGGCCACCAGGAACGCGATGTTCAGCTTCTGGGCCGGGATGGCCAGGCCGATGGCGACGGCACCGATGACGAACGCGGCAACCCGGGCGACGCGCACTTCGTCCTTCTCGGTCGCGGCGCCCTTCTTGAACACGGTTGCGTAGAGGTCGTGCGCCACCGAGGACGCCGAGGTGAGCGTCAGCCCGGCAACCACCGCGAGGATGGTGGCGAATGCAACCGCGGAGATCAGGGCGAGCAGCACGGCACCACCGGTGGAGCCGGCACCGCCTCCGACGGCTTCGGCCAGCAGCGGCGACGCGAGGTTGCCGCCGGACGTCGCGACCTTGCTCTCCGCGCCGGTGTCCAGCAGGGCGGCCGCACCGAAGCCCAGGACCAGGGTCATCAGGTAGAACGACCCGATCAGCGTGATCGCCCAGAGCACGGAGGTGCGGGCGGCTTTGGCCGTGGGCACGGTGTAGAAGCGGATGAGGATGTGCGGCAAGCCTGCGGTGCCGAGCACCAGGGCGATCGCCAGTGAGACGAAGTCGATCTGACTGGTGAGGTTTGCCCCGTACTTCAGGCCGGGTTCGAGGAAGGGCTGCCCCTTGCCCGTGTTCTGCGCGGCGGCACCGAGCAGTTCGGACAGGTTGAAGCCGAACTTGGCAAGCACCAGGACGGTGACCAGGACTGTGCCGGTCATGAGCAGGACAGCCTTGACGATCTGCACCCAGGTGGTGCCCTTCATGCCGCCGACCGTGACGTAGAAGATCATCAGCAGGCCGACCCCGATGATCGTCAGTGCCTTGAGCGATTCGGACTGCACGTCGAGCAACAGCGTGACCAGTGCGCCGGCGCCGACCATCTGTGCCAGCAGGTAGAAGATCGAGACCACGACGGTCGAGGTCGCGGCCGCCGTGCGGACCGGACGCTGCCGCATGCGGTACGCGAGCTGGTCGGCCATCGTGTACCGGCCGGAGTTGCGCAGCAGCTCGGCGACGAGCAGCAGGGCCACCAGCCACGCGACGAGAAATCCGATGGAGTACAGGAATCCGTCGTAGCCGTTGAGTGCGATCAGGCCGGAGATGCCGAGGAACGAGGCGGCCGACATGTAGTCGCCGGAGACCGCGAGGCCGTTCTGGAAGCCGCTGAAGGAGCGTCCGCCGGCGTAGAAGTCGGCTGCGCCGGAACTCTGCCGGCTGGCCCAGAACGTGATTCCCACGGTCAGGAGCACGACCGCGATGAAGAGGCTGGCTGTGAGGGCTTGGGTGTTCATCGGGTTCCTCCGCTGAAGCGGGCTTCGAGGTCACGGGCCAGCGGATCGACGGCCCTGTTCATGTACCGGGCATAGAGCCAGGCGATGCCGAACGTGGTGACGAACTGAAGGAGTCCGAACACGAGGGCCACGTTGATGTTGCCGATCACGCGGATGCCCATGAAGCCCGGAGCCCAGTTGGACAGCACCACGTAGAGGAGGTACCAGAGGATGAACACCAGCGTCGCCGGGACGACGAACGCCGCGTACCGGCGGCGAAGCTCGGTGAACTCCGGTGTGGCCCGCAGCTGGTCGTACGTCTGGTGCTCGCGGGGGTCGTGCTCTTCGTAACCGGTCTCGTCGACGTGATGCGTCATGGCCAAGACACCCTTTCTCCGGCATCTCGCGTGGTGCGAGAGTGCTGCGACTTCGATCACGCTAGGAGAGCCACCGAGGTGTGGGCCAGATCACATCGCCGGGTCTGCGACGGACTCCGCCGTCGACGCGCCGGACGGCTGGCCAGACACGACGAACGGTCGGTTCTCGGGGATGGACGGTGCCCTGCCCCGTCACCCGCGGTCCAGGTGGGCGCCTTCTGGCGTGTGGAGACGCACCATCGTTCGGGACACCCGGGTCGGAACGCGGCTCCGGGTTGCCAGCGACACGGCGATCATGACGCCGAATCCCAGCGGGACCGACCAGGCCGCCGGGTAGTCGACGAACATGCGCCAGGTCGCCGTGGTGTCGATCGCGGTGCGGACGAGCGGAGCCAACCCGGCGCCGACTCCGCCGGCGGCGAGACCGGCGACGGCGCCGGGGGCCGTGAGGCCTCGCCACCAGATGCCGAGGACGAGCAGGGGACAGAACGTCGATGCCGCGAGCGCGAACGCGAAGGTCACCGAGGTTGCCACCGGAAGCCGCTGGACCGTGAGGGCGAGGGCCAACGGGACGAGGACGCAACCGGCGGCTGCGACCCGCAGCGCCGTGACGCTGGAGATTCCGCCACGTTCGCCGAGCGCGGTCGACCCCATCCGTCGCCTCAGCCGGCCGGACCGGGCCAGCTCCTGGCCGATGACGCCGGCGACCGACATGGTCAGACCGGACGACGTCGACAGGAACGCTGCGAATGCACCGGCCGTCAGGAGCGCAGCCAGCAGGTCGCCGCTGGATCCGAGGATGCGGTGCGGCAGCTCGAGGACGACGGCGTCGACCCGCCCGGCGTCGATGAGGTCGGAGGCGTAGATCCGGCCGAGTGCGCCGTAGATCGTGGGCAGCAGGTAGAAGACACCGAGCAGCGCGAGCACGATGAGCGTCGTCCGGCGCGCCGCGTGGCCGTCGGGGTTCGTGTAGAACCGCACGACAACGTGCGGCAGCCCCATCGTCCCGAGGAATGTCGCGATCATCACCGAATAGACCACGTAGAGGTCGGGGCCGCTCGGCGCGTGGAACGGCAGGGTCCACTCTGCGGGCGCACCCGGCCCCGGGGCGCCGTCGCCGATCCAGGCGCGGATGAGGAAGAACGCCGGAACGAGCAAGGCGGTGAGCTTGAGCCAGTACTGGAACGCCTGGACGAAGGTGATGGACCGCATTCCCCCGGAGACGACGTTGATCACGACGATGGTGGCGACGAGGACGGTGCCCACCCAGGTCGGAGCGCCGGTGACGGTGCGGATCGTCAGCCCGGCGCCTTGGAACTGCGGCAGGAGGTACAACCAGCCCACGAGCACGACCAGGACCGTCGCGGCCCGCCGGACCGCGTTGGACTGCAGCCGGATCTCGGCAAAGTCCGGAATGGTGAAGGCACCGGAACGGCGCAGGGGCGCAGCGACGAACACCAGCAGGAGCAGGTAGCCGGCCGTCCAGCCGATGGGAAACCACAGCATGTTGGCGCCGAACGCGAGCACCAGCCCGGCCACGCCGAGGAACGACGCCGCCGACAGGTACTCGCCGCCGATCGCCGAGCTGTTCAGCCACGGTCGCACCGACCGCGACGCCACGTAGAAGTCGCTGGTCGTCCGGCTGATCCGCAGCCCGAACGCGCCGATGGTCAGCGTCGCCAGCGAGACGAGCACGACGGCGACAACGCCGTAGGTGGCGTTCACCGGTCGGCCTGCGTCTCCCGCTGGCCGGAGCCAGCCTGCCCGCGGGTGGTGCTCCCCGGCTGGATGAGCCGGACGAACGCCCGCTCCGTCCGCTCGGCGCGACGGACGTAGAGCCACCCGAGCAGGAGCAGGCCGGGATAGACACCGACGCCGAGCACGAGCCATGCCACGGGAATCCCGACCACCCGGAACTCGGCGAGCCCGTCGATGAACGCGAACGCCGCCGGGAGAGCCCCGACGGTGGCCATCAGGACGAGCAGGATCCCCAGCGCTGAGCGCAACTGGGCGCGCATGAGCGAGCGGATGTACACCTCACCGACGGCGGTCGACTGGTCGATCTCCTCGCGCGCCGTCCGCCGCACATGGGGGCGCGCCCCGGTGCGCGGGCTGGTGATCCGGACCCGGTGCTCAACGGGCGGGGGATCAGACGGTTCGGTCATGGATCCGCTCGCGTACGGCCCGGGCGTTGCGCCGAGCGACAGCCAGCTCGACGGGCTTGCCGCCGAGGGTGACGCTGACCGTCGTCCGGCCGCCCTGGTTGCGGAATTCGTGGACATGCCCGAGGTTGACCGCCGAGCTGCGATGGATGCGGACGAACCCGGCGTCAGCCCACTCGTCGGCCAAGGTGCCGAGCGTCATCCGGATGAGGTGGCTGCCGCCGTCGGCGGTGTGCAGTCGGACGTAGTCGCCCTGTGCCTCGGCGTAGACGATGGACGGGCGCGAGACGAACCGGGTGACGCCGCCGAGCTCGACCGCGATCTGGTCGTCTTCGACCGGCGGCGGCTCGGCCATGTCGGCGACCGCTCGCCGGATGCTCTCGCGCAGCCGCTCCTCCCGGATCGGCTTGAGGACGTAGTCGACGGCCCCGAGTTCGAACGCGTCGACGGCATGCTTCTCGTGCGCCGTCACGAACACGACGCGGGGCGGATGGACGAACTTGCGGACCAGTCGCGCGATCTCCACCCCGCTCAAACCGGGCATCGCGATGTCCAGGAAGAGAAGGTCGACATCCTCGGCCTCGAGGGCGCGGATGGCCTCGGGTCCGCTGCGCGCCGTACGCACTTCGCCGATGCGGTCGTCCCGTCCGAGCAGCCACACGAGCTCGTCCAGGATGGGCTGCTCGTCGTCGACGACGAGCGCGCGCACGGTCATTCCCTGATCGTAGGGTTTCTAGACTCCACTTCATGGCTGATGATGAGGCTGGATCCGTGAGCAATCTGGTCGAGCGCCTCCAGCGGTGGGAGCGGTCCGGGGGCATCTGGCGGGTGATGGGTCGCGCGCCGGACGGCACCCTCGCGGTGGAGCTCGAGACGTGTTCCGGCGAGCCGATGGACCAGTTCACCTCCGATGATGCGGAGTTGGTGGACTACATCGGCGGCCGGGACATGAGCGATGGGTCGCTGGACGCGGGCCCGTTCTTCCATGGCACGAAGGCGGAGCTGCGCGCCGGCGACCTTCTGCACGCCGGCCGCGCCTCCAACTTCGGCGACCGGGACGTGGCGAACTTCGTCTACATGACCGCGACGTTGGATGCCGCGGTCTGGGGTGCGGAGTTGGCGGCGGGAGACGGCCCGGGCCGCATCTATCGGGTGGAGCCGACCGGCCCGTTCGAACACGACCCGAACCTGACCGACACCCGGTTTCGCGGCAACCGCACCCGGTCCTACCGCACGCGTGATCCGCTGCGCGTCCTCGAAGAGGTCGTCGACTGGGAAGGTCATCCGCCCGAGGTGCTCCAGGAGATGCTGGACAACCTGGCGAGGCTCGAGGAGCAGGGCACCCAGGCCATCAACGAGTGACGGCTTCGGTGTTGAGGCGACGTGGTCGCCTCAACACACCGTCAGCCCGGTCCGTTCGGGTGCGTCAGGTCGTAGGCGCGAGCGAGCTTCTGCGGCACCACCATGCGCCAGGCATCGACGACGAGTTCGCGTGCCTCGGTCGCGTCGAGCGCCGGCAGGTTGGCGTACACCCAGTGGAAGCGCAGTTCGGACTCCCTCCGGGGCAGGTGGAACTTGTGCGGATCGCTCGCCACCAGCGCTTCGCGCTCCTCCTTGGGGAACCCGAATCCCATCACGCTCTCATCGCGCGAGAAGGCGACGTAGACGATCTGCTTGACGCGAAACCGCAGACGTCCGCGCACGTAGGCCTCGTACGACCGCTCCAGCTCGCTGCCGAGCGGCCGAACGTCGTCGATCACCGCCATGGACGGACACTACGCGGAGGGATCCGGATGCGACGCATCAGCGGCAGGTTCGCTCGGCTCCTGTCTCGTCGGGCGGGTGCGCGCGGGCCAGGAACTGTCGTTGAGGCGGCTATTTCGGTCTGAACGACAGTTCCTGACTGTCCCGACCGCATGAATGTCTAAAGATGCGTCCCAGAGCCGATCGCGCGTTTGGGCGGGCGGGATTGGCGCCTGGTCGAGGACCCCTGCCTCACGCCCCGTCGGCCGGCTCCGGGGCGAACTTCGGCACCCGCAGCGTCACCTTGGTCCCCAGCCCGGGGCCGGTCTCGACGACGATGCCACGGTCGTCGCCGTACGTCGTGCGCATGCGCTCGTCCACGTTGCCCAAGCCCACCGACGGCGAGGTGCTGCTGCCGGCCAGCGCTGCACGCACCGTGTCCGGCTGGCCACCCACGCCGTCGTCCTCGACCGTGATGACGCAGTCCGGGCCCTCGTCGAGCGCCACGACGGTGACGGTTCCGGCGCCCTGCTTGGCTTCCAGACCGTGCCGCACCGCGTTCTCCACCAGCGGCTGCACCACGAGGAACGGCAGACGGACGCTGAGCACCTCGGGTGCGATGCGCATCACCACGCGAAGTCGGTCGCCAAACCTGGCCTTCTCCAGCACCAGGTAGCGCTCGATCGAGCGGAGCTCCTCGGCCAGCGTCGTGAACTGGCCGTGCTCACGGAAGGAGTAGCGCGTGTATTCGGCGAACTCGAGCAGCAGTTCGCGCGCCCGCTCCGGGTCGGTGCGCACGAAGGACGCGATCGCACCGAGGCAGTTGTAGATGAAGTGGGGCGAGATCTGGGCGCGCAGCGCCCGCAGCTCGGCCGAGATGAGCGCCGTGCGCGACATCTCCAGGTCCGCCAGCTCGAGCTGGCTGGACATCCAGGTCGCCACCTCGGACGTGGCGCGGACGAGTGTCGCCGAGGGTTCGTCACCGGCCGCCAGCAGGGCGCCGACGACACGGTCGTCGACCACCAGCGGCGCCGCCACGGCCGAGGAGGACGTCTGCGTCGTGCCGGTCGACAGCGCGGCGGAAACCAGCTTGTCGATGTCGTCGGACTGCTTCGGGCCGTCCCAGGCGAGCGGCCCGCTGGTGTCGAGGATCGCGACCGTCGGCGTACCCAGCAGGGTGCGCACGTGTTTGAGCGCACCGGCTGCACGCCCGGGGTCGAACCCCTGCCGCAGCATCGGCGCCATCAGCGACGCAGCATGGAGCGTCTCGTACGTCGCAGCTTCCTCGACGGTGCCCAGGGGGCGGCGCCGTCGCCCGCGCAGCCGCCGTCGGTCCATGGGTGGAACCTACTCAGCACCCGTCCCAGATGACCGGGCTGTCGGCTTGGAACACATCGATCGCAAAGATCTTGCCCGCGTCGTCGCCGTCGCCCTCGGTGAAGCCGATCGCCTTGTTTGCCTCGGTCATGACGTAGTGGGTTTCGCCGAACTCGCCGGTCGTGCGCTTCAGCTTCGCGCCGTACGTCTCCTTGAGCTCAGCGATCGAGTCGCCGACGCTGATGCCCTCGGCGGTCGCCGCTTCCTTGTTCTTGATCAGGACGCCGAAAAGCACGTCGCCGGTCTCGGTGTCGGCGAACTGAACCGAGAAGTCGCGGTAGCTGCCCACCGGCGTCAGACCGCACTCGCTGTCGCCGGGCTCGCGGACCAGCCCGTCCTTGAGCGCTTGTTCGGAGGTCATGCCGATCGTGAACGGTCCGGCTTTGCCAGGGGCGAGCAGTAGTCCCGATGACGTCGCATCGGAGGTCGACGGCGCGGTCGGCTCCACCGGGGCGCTGGGTGCAGCGGTGGCGCCGGACGACGGCGGCGGGTTGATCGGAGAACGGCCCGACTCGCACCCGGACAGCGCCACGAGCCCGATGCACGCAGTGACCACGAGACTTCTCATGGATCGGATCGTACGCGCAGCGCGTGAGCGCAACAGGTCAGCCGGCGAGCCAGTTCGGGTCGAGCTCGGCAGACTCCGGCCGCCCGGGCGGGACGCTCCCCACGAGGGTGCAGCCGGTGAGCCGGACGAGGTCTCGGCGATTGCGCTGGTTGTCGGTGTCCGTGCCGATCATCAGCACCGGCTCCAGCCCGCGAGCGCGCAGATGGTCCACGGTCAGGCCGGTGTGATTGAGGGTGCCGAGAGTGTCGCGGGTGACGACGACGACCTCGGAGTCCCACAGCTGGGCCAGGTCGGCAATGGTGCCGCCGGCTTCGTCCAGGCGAACGAGGACCCCGCCGGCGCCCTCGACGATGACCACATCGGCGTCGATCGACCTCAGTCGAGCGACGAGGTCGGGGACCGGCGTCAGCGCCGCACCCGTCTCGTGCGCGATCGTCTCGGGTGCGAGGGGGAGTGCGAGACGCTGCCACTCCTCGGCGACGTCAGAGCCGACCAGTCGATTGACGTTGTCGGCGTCCGTCGGCTCGCCGCCCTCGGCACCGGTCTGCACCGGCTTGACCACCACCACGCTGCGGCCACTGAGCAGGAAGGCCTGCGCCAACGCCGCCGTCGCGTAGGTCTTGCCGACGTCGGTGTCCGTGCCGGTAACGGTGATACGCCTCATCCCAGCACCTCTCCGAGGACATCGAGGGCGCGGCCGAGGTCGGCATCGGAGACGTGCGCCGACGCCGTGATGCGCAACCGGCTCGAGCCGTCCGGTGTCGACGGTGGGCGAAAGCACCCGACGAGGACGCCGGCCGCGCGGCAGTGCCGCTGAGCGGCGAGCGCCTCGTTCGGGCCGGGCATTGGCACCGACATGACGGCACCGGCGGGTGAAGCCGCGACTCGTCCGGCCAATGCCTGGGCGACGTGACGCAGGCGAGCGACCGGAGCGGGGTCACTGGCCAGGATCGCGAGGGCTTCGGTGGCGGCTCCGGCTGCGGCGGGCGCGAGGCCGGTGTCGTAGATGAACGGCCGCGCGGTGTTGACCACCTGGTCGATGACCGCCCGTGACCCGAGAATGGCCCCGCCCTGGCTTCCGAGTGCCTTCGACAGCGTTGCGGTGACGACGATGTCGCCGGCCTTCGCCAGTCCGGCGTCGTGGACCAGACCTCTGCCCCGTTGGCCGGCCACGCCGATGCCGTGCGCCTCGTCCACCAGCAGGACCGCGTCGTTCGCGGAGCAGAGCTCGGCGAGCTCCGCCAAGGGCGCCGCATCGCCGAGCACCGAGTAGATCGACTCCACGAGCACGACGGCGCGTGCCTGGGACCGCCTGTGCACCGCTTGCTCGACGGCGCCGACATCGTTGTGCCGGACGACCTGCACAGTGCCCCGGGACAGGCGGCAGGCGTCGATCAGTGAGGCGTGCACGTGCGCATCGGAGACGATCAGCGTGTCTTCGTCGGTCAGCGCGGTGATTGCCGCGAGGTTCGCGTGGTAGCCCGTGGACAGGGCCACGGCCGCCGGACGGCCGGTCCACTCCGTCAGCGCCGTCTCGAGCGCCTCGTGCACGGGAAGTGTCCCGGTGACGAGTCGTGACGCGCCTGCACCGGCCCCCCAGGCCTCGGCGGCCGCGCTCGCCGCCTTCACGACGCGCGGGTCCTGTGCGAAGCCGAGATAGTCGTTTCCGGCCAGGTCGACGGTGCTTCCCGAGGGCCGCTCCACGAGCCGGCGCTCGAGCCCGGCGGCTCGTCGTTCGGCTGCGCGTTCCGCAAGCCACGCGTCGAAGGTCACGGCAAGCTCGCTTCCGCCGCGGCGAGCATGGCCTTCGTGATCTGGTCGACGTCGGTGGGAGACGTGATGAATGGCGGCATCGCGTAGATGAGGTCGCGGAACGGGCGGATCCACACACCGTGGTCGAGTGCCGCGCGGGTGGCCGCAGGGACGTCGACCGGGCGATCCAGCTGGATCACGCCGACCGCGCCGATCGTGCGGACATCCTCGACTCCGACCAGTCCTCGGGCCGGCGCCAGGCCGCTGGTGAGCCCGTTCTCGATCGTCCTGACCCGGTCGGTCACGTCATGCTCGGCCAGGAGATCGAGGCTGGCGTTGGCCACCGCGCAGGCCAGGGGGTTCGCCATGTACGTCGGCCCGTGCATGAGCACGCCGGACTCGGAGGCATCGATGCCGGCGGAGACGTCGAGGGTGCACAGCGTCGCGGCGAGGCTGAGATACCCGCCACTCAGCGCTTTGCCGACACAGAGGATGTCGGGGCGCACGCCGACCCGTTCGAACGCGAACGTCGTCTCGCCGAGTCGCAGGAACCCGGTGGCGATCTCGTCCAGGATCAGCAGCCAGCCACGCGCATGCGCTTGGTCGGCGAGCCAGCGCACCGCCTCCGGCGGGTAGATGTACATCCCGCCGGCGCCCTGCAGGACCGGCTCGATGATGACGCCGGCGACGTCATCGAGCTGCTCGAGCACCGGCTCACACGCGGCCGCCCATGCCGCAATGTCGGCGTCCAGGCCGGCCGGCGGGCGCGGGAGGAAGACCTGCTGGCGGAGGACGTCACTGAACATCGCATGCATGCCACCGACCGGGTCGCACACACTCATCGCTCCGAAGGTGTCGCCGTGGTAGCCGCCTTCGATCGTGACGAACCGGGTGCGCTCGGGGTGTCCGGTGCCGCGCTGGAACTGGAGGGCCATCTTGAGCGCGACCTCGACACTCACCGAACCAGAGTCGGAGAAGAACACACGCTCAAGCCCGCCGCGGGTGGCCCCGTCGGTGAGGGCACCGCCATTGACCATGGAGGTCAGCCGGGACGCGAGCGTGACGGCCGGTTCATGGGTGAGCCCGCCGAACATGACGTGCGCCATCCGCCCGAGCTGGGCGATCGCGGCCGCGTCGAGGGTCGGGTTCCGATATCCGTGGATCGCCGCCCACCACGACGACATGGCGTCGATCGGCTGCTGGCCGTCCGCGAACTCCAGCCGGACGCCTTGCGCCCCGCTCACTTCGCCGAACGGGATTGCGCCCACCGCGGCGTAGGGATGCCAGACATGCGCCGCGTCTGCGGCCATACGCTCATCGTGGTTCATCAGTGCCTTGGGTACGCGGAGTTCCTGAACAGTGTTCACAATAGGGTCCGGCTCAGGCCGGGTGCTCGTGAGGGCACGCGCCGCGCTTGCTCGGCAGCCGCGGCATCCTGTGATGATTGCCGCACCCGCGCCAGTAGGGTGTCTCCGTGGTCGATTTCTGGTACGGAAAACGTGTACTCATCACGGGCGGCGACGGATTCGTGGCAACGAACATGGCCCAGACCCTGATGCGCCGGGGAGCTGTCGTCACGATCACCGTTCGACACAGTCGCCCGGTGCCGACCGCCGACCTGATCGGGAACGAGCTGCGGCCCGACATCGAGGTCTGCGAGATGCTCGACTACCCGCAGGTACAGCGCATCTGCAACCGGCACCAGATCGACACGATCTTCCACCTGGCCGCGTCAGCGATCGTCAGCGACGCCGCGAACGCGCCGATGAGCACATTCATCAACAACATCGAGCCGACGCTCAACCTGCTCGAGGCGGCGCGGATCAACAACATCCCGCGGGTCATCATCGCCTCCACCGACAAGTCGTATGGCGACCATGCCGATGCGGACGACTCCGAACCGCTGCCGTACCGGGAGCAGTACGCGCTGCGAGGACTTGACGTCTACAGCGCATCCAAGGCTGCCGCAGACCTCATGGCGCAAACGTATGCGTTCCAGTTCAAGCTGCCGGTCCTGGTCGTGCGCAGCTGCAACATCTACGGCCCGGGCGACCTCAACTTCTCCCGGTTGATCCCGCGCACCTCGTTGCGGCTGATGGCCGGCAAGGCGCCGGTCATCAACCTCGGCAATGCCGAGGTGCTCCGGGAGTACATCTACGTCGAAGACCTCGTCGACGCATATCTGTACCTGGCGGAGAACACCGAACGGCACTACGCCGATCCGATGCCCAGCACCGGGCGCGCGACCTACGGGTGGTCGGCGTACAACGTCGGATCGTTCGAATCGCGGACCGGGCGCTCGGTGGCGGATTTCAGCAACATCCAGAGCGTCATCGGCGTCATCGACACGCTGCAGAGCGTCCTCGGCACCTCCTTCGAGCCCGAGACCATCCCGAAGCCGGACAACTTCATCGAGATCCCGGATCAGTTCCTCGACTCGGGCAAGCTGCACGATTTCGGGTTCGCCCCCCAGGTCGAGTTCGACGAAGGCATCAAGCGCACCGTTGACTGGTATCGCGACCACCGCGAGCTTCTGACCAAACTCGGCGCGCGGTACATGGGCTGACGGGTCGGTCGCCGGATCCGACGCAGTCCGCCCTCGACCGAGGGCGCACGACCTCCTGAACAGTGTTCAGGGTAGAGTCCCGGCCATGTCGGACATCCTTGAAGTCGCTCGTCAGCAGGTGCTCGAAGAGGGGCGTGGCCTCGACCGCGACCAACTCCTCCAAGTGCTCGAGCTGCCCGATGACGAGGTCTCGGCGCTGCTCGAACTCGCCCATGCCGTCCGGATGAAGTGGTGCGGGCCCGACGTGGAGGTTGAGGGCATCGTCAGCCTCAAGACCGGTGGCTGTCCCGAGGACTGCCACTTCTGCAGCCAGTCCGGTCTTTTCGATTCGCCGGTGCGCTCGGTCTGGCTGGACATCCCCGAGCTGGTTCAAGCCGCCCGGGAGACTGCGGCCACCGGCGCCAGCGAGTTCTGCATCGTGGCAGCTGTCCGCGGACCGAACGACCGGCTCATGCAGCAGGTCAAGGAGGGCATTGACGCCATCAACGCGGCGGTCGACATCAACATCGCACTTTCCCTGGGGATGTTGACGCAGGAGCAGGTCGACCAGTTCGCCGCCTGGGGTGTCCATCGGTACAACCACAACCTCGAGGCCGCGAAGTCCTACTTCCCGCAGGTCGTCACCACGCACTCGTACGAAGAGCGGTGGGAGACCTGCCAGATGGTCCGAGAAGCCGGCATGGAACTGTGCTGCGGCGGTCTCGTGGGCATGGGTGAGTCGCTGGAGCAGCGGGCCGAGCTCGCTGCCGAGCTTGCGTCGCTCGATCCGCACGAGGTGCCGCTGAACTTCCTCAACCCGCGACCGGGTACGCCGTTCGGCGACCAGGAGATCATGTCGTCGGCGGACGCGTTGCGCGCAATCGGCGCCTTCCGGCTCGCGATGCCGCGGACGATCCTGCGCTATGCCGGCGGGCGCGAACTCACGTTGGGAGATCTCGGAACGCGCGAGGGCCTGCTCGGCGGAATCAACGCGGTCATCGTCGGAAACTACCTGACGACGCTCGGCCGGGATGCCGACGAAGACCTGGCGTTGCTGTCGGAGTTGGAGATGCCGATCAAGGAGCTGTCGAAGACGCTGTGAACACGTACTGCGGACATTGTGGGGAGTCGGCTGAGAGCGGTAACCACAACGTGTGCGGAGAACGGCTCCGCATGGAGCCACCGCGCTATTGCGTGGCGTGTCGTCGTCGAATGAAGGTGCAGGTCACCCCACGCGGATGGACTGCCTCCTGCGTGGAACACGGCACTCCATGAATCGGGACGACATCGTGGCCGCGGCACTGGACGTGCTCGACACCTGGGGTCTGGAGTTCTGTTCCATGCGGCGCGTGGCCGGCGCGCTGGAGGTGCAGCCGAGCGCGCTGTACCACCACGTGGCGAACAAGCAGACGCTGCTCGGCTTGATGGCCGAGCGGATTGTCGGCGGGGTCGCGGTGGACGCTGACCTGATTGCATCGAGCCATCGTCTGCGCGATGCCATGCTCGCCGTCCGCGATGGCGCCGAAGTGGTCGCGACGGCCTCCGCTTTTCGACTCGGACTCTCCGAACTTGAGCGCGACCTCGCGAAGCAGTCGTCGCCCGACCTGGCCCGAACCCTGCTGATCTACGTCGTCGGCCACACCCAGGCAACCCAGCTGCACCGCCAAGCCAGCGCACTCGGCGCAATCGAGCCCGATCCGGACCTTGACCCGTCGTTCGACCGTGGTCTCGCGATTCTTCTGAGCTAGGACGCGTGCTGCGCGGCCGCGGCCGGTGCATCGATCAGGAACGCGACGCCACACTGCCGGCACACCCCGACGTCGGCGTAGTCGTCCGGAAAGTCGATGTCCGCCTCGCAGGTTTCGCACACGATCGAGAGGCCGGCTGAGGCCAGTCCGTCGGTCATGGTTCCTCCGTCAGGCAAGATCGAGAAGTGTGGTGTCGGGGGTCGGTTCCTCGAGCAGGTTCTCCCTGTTTACCCGAGCTCTCAGACAATGCGTTTGGTGGCGCATGCGTAGCGTTCCGGACTGTGATGCATAGGACGTGAACAGGTCCCGCACGGCCGGGAAGATCTCGTCGCCTGCAGTCGGCCCCTTGACCTCTGCGGCAAAGCGCAGCGCGCCGGCGAGATCGAGCTCTTCCCAGGTGCCGAACTCGTCAGTCTCGGGTTCGGCGAAGAGCCCGGAGGCGGTCAGGGTGTCGACCGAGGGCTGCCCGCCCGGGTGTCGTCCAACCACGGCGTGCAGCTTGCGCATCCACGGGATGGATTCGTCATACGTCCGCGTCATTGTTGACAGCAGGCCGCCGGGGCGCAGCACGCGCGCATACTCGGCCAAGGCCGTCGTCGATTCGCGCACCTGCGGTGCGACGATGACGTCGAAGGACTCTGGCCCGAACGGCAGGCGCTCACCGCGCGTCCGAACGTAGAGGATGTCCGGATGGCGCGACGCCATGACGTCGTCGCCGGCGACGATCACCTCGTGTCCCTGATCAGCGAGTACGTAGGCCATCGCAGCATCCCCGAGATGCAAGACGCACGAGAGCGTGTCACCGACCAGCCAGGTGGCGGCTCGGCCGGCCCCGGTGCGGGGCTCGGGAGGAGCCACACCGACCGCGGTGCCGAGGGCAAGGGCTGTCCCGTCCATTGAAGTCAGGCTAATCACCCCGAGTCTCCAGATGCTGGACCCGCGCCGTAACGTTGCCAGCCCATGTCTGATCCGTTCCTGCCGGCAGCCTCGCTTGAGGGCGTGGCCTCGGCTTTTGCCGCGACGCGCGACGGTATTGACGCACTCCTGCGCGACCGTGGGCTGCGCAGGGTGTCGCCGGATGACACCGCGCGGGCGCTTCTGCTCGGCGCCGCGGCGACGTCGACGCTGGAGGGCAGCGAGGTCGCGGCCGACGATCTGGCCGCCGGCGGGGGCGACGCAACAGCGCGGGCGGCGCTACGGCTTTCCACCGAGCTGCTGGGGCTCGTGCCGGTGTGGCGGCGGGCCCCGGTTCAGGCGATCGCGCGCCTGCATGCACTCGCCGCGGCCGGGTCCATTCCCGATGACGCGCTCGGCCGACCCGACGGCGATACATCGAGGCTGACGGCGCTGGCTCGTGCACTGGCTTCGCCGACGAAGGCACCTGGTCTGGCGGTGGCGGCGATCGTCCATGGTGAGATCGTGGCCAGCGGCGCCTTCAGCTCACATGCCGGGGTCGTGGCCCGGGCGGCCGAGCGAATCGTCTTGGTCGAACGGGGTGTCGACCCGCCCGCGGTGACGGTGCCCGAAGCCGGTCACGCGGCTGTCCCGGACGGTTATCGATCGGCGCTGGAGGCCTACCTGACCGGAACGGATGTCGGTGTGGCGCAGTGGCTCAGGTACGCCAGTCAGGCGTTCGCACGCGGCGCCGAGGCATCGCCGCTGGCGAAGTGATCCGCGCATCTCGGATCCCTTCTAGGATGGGCGACCGTGAGGACAATCTTCCAGTCAGGACGCCGGTCATGAGCGACGAAACGACCCGTGCCCAGCCCCCCGCCGTGTTCGAGCCCGGACCCACGGTGTCGGAGCTGTATCCCGAAGTTGCGGCCGGCGGCTTCACCCGGCTGGACGGCACCGTCGAGTTCTACACGCGAGTGAACGCGCTCATCGATGCCGACAGCCGGGTGCTCGACTTCGGTGCTGGTCGGGGCTGGTGGGAGCACCACGCCTCGCCGCTCATGCACTACCGGCTACGGCGATTCCGAGGCCGGGTCAAGGAAGTCGTCGGGGTGGATGTCGACGAGGCGATCCGGGAGAACCCTGGCCTGGATTCGGCGTATGTGATTCCGATGGATCCCCTGGAGTTGCCGCTCCCCGACGAGCACTTCGACCTTGTCCTCGCCGATTACGTGCTGGAGCACGTCGCGCAGGAGGACGCCAAGACGGTCGTCGACGAGATTGGGAGGGTGCTCAAGCCGGGTGGCTGGTTCGCGGCCCGCACGCCGAACAAGTGGGGCATCATCGGAATCGGCGCGCGGGCGGTGCCCAACCGTCTTCACACCCGCGTCCTGGCCCGTCTGCAACCAGGTCGTCCAGCCGGCGATGTATTCCCCACGCGGTACGCGATGAACACCCGGCGTGCCCTGAGGCGGCAGTTCCCCGAGCCGGACTGGCACGTCTACGTGTACGGGTGGACCAGCGAGCCGCGCTACATGGGATCGTCCAAGCTGGCCTGGCGGATCGCCGGCTTCATCGACCGGCTCACTCCGCAGCCTTTGGCCGCCACGCTCATGATTTTCGTGCAGAAGGCAGCCGACCCGACCTGACGCCGGTCAGCAGGCAGTGGCGCGGAGTGCCTCCAGGTCGGCGTCGACCATCAGCTTGGCGAGATCCTCAGCCGATGTCTCGGCCTTCCACCCCAGGACATCGCGTGCCTTGGACGGATCGCCGATGAGCGCGTCAACCTCGGTGGGACGCTCGAACCGATCGTTGTGCCGTACGTACTTCTCCCAATCTAGTCCGACGTGCGAGAACGCGAACTCGCAGAAGTCACGGACCGTGTGGCCCACTCCTGTGGCCAGGACGTAGTCAGCCGGCTCGTCGTGCTGCAGCATGCGCCACATGCCCTCGACGTATTCCTTCGCGTATCCCCAGTCGCGGATGGCGACCAGGTTGCCGAGATCGAGATGATCGGCTTGGCCTTCCACGATGGCCGCGACGGTCCGGGTGATCTTGCGCGTGACGAAGTTCTCGCCTCGTCGAGGGGACTCGTGGTTGAACAGCAGTCCGGAGACCGCGAACATGTCGTAGGCCTCGCGATAGTTCACGGTGACCCAGTGGGAGTAGACCTTGGCCGCGCCGTAGGGCGAGCGCGGGTAGAACGCCGTGGACTCATTCTGCGGCGGGGGCGTGGCGCCGAACATCTCGGACGTGGACGCTTGGTAGAAGCGGGTCTCAAGGCCGGCGGCGCGGATGGCCTCCAGGAGGCGCAGCGTTCCGACTGCGTCTGCCGAGGCGGTGTACTCAGGCATTTCGAACGAGACCTGCACGTGGCTCTGCGCGCCGAGGTTGTAGACCTCGTGCGGCTCAATGCCCCGAACCAGGTTGGCCAGGCTGACGCCGTCGGTCAGGTCGCCATAGTGCAGGTGCAGGTTCGGATTGCCGGCCAAGTGGTCGATCCGCTGGCGATTCAGCGACGAAGATCGTCGCACCAGGCCGTGCACCTCGTAGCCCTTTTCCAGCAGGAGCTCGGTGAGATACGAACCGTCCTGCCCCGTGATGCCGGTGATCAGAGCGCGCCGAGTCATGGGGAGCATGCTATTACAGCGGGTCCGCGCGAGCTGCGGGAGGCGATGCGGGCTAGAGGTACCGCGGGTCCTCGGCCACACCGGTCTCGAGACGGGCGATGTCGGCCGCGACCATGCGCGCGACGACGTCGCGGAACGAGACGCTGGCCGTCCAGCCGATCTCCACCTGTGCCGGACCGGGATCGGCGACCAGTTCGGGGGCGTCGGTCGGCCGGATCAGGTCGGCGACAAGTTCGATGTGCTGCCAGGTGTCCTCGATCCCGGCTGCATCGAACGCGGCCTCGACGAGTTCGCGGAGGGAGTGAGCGACACCTGTGCCGATCTCCAGGTCGATCGGTTCGGGCCGACGAACCATGCGGCGCATGGCGTCGACGTAGTCGCCGGCAAAGCCCCAGTCCCGTCGTACGTCGACGTTGCCCAGTTGCAGGGGTTCGGGGTCGCCGGCAGCGATGCGGGCTGCCGCCGTGGTGATCTTGCGGGTGACGAACTGGCTCCCGCGCAGCGGGCTTTCATGGTTGTGGAGCTTGGCGAAGCAGGCATGCAGGCCGTGCGTGGCGCGGAACCGGGCGACTTCCACCTCGGCAGCGGCCTTGGCCAACGTGTACGGGCTGTCGTCGCCGCCGCTGACGGTGGCTGAGGAGGCATGAAACACGTGCGTGTCCTGACCGGTGGCGTCCCTGTGTTCCAGCGTCGCCTGCAGTAGTCCGGTTACTGCCTCCGCGTTGGTCGAGGTCACCGCCTCGCGCGCGTCCCAGCTTCGGCCAACGCTCGTGAACGCTGCAAGGTTGTACACCTCGTCCGGCTGGTGATCGCGAAGGATCATCGCGTACCGGTCACTGTCCCGGATGTCGAGCTCGCAGATCGTGACGTCCGACAAGTAGGCCGGGATGCGTGGACTGGCCAGGCCGCCGGGACGAACGGTGCCGATCACGTGCGAACCCTCAGCGGCCAGCAGCCGAGCGAGATACACGCCGTCCTGGCCGGTGACGCCGGTGATCAGGGCGGTGCGCCCGCGGACGGGAGCGTCGCTCATCGGGGTGCGCTCGTCGCGAGGTCGACGATCACGGCCTCGAACGCGCTGGTGATGCGGTCTGGATCGAACTTCTCCTCGGCCACGCCTCGGGTGCGCCGCCCGATCTGGGCGCGAGTCGACGGAGCCGCCGCGTTCTCGGCGAGCCAGTTGGCCGCGCGCTGCGCTCCGGCGGGTGTCGGCATGTCGACAAAACCGCCGCACGTCGTGATGTCGGCTGCAGCCGGGTTGTCCATGGGCATCAACCCCAGAATCGTTCGACCGGTCGCCATGTACGTCAGCACCTTGCTCGGTATGGAGAACATCGTGGCCTCGGGCTCGAGCAAGCCGATCAGGACGTCGGCCGATCCGAGTGTCTCCGACAGCAAGGTGGCGGGTTGGAACGGGTGAACAGCCAACGGGAGGTCGGGCTGCTCGGCGGCCCGCGCGCGTAGCTCGTCGGCGGCCTCTCCTTCGGACACCACCGAAAGGACTGCCGGTAGACCGGCGTCGCGCGCTGCGACGAGCAGGTCGACGAGAAGCCCGGGGTTGTGCTTGCGGCCGAGCGTCCCGGCGTACAGCAGCCGGAGATCGGTGTCGTTGGTGCCGGCGAAGATGGATTTTGCCTGAGGGTTGTCACGGTCTACCGGCACGATCTCCTCCAACGGAGCCCAGTTGGGTATCACCGAGACCTTCGCCGGATCGACCTTCCACCGGCGGTACACCGCCGTGAACGCGTCGCCGATGGCGACAACATGCCCCGCCCGGCGCGCGCACCAGGCTTCGAGTCGGTCAAACGCGGAGGCGACCAGCTTGGCGAGTGGTCGGGGCAGGCGCCGCGCCGCTTCGTCCGCCATGGCCGCGCTGTACACGTCCTGATGCCAGAAGACCCAGGGCCGGTTCGTCCGGCGGGCCGCCCGGACAAAGGAGGCCATCGCCAGCAGCGGGACGTTGCACATGATGGCGACGCCGGATTGTTCGGCGAGACGTTCGATGGTCGCTCGGCCGTACTCGCGTTCCCACCGGATGCGATCGGCGGGCGAGTACTTGTTGAAGGGTCGGCCGACGCTGATCTGGTCGAAGGTCAGCGTCGCGGGGTCTCCCGGTTCTCGCTGGAGCCTGCCTTTGCCGCCGACGTACTCGGCCGAGGAGAGGTGCAGGACACGATGTCCGCGTGCGGCCAGACGACGCGCCAGATCAGCCTGGAACGGGTGGCCGGAGAAGTCGTGGACGGTGACATCCACGGGGACGTCGATGAGCGTGTTCAAGCCCGCGACTGCGCCGACATCTGGTCGTAGATCCACGCGTAGGTCTTCTCCAGGCCTTCACGCAGCGAGATGGACGGCTCCCAGCCGTACACCGATCGGAACAGGGTGTTGTCGCTGTTGCGTCCGCGAACGCCCTGGGGAGCGTCGAGCTTGTACCGGCGAGGTGCCTTGATGTCGGCAATGTCCTCGAGGATGTCCGCCATCTGGTTGATCGTCACCAGCTCGGCCGAACCGAGATTCACCGGCTCGGTGAAGTCGCCGGCCAGGATCTCGCGGGTTCCGCGTACGCAGTCGTCGATGTACATGAAGCTGCGGGTCTGCTCACCATCGCCCCAGATCTCGATGTCGTCGGCGAGCCCAAGCTTCACAGCCGCAACCTTGCGGGACAGCGCGGCAGGAGCCTTCTCACGGCCGCCCTCCCACGTCCCGTTGGGTCCGTAGACGTTGTGATAGCGCGCAACGCGCGTCTCGAGCCCGAAGTCCTCGCGGAAGTGTCGGGCCATCCGCTCGGTGAACAGCTTCTCCCAGCCGTACCCGTCCTCGGGGTCTGCCGGGTAGGCGTCCTCCTCCTTGAGTGCCGTCACGTTGGGGTCGGTCTGCTTGCTGCCGTTGTAGACGCACGCCGAGCTGCTGTAGAAGAACCGCTGCGTACCGGCTTCGCGTGCAGCCACCAGCATGTTCGTGCTGGTCAGCACCGAGAGCATGCATTCGGCTTTGTTGTTCTCGATGAAACCCATCCCGCCCATGTCGGCGGCCAGGTTGAAGATCTCGGTCGTGCCGGCAGCGACCTTGTTGGCTTCGACCGCATCGGAGCAGTCAGCCACGACGTTCTCCGCCCCGTCGTGCACCTGGTACCACTCATCGAACGGCTTGACGTCGACGGCACGTACCGGCTGCCCTTCGGCAACCAGGGTGTTGACCAGATGTCCGCCGATGAATCCACCGGCACCGGTAACCAGAACTGTCATGCTTTCGCTTCCTCCCATGCAAGGCCGCGGCCAGTCTACGTACCGGGAATCATGTGCGTACCCCGAAGCGGGTGACACGTTCCCGCTCTTTTCCGGCACGCCCCTTAGACTCGGCCTAGCAATCGCATCGAAGTGGCGGTTGACCAGCCTTAGGGGAACATGTGGACCTGCTCCAATTCTTGGGCATCCTGCGCGCGCGGTGGCGCTTCATCGTCACCGCATTGGTCATTGGCGGGGCGCTGACCGGCCTCTACATCTTCATGACTCCCGCGACCTACGCATCGTCGGCAACGCTGATCGTCTCCACGCCGCCGACCGGCGTCCTCGATCCTTACGCTGCGACGCAGACCACCCAGCAGCGGGCACAGTCGTACGCCAATCTCGCCACGGATGCGGAGGTGCTCGAACGGGCGGCGGAGCGAATCAACGTCGGACTCTCAGCCGGTGAGCTGGGCGAACTGGTCTCGGCCCGGGTCGTCGAAGAGACCATGCTGCTTGAGATCGATGCCCGTGCCAAGTCACCTGAGCTGGCACAGCAGACCGCCACAGTGGTGGCCGACGAAGTCATTCGGCTGATCAAGAAGCTTGAGACTCCGACCAACGACAACGTTCCGGCACCGATCATCGCTCGGCTTGCTGCCAAAGCCGCGCTCAACCCCGTCCCGGTTGCACCGAACATCCCGGTCAACCTGGTGACCGGACTGACGCTCAGCCTGCTCGCCGGCATCGCCGGTGCCGTGCTGCGTGACCTGCTCGACACCTCGGTCAAGACGGCTGAAGACGTTCAGAGCATCGCCGGTTCGGCACCGATTGCCACGCTGCCCTATGACGCGAGCGTGCGGGACAACCCCCTGAGTTCCGACGACTCCAATGGGGCCATGAACGAAGCCTTTCGCGTCTTGCGCACCAATCTGCAGTTCGCGGATCTCGATGCGCGCCGCCAAACCATCCTCGTGACCAGCTCGGTGCCCGACGAGGGCAAGACGTTCGTCGCCACCAACCTGGCCATCTCGTTGGCAAAGGCCGGGCGTTCGGTGCTGTTGTTCGACGCCGACATGCGCAATCCCAATGTCGGAAAGCTGCTGGGCCTGGAGAACACGGTCGGGATGATCACCGTCCTGCTCGGGCGCGCGAGCTTGGAACAGGCGATCCAGCCGCACGCCAGCGGTGTGAGTTTCCTGGGCACCGGTCCGCAGCCCCCGAACCCGGCCGAAGTGCTCGACACCCAAGCCATGCGGGACCTTCTGGGCAAGTTGCGCACCAGTTTTGACGTCGTCATCGTCGATGCGCCACCGCTGCTACCCGTCGCGGACGCCGCAATCCTCCTGACCGAGGTCGACGGCGCGTTGCTCCTGGTGCGCCATGGCTCGACCACGCGCAGCCAGTTGAAGCATGCGATCACCCGTGTCCAGGCCGTGGGTGGCCGCCTCTTCGGCACGGTGGTCAATGCTGCGCCCGCCCACGGGATCGGCTCCTACGGCTACGGGTACGGCTACGGCTACGGGTACGGACAGGTACTCCAGGTGGGTGACTCGTCCACCGAGTCCAAGAGTGGTCGCCGCGGTGGGGGGCGTCGCGCGCAACGCTGAGTCACCAGCACTCCTGGAGCAGGGCCAGCAGGTCATCCTCATGGAACGCCAACGGATTGTTGCCGAGTCGCTCGGTGTTCACTGCGTGCGCCATGACCGTCAGATCGTCGTGCGGGACGCCCAACTCCCGGAGCTTCAGCTCGAGCCCGAGATCGGCGGCCAGTGCATCAAGTCGCGCACCGATTTCGAGGGGATCATCGGCCCCGACGAGCTCTGCGATGTCCGCGAGATCCCGAGCGAGGTCTGCGCTTGCACCCGGTTCGGTGGTGAGTTCGGCATGCCGGCGGGCGAACGCCCCGAGTGTCGTGGCGACGGCATGGCCGTGACTGATGCCGTGTCGCCGGGTCAAGCCATAGGCGAGGGCGTGCGCACCTGTGGTCTTCGACAGGTCGATCGCTCGTCCGGCGAGGTAGCTGCCGCGCGCTGCATGAGCGCCGGCTGAGCTGTCACCGTCGAGGTAGGCAGGCGCGGCCGGGACAAGATCACGGAGAGCCGCCCGGGCAAAGGACCGGCTGGCGGTGGTGGCTCCGCGCGCCCAGTGGCTTTCGACGGCCTGCGCGATCGCGTCGATCACGGACGTGGCCTTCTGGTATCGACTCGCGGACCCGGTGAGGTCCGGGTCGAGGATCACGAAATCGGGCAGGAGAGCGGGACTGGCCACGGAGAACTTCTCCGGGCCGATGTAAGCCACGGCGAAATGGGTCGCTTCACTACCCGAGCCCGAGGTCGTGGGGACGAGGACCAACGCCGGCGATCGACGGTTCACGGTGTTGTTCCGGACGGCCGCCGGGATGTCGGCCGCGTCGAGCTCCAGGAAGGCTGCGATCAGCTTGGCCATGTCCAGGACGCTGCCGCCGCCGACGGCGATGATCCCATCCGGCTGAAAGCCTTGGGCGACCCGAACCCCATCGACCAGATCATCCACGTCGGTGTTCGGCGAGAAGTCGGACCAGACCGCGACCTCGACGGACGCCCGGAGCGCGGGAAGTACGCGCGAAGCCCCGGAAGCCTGGAAGCTGCCCTTGCCCGTCACCAGCAGTACGCGCGCGAGGCCGAGCTCGCGAATCACGCGGGGCAGCTCGTCCAGGGTCTGCGGGCCGTAGACGCCGGGACGCGGGTCTTCACCCGGCAACGGCTGCACCGCGGATCAGTCCCCTGCTCGGAGGGCCGCCATGAACGCGTCCTTGCTCTCTTTGGGCGTGCGGGTCGGCCGTCCGATGCCGTCTCGATTTCCCGGCCGCACCTTCACCTCGATCAGGAATGGACCGCCGGCGGCGCGGGCCTCGGCGACGGCCTCGGCGGCATGGTCGAGATCGACCGCGCGAAGGCTTCCGCGGTAGCCGGACGCGGTGGCGAGGGCCGGAATGTCAACGTTGGAGATGGCCGTCGGCTGTCCGCCGACGCTGTCGTGGACACCGTTGTTGAACACGACGTGGAAGAAGTTCGAGCAGGCCAGCTTTCCGAACACGGCGAGGCTGCCCTGATGCATGAGGAGGGCGCCGTCGCCGTCGAATGCCCACACCTCAGTCCCGTCGTCTGCCGACGCGATGCCTTGAGCGATCGAACTGGCATGCCCCATGCCACCGACGCTCAGGAAGTCGCGGACGGCGGGCGGAGGGTGTTCCTGGCGGTACTCGAACAGCTCGCGGCCGAGCATTCCCGTCGTGCACACGATCACGGCCTCGTCACCGACGGCCGCGGCGAATGCGATGAGTGCCTCTTCCCGGGACGGGATCGTCGTTTGCGGAGACACGGAGGCCGGGCCGGCGGCTGGTGGCGCGAACGTGTCGGCCTCAACCAGGATCGCGACGGGAGCCGACGCGCTTTCTGCCGCTGCCACCGCTTGATCGGCGACGTCGAGCGCGGCCGACTCGTCGTGCGGCAGGACGAAGTAGGGGATCTCCATGGCCTCGAGAAGCTGAGTCATGATTCGCCCCTGCTTCACGTGCTGCGGCTCGTCCTTGACACCCGGCTGGCCACGCCAGCCGATGACCAGGACGAGCGGGACCCCGTAGACCTCCGCATCGGCGAGCGACAACAGCGGGTTGACCGTGTTGCCGATCCCTGAATTCTGCAGGTACACGACCGGTGTGGCGCCGGTGCGCAGATGATGCCCGATGGCCAGACCGACTGCAGCGCCCTCATTGGCCGCGATGACGTGCTGGGTCGTAGGCAGGGAGGCGTCCAGGTACGTGCCCAGGTGCTTGAGCAGGCTGTCGGGAACACCGGCAAAGAACGGCACCGTGCCGGCGAGACGCTCGACGAATGCCTCGGGGCGAATCACCCGCGGTTCTCCGGGATGATCGCGAGCGCTTCCTTGATGGGCGCAAGCATCGGCTCGGCCTCGGTGGCTCGGCCGTGCTCCAGGATCGTTTGGGCCACGCGTGACATCTGCGGGTAGGCAGCTCTCATCATGTGGTTGGCGTAGATGACGACGTTGAACCCGCGGTCGGCAAGCTCCTGCTCGGTCACGGTGTGGTAACTCGTCGGGACTGCGACCAGCGGGGACTCAGAACCGAAGCTCGCGTAACTCTCGGCGAACTCGAACACCTCGTCAGGTGCAGTCGCGCGCGAGTGGATCATGATGCCGTCGGCGCCGCCGGCAAGATAGGCCTCCGCCCGGTCGAGGGCGTCCTTGACTCCCTTTTCCAGGATCAGGCTTTCGATGCGCGCGATGATCATGAAGTCGTCGGTGATCTGGGCCGCCTTGCCGGTGTGCAGCCGGAAGCAGAAGTCTTCGATGGAGGATTGGGTCTGCTCGATGTCGGTGCCGAACAACGAGTTGCGCTTGAGGCCTTCCTTGTCCTCGACGATCACGGCCGAGACGCCGAGGCGTTCGAGCGATCGCACGGTGAACGCGAAGTGCTCCGGCTTGCCGCCGGTGTCGCCGTCGAAGATCAACGGTTTCGTCGTCACTTCGAACAACTCGTTGATCGTCTGCAGCCGCGAGGAGATGTCGACGGCTTCGATGTCCGGCTTGCCACGTGCCGTCGAGTCGGTCAGAGACGACGACCACATGCCGTCGAACTCCACCTGTGCTCCGTTGCGATCGGCGGTTGCGGTCTCGACCAGCAGGCCGGTGAGGCCGTTGTGCGCTTCGAGGATGCGGACGATGTCCTTGCTGTCCAGGAGTCGACGAAGTCGGGACAGCCGAACATTGGGCGTGGTGCCGACTTGCTTGACTGCCTGCACCAGCTGGGTGGAGGAGATGCCTTCGGTGTAGGCCGGCTCGACGAGTTCGCCACCCCATTCGGCGAGCGCATCGATCACGCGTTGGCGCGTCTTGCGCTGGACGCCGCTGCGCCAGTCGTCGCCGTGGACCACAAAGTCGGGACGGTAGCGGCGCAGGTTGTCAACGTAGTCGAGGGTTTCCTGGGGGACGACACGGTCGACCGGCTTGAGGGCGGCGACAACGGCGCGCCGCTGCTCATACGTCAAGTGGGGGAGGCGCTTGTAGCTGGCGATGGCGCGGTCGGTCAGGAGGCCGACGGTGACGGACCCCAGACTGGCGGCGTGCTCGAGGATGTTGAGGTGGCCGGGGTGAATGAGATCTGCACTCATCCCCACATAGACCGTCTTCTGGTCCGACATGACCCTCCTCAGGGTGAACCTCGCATGGGGTGCCCAGTGTAGGCATCGTCTGCGCTGCTCACCGTTGAGTCCGGGTAAATGGGAGTGGTCGGGTGCCGCTCGCCGTGGACGGACGGCCGGTCGCCGTGTCGGTCGGTATCGTGGGCGCGTCATGGAAAGTTCTTCTTCGACCGGGCCAGGACCGGACGCGAGGCACTTCTCGATGCGTTCGGTGGCCCCGCGGGCAGCAGTCTGGCTCGTTCCGGTACTGCTGCTTGTGTTCGTCTTCGGGGTGCTGCTGCGGCCGGCAATGTCGTCGCCCTTGATCGCGATCGCTGCGATCTGCGTTGTCCTCGGCATCATCATCACGAGCGTTTTCGGTGCCGAGCGCACCAGCATGGGCGCACTCGTCCTGGCCTTCGGATTGGCGCCGCTCGGCTCCTTCACCTTGGGATCGCGTTACTTCCTGGTCGCCGACGCCGTCCTGCTCGTCGCTTTCACGCTCGCGATTCCGCGGCTCCTGCATCGCCGGCTGCGGCTTCCCGCAGTCTTTGTCACCGGCGCGCTGCTCTTCACCGCCTTCGGCATCCTCACGTTGGCGGGCACGACCGTGGGCGGCTCCGCGTTCGTCATCACCGCGGTGTTCGCATTGGTGATCCTCCCCGCGATGGTCGTCTGGATGGCGCCCAATGATCGGCAGATGTTCGCCATGGCCCTGGCATTCGGCATCGGGACGGCGATCAGCACGCTCATCGGACTGCCACGCAACGAGTTCCGCAACAGCGGCTACACGTACCACCCGGTGGCGCTCGCGTACACAGCAATGCTCACACTGAGTTTCGTCCCGTTCCTGCTGGCATCGAAGTCGAGCATCAAGTGGGTGGCGACCCCGGTGCTGGCCGCGATCGCGCTGGTCGGCGTGTGGACGAGCGGGAGCCGAACCGGCCTCGTGGTTCTGGCGGGTCTTCTGGTGCTCATTCCGCTGCTGGAACGGTCCATCCTGTTGGGCCTGGTTGTGGCGGCCGGAGGTGTCCTGCTTCTTCCGCGGATCCTCACCTACGACCCGACGGCCGGTTCGACGAACGCGCTGTCGCGGCTGTTCGGAACCGGCGGCTCACGGGGATCCGATGACGCCCGCCTTCAGGGTCTCAACGACGCCTTGGGTCAGATTCAGGCCAATCCTGTGTTCGGGAACGGCTACACCGTCGAGCACACCTACACCATCCACAACGTCTATCTGCAGGTTCTGGCGGCCGAAGGCGTCTTCGGGTTCCTGGGCTTCGTCCTGATGCTCGCCGCACTCGTCGTCCCGCTACGGAGGGCGACATCGCCGCAGCGGTACTTGGCCTATCCCGCGGTCGCAGTGATCCTGGCCGGCCCGTTCCAGCCGAATATGGCCGATCACTACCTCGCCCTGACGTTGGGGCTGTCGTTGATGGCGGCCGTGGGCGTCATGAAGCACAAGCCCCCACCGAATCAGGTGCCCGCGAGTCATCCTCAGCCGGGCGCCGCGCCCGTCGTGCCGGAGGCTAGGCTGAGCGCGTGGTGACCCTGGAACGCGTTGGCTACAACCTGCGCCGTGTGCGTCAGACTGTTAACACCTTCGCCAATTGGCAAGATGCATTCCGCACGATGGCGCGGAAAGGCCCCGAGCTCTCGCTGACCCTGCGGGACGGGCGGCGCATATCGTTGCCGAACGTCCCCGGCGCGCGGGTCCCCGTCTACGAGATCTTCGCCGAGGATGCATACCGGCTCGGGTGGTTCACCGCCGACCTGCCGGCCGACTTCGGGGCCTTGGACATCGGCGGGCACATTGGCTGTTTCTCGGTTGCCCTGGCCACCGAGCAGCCCGAGGCGCGTATCTGGGCCTTCGAGGCGTCGCCGTCGACAGCGGCCTACACCCGACGCAACGTCGAGCAGAACGGTCTCGATGGGCGGATTCTCGTTGAGAACGTGGCTATCTCGTCCGAAGCTGGATTCCTGACTTTCGCCGACAACGCCGGAGCCAGCGGGCTCAACGGCATCACGGCACCGGAGGGGACTGAGACGATCCAGGTCCCCGCGGTGACGTTCGCCGACGCGGTGGCCGCCGCTGACCGACCGATCCGACTGGTGAAGATCGACACCGAGGGCGCCGAGTACGACATCGTCCTGGGCTCGAATCCCGATGACTGGGCCGGTGTCGACCGCGTTGTCCTGGAGTTCCACGACGTGCCCGGGCACGGGTGGGATGAGCTCGCGGACTTCTTCGCGACGGCTGGGCTGTCGGTCGTGCACCGTGAGGATGCCACCGACCGCTTGGGGACGGTTTGGCTTTCGCGCGGGCCGCTCGATCCGCCGGCCGCCGCCTGAGCGACGCCGGATCACGCACCCGGCGAGTCCCTGCACAAGAGGGGAGCGCCACCGAGTTCGGTGACGCTCCCGTGGGTCAGCATCGCGCAGCTACCATGCGTGCCTTCGTCAAATCGTCGCCCCGGGGCCGATCCGCTTGAACGGTTGGTTGTCCCGAGTGCGACTGCCCTGTGGGACGGGAGATCGCCGCGTGGGTACTGGGTGCTGGCCGACTGTGAAGTTGTTGAGTCCTTTGTACGCCGCAAGCCGGCCGGATCACACCCCTACTCGTGCGTAACGTTGTGCGCACCGATACACAAGCACGGGCTCGGCGTCAGAGCGCGAGCAGTTCCTCGATGGCTTCCAGGACGCGGGTGGCCGGAATGTCGACGTCGTGCTGCACGCCCAGCATCTTGCGAGCCGGTCGATCGAGGTCGGCCGGCTCACCGGTCAGGTATCGGTAGTGCGAGTCGGCGATGTTGGTCGTAATGGTCCAGAACGCCGGGTTGATGTAGGTGGGCGCGAACAGCTCCAGTACCCGGACACCGGCCGGTGAGAAGTTGAGGTTCGCCAAGCCGGCACCGTGGGGCGCGACCACCACTTCGGCTGCCGCGAAGGTGTCGATCTGATCTTGGACGCTGTGTGCGCCCGGGTCGAACGATGCAAACCCCAGCGGCCGGAGTTGCTCGAGCAGGGCCTGCTCCTGTACATACCTGCGTGTCCGCGGCCGGTTGCCGCGGCTGACGAAAATCCGCCGAGGCCGGTCGCGGACGTCGCGGGGCGGAAGCGCAGCGCGCAACCATTCGGTGATCCAGCGCGGAGTCAACGCTTCGCTGTTGCCCATGGAGGGGACGATCAGCCGGTTCGCCTGGATCGTCGTCGACGTCGGCGTGATCAAGGTGTAGTCGTCCAGTCCCAGCAACGAAACCAGCTGGCGGTCCCATGGCGAGGTGTGGCCGATGACGATGGCGTCGGGTTTCAGACCGGGGAACGCCTCGGTGGCCAGGCCCCAGCGTGGCAGTGCGTCCAGGAGCGAGTGATAGAAGTTGCGACTCGAACCTGCGGAGGCCATCGACAGGACCGTTCCGTCGACGACGGACGTCTCGGGCAGGCGGGGACGGATGAAGATCGGATGCTCTCGCCAATCCCGTCCCCAGTACGGGCTGGTTTCCACGTCGAGTCGGCCGCCTGGGGTCACGGTTGCCGCGAACTCGCCCACGAGCCGGCCCGCGGCAACCTCGAGGACGTACCGTTCATCGCTCGGTGCCACATTGACCTCGGTCCAGAAGGCCAACGGCCCGGGACCCCCGATCGGGTTCTCGCGCGGGGGCGTAGGTCGGGGCGGCAACAGGTGGAAGCGGACGTGATCGGGCTCTGCGGCAGCCGTCTCACGTGAGGTGAGGGTGGCCTGGGTGGGAACCGCCTGCGGGGACGAGCCGGCCGTCAGGCGTCCGACATGGCGGCCGGCACGCGAGGCCACACGATGAACATTGCGGGCAGCCGGCCAGAGTGGCCGCAGCGCAGGAGGAAGGCGCGTCATGGCGAAGGGGGCCCGAAGTCGAGCTCGACGAGGTCGTGATGCCCGACCTGCAGTGCCGGTGGGGGTGGCTGGCGCCAATCGCCGTAGATCTGGGTCAGGTAGGCCTCTGAATCTGCGAAGACCGGGATCGTCGTCCCCTCGAACGGCAGTTCGGTGAGCGGATGGATCCACGTCGCGTCAATCGTGTCCCGGTTGTAGACGTAGGCACCGAAGAGACTGACGTAGGAGCGCGGCGTCGTCGTCTCACCCAGGTGGGTGTGCCGGTTCATCAGTGCCAGGATCACCCGGCGCGGCGTGATCCAGCCAATCGCTCGTACGATCGCCTGGGCAACCCGAGACGGCAGAGATGTGCCACGCATGAACAGATAGCCGGACTTGAGGTAGAGGAAACGGAACCCGACGTTGCGCATCAGGTGCTGTTCAACCCGGGCCAGGGGACGGTACGCCTTGGCGTCGATGGGGAACACGTCGATGAAGATGCCGCCGTGCTGGGGCGATCCATAGCTGATCCGGTCGACTGCTCGGGTGCCGTTCTTCCGGAGCTTGCCGAACATGCATCCGTAGTGCGGGTCGGAGTCGACCGTCTGGAAGAAGTACTGGTCATCGAGGCTCGAGTTCACGATCTCGGTCAGGCGGTCGAAGTCGGGCCGGAGCATGCCGACGTCGAGGTCGTCGTCCCACGGGATGAAGCCGTGATGGCGCACTGCGCCAAGCAGCGTGCCGTACAGCGCGAAGTACTGCAGCCCATGTGCTTTGCAGAGTCGGTCGAGCTCGGCCAACAACTCCAACTGCACGCTGCGGAGCGCTCGCTCTTGATCGGCCGTCATCGCAATCGGCGAGGGGACGACCTCGCTTCGACCGGTGGACTGCGAGAGCACTTCGCGATCATAGGCGCATCGACGCGGCGCGTTGGCGGAGGAGGCGCAACCATCCGGTGGCGCGTTGTGTAGCGTGACGCCGAAACGTCTGAGGGAGACACGGTACGGATGGGTATCAAGGCACGAGCAACCCAGGGCGCGGTCAACATGCTGCGCAAGCGTGGACTGAGCATCTCGCGCGAGTTCGGCGCTGACCTTTCGCCCGAGACGATCGCCACCGTCAAGTTCGTCCGGCCCTACACGATGACCACAGTGCAGCGAATCGAAGCCGTCATTTCGGCCACGCGGCACGTGGTGGCCCATGACATCCCGGGTGCATTCGTCGAATCGGGTGTGTGGATGGGCGGCAGCATCATGGCGGCGGCACGGACCTTGGTCGAACTCGGTGTCACCGACCGCGACCTCTACCTGTACGACACGTTCGAGGGCCTCCCGGCTCCCGGCGAGCACGACGGCATCGCCGGATCGGACCAGACCGCTGACGAGATCTACGCGGACCGCAAGGCCGGCAGCGGCGACACGGCATTCCTGGAAGCACCGGTCGACATCGTCCGGGCCAACCTCGCGCGGACGGGCTATCCGGCCGAGCGGATCCACACGATCCCCGGCCTGGTCGAGGACACGATTCCCACGTCGGCGCCGGAGCAGATCGCCTTCCTGCGGCTCGACACCGATTGGTACAGCTCGACCAAGGTAGAGATGGAAAACCTGTTTCCGCGGCTGGCGTCCGGCGGCATCCTGATCATCGACGACTACGGCTTCCTGGACGGCCCACGCAAAGCGGTCGACGACTACCTGGCGGATTACCCGTATCCGACGTTTCTGCACCGGATCGACTCGTCGGGCCGGCTGCTCGTCAAGCCGAACGAGGCGTGATCGTGAAGGTCCTCAATCTCGGCTGTGGCTATCAGACCAGCGAACGTTGCATCAACATCGATTGGTCGCTGCCGGTGCGGCTCAAGGGTTCGCGGGTGGGCCGCAGCATCGCGCCGTTCCTGATCACCGGCGACCGGCGCGTGGCCTACGACGCGATGGCCGAGGACGTGATGCGGCACGATTTGCGCAAGGGCATTCCGTTCGCCGATCAGTCCGTTGATGGCGTGTATCACTCGCACTTGCTGGAGCATCTCGACCGGGAGGCGGTGCCGACCTTTCTCGCCGAGGTCAAGCGGGTCCTCAAGCCAGGGGGCGTGCACCGCATCGTCGTGCCCGACCTGGAACGTGACGCGAGGGCGTATCTGGCGAGCCTGGAGGCGGCGCTGGCCGGAAGGGTTTCGCCGGCCGAGCACGAGTCGAGTGTGCACACGCTCATCGAGCAGATGGTGCGCAAGGAGGCATGGGGGACCTCGCAGCGGGCGGCGGTCCGTCGCCGCGTCGAGAATGTCGTGCTCGGCGATGCGCGTGAACGCGGAGAGACGCACCAGTGGATGTGGGACCGCGTGAGCTTGCCGGCCGAACTCGTGGCGGCCGGGTTCCGCGATCCGCGGGTCACCAGCTTCGATACGAGTGCGCTGGACGATTGGCCCGGTTTCCTGCTCGACCAGGACGCGGCCGGAACCGAATACCGGCCGGGCTCACTCTATGTCGAGGCTTTCGCCTGACCTGAGCTTCTCCTCCGCCCGGTGGGTCGCGTCACGCAGCAGCCACCACCACACAGCGGCCTGGATCGGGAAGATCCACGCGAGCGCTACGAACACGCCGTGAACGCCGTCGATGTACCCGCCCGCAGCGGCCGCGACGGACGCTCCGATCGAGACCGCGGCGCGGCCGGCCAGGGTGTGCCGGCCGGCTCCCAAACCACGGAGCCCGGCGACAGCGCCGGAGCCGAAGAGGCCGGCCGCGCTGACGAAGCCGGCGAGGAACAGGAGTGGTTCGGCGGGCTGCCATGACGAGCCGAACGCGGCCTCGCCCAGCGAATCGGGGACCAAGAGCATCAGCAAGCCCCAGCCAATCGCCATCGGCGTCAACGCCGCCGAGATCAGCATCGCCCGGCTGCGAACTCCGGGTGGGTCGTTGCGGCGACGGGCGAGCATCGCGACCGCCACCGAGATCACCCCACGCCCGATCGTGGAAAGCGGCGCATACACAGTCATCGCGACGCGGAACCCGGCCACCGCCACCAATCCTGAGGTGGTGGAGATGACCAGCACCAGCAGCAGAGAGGTGAGCTGGTAGACGAGGTTGTCGGCCAGGTAGTACGGCCAGAGCTCGCGGGTCTCCCGCAACCAGGCTGGCACGGTGCGCAGGGACCCGAACCGGCACTTCAGCTGGAACATGCCGACCAGGGCGGTGAGGCAGCCAGTGGCTGCCCACGCAGCGAACACGGTGGCGGCGCCGGCGTCGAGCAGGATGGCTGCACCGAGAGCTGGCAGTTGGATCACTGCCCACAGCAGGTCGTTCACGAAGGTGGATTTGACCCGCCCTTGCACGATCAAGGCGCTGCGGACGAAGTCCTGCAGGGTCAGGCCGGGCGTCGCCACTGCCGCGACGAGCAGGACGGAGCGCAGCGGCCCCTCGGTCAGAAGCGCTGCCACTGCCAGGCCTGCCCCGACGAGGATGCCGATCACGACCGTGGCAGTTGCGGCTGACCGCAGCGGATGCTTCAACTCGGCGTCACTCGCGCCCGCGAACCGTGAGGTCAAGGGGTCACCGGTGATGCCGCGCGCAATGAACGCGCTGAGCAGGCACAACTCGAGGACGATGGCAATCGCTCCGAAATCGGCCGCGGGCAAGGTCTTCGCCGCAATGACGATGAACACGAAGTTCGAGCCGCTCGCCACGATCTGATCGCCCAGTCCCCAGCTGAGCGTGACGTGGGTGCGGCTCGGTCGGCGCGCCTTCATCGCATGGCCGCCGCTCGATAGACCCGCTCGATCGCCGCGACCCACGCCCTCTCGCTGTAGTGGTCGGCGAACACCGTGCGGCAGCGCTCCTGGCGGCCGGCGAACTCGCGGTCGGCGCGATCGAGGTCCGCCGGGAGATCGCCGCTGGTCACAAACCCGGTTCCTTCGGTCGTCACCAGCGTTCCCACGATCGACTGCGGCCACGCGAGGACGGGAAGCCCTGCCGCCAGCGCCTCGAGGTAGACCGTGGGCAGCCCCTCTGGCCACAGGCTGGGGAAGATCAGTCCGCGCGCGGAGGCCATGAGGCTGGCGACCTCAGCGGCTGGACGTTGGCCGAGAAAGGAGACGTTCTCGCCTGCCATCGATTGTGCTTCCTGCTGCTGGGGCCCGGCGCCGACGACGACCAGCTTGCGATGCGACGGCCACTGCTCGATGAGGTCGATGATGCCCTTGACCCGGCTGAGTCGGCCGACGAAGAGCCAGAAGTCGCCCTCGTGGGCTCCCGAGACCGCCGGGGGCGCGACGAAGTTCGGGACCGTCACGAGTCGTTCACCCGGTACGCCGTAGGCCGTGTAGGTGGCGCGCATGGTGTCGTTCAACGTGACGATGCGGTCGGCCCGGCGAAGTAGCGTGTCGTCGGCGAACCGGGTGCCGAGCGCCACCGGCAGCGTCTGCACACGGTTGTCCTTGAAGCAGGCATATCTGACGGCGGCGCGAGCCGAGCCGGTGTCCGGACACAGCGTGCAGGTGTGACCGTCGCGGACCAAGGTGGCAGCCGGACAGATCGGCCGGTAGTTGTGCAAGGTCGTGACCAGGGGTGCACTCAGCTTCTCCACCCAATGGCGGCCAAGGTTGGGGAAGAGATTGTGCACATGCACGACGTCCGGCTGGAACGCCTCGATCTCGGCCAGCGGCGAATCCCCTCGACCGGTCGCAGCGCGGTAGGCGGCGGCCAGCGGATACGTCCGCGACCTCTCGAGTTCGTCGGTCGATCGGGCAACGAGGCGAACCTGGTGTCCGGCACGCCGCAGGGCCTCCAACTGGAGGTCCACGACGACATTCTCGCCGCTGGGCTGTCGACTGGAGTAGAAGCTGTGGACGACCGCGATGCGCAGCGAGTCGACCCGCTCCTGGTCGGTCATGGGTGGGCCAGATGCGGCTGTTCGCTGGCCCATTCCTCAGCGACGTCGGCGAACTTCTCGCCGACGGCTCGGTGGAACTCCGGGATGAAGTGGATGCCGTCGGTCCACAGGCGATCGCGCTGCGCGGGATCAAACTTCTCGACCAGGTCGGTGATCTCGACGAACCGGACGTCCGGCCGGTCGAGGGTCGCCACCAGGCCGCGGAGGTCCTCGTTCAGCCTGCGAATGCGCTCGGTCCAACCCCCGTACCACTCCCGCTTGATGCCGCTGGGTGGGTGGATCTCCATGAGGAGGATCAACGGATGCCCGACCTGCTGCGTCATCTTGATGTAGGCGGCGGTGTCGGTGATGACGCGTCGCATGCGGCGCCGGAGGGTGACGCGCGGCCGGTCGATCTTCTTCTGCAGGATCAGTACGCCGCGCGCCGTTGCGCGCAAGAGCTTGCGGTAGTAGAAGTCACGGAAGAGGCCCGGGCGCCGGTTGACGGTGTTGGCGCCGCGTTCAAGCCAGCGCGGCAGGTACGCGTGGAGGCTCTCGTAGTGGCCGACCGCAAGGATCACGATGTCCGGTGACCACGCGACGATGTCGTCGTCCCACGTCTTGAACAGGTCGGGCGTCGGCCACCCCAGGACGGCTGTGTTGCGCACCTCGACTGACCGTCCCCGAGCGAGCAGGGCCTGCTCCATGACCCGCGGGAACGCCAAGTCGGTTCTGGGGCCGCCCATCATGGAGGTCCACAGGACGGTGCTCGGGCCCTTGATCAGGACGCGCAGGGGGAGAGGCATTGGGGTCGACATCGTCGGGAAGATTACCCGCTCAGGCTCGTTCGTCAGCACGGCGCCGTCGACTCGCCAGCGCGAGTGCCACGAGCACGGCGGCAACGGTGGCGACGCCGACGACGGCCACAGCAGCCCGGTCGTCGAGGCCGAGGCGCGTCCGCAAGGGCACCGAGCGGGTGAACGACAGGATCGGCCAGCCGCGCTCCTCGGCCAGCTTGCGCAGGCCCTTGTCCGGGTTGACGGCGAATGGGTGTCCGACGATCTCCAGCATCGGGGCGTCGGTCTCCGAGTCGGAGTATGCGTAGGACGCCTCGAGGTCGTAGCCCCGCTCGGCGGCGAGTTCCTGCATCGCCTTGGCCTTGTTGGGCCCGTAGACGTAGTGGTCGACCTCGCCGTTGTACCGGCCGTCTTCGATCACCAGGCGGCTGGCCACGACATGATCCGCACCCAGCAGCCGGCCGATCGGCTCGACCATCTCGATGCCGGAGGCGGACACGATGATGACATCCCGCCCAGCGGCCTGATGCTGCTCGATCAGGTCGACGGCCTCGTCGTGGACGAGGGGATCGATGATCTCGTGCAGGGTTTCGGCAACCAGCTGCCGGACCACCTGAGCGTCCCAGCCGGTCACCATCTGCGTGAGGTAGGCGCGCATCTTCTCCAGCTGGTCGTGGTCGGCGCCACCGATCGCGAACAGGAACTGGGCGTAGGCGCTGCGCAGGACGGCCCGGCGGGTGAGCAGGCCACCTTCGAAGAAGGGTCGACTGAACGCCAATGCACTGGATTTGGCGATGATCGTCTTGTCCAGATCGAAGAACGCGGCGGCGCGGCTCACATCACCAGCATAGGCACCGGTCACTGGGCGGACGGGGGACGTAGGCGATCGGCGTCGCCGGGTCGGACGATCCCGTGGTCGAACGCGTAGACGACTGCGGCAGCTCGGTCGCGGAGTCCCAGCTTCACGAAGATGCGGCCGATGTGGCTCTTGACGGTCAGTTCGGAGATGAACAGGGTCGCCGCGATCTCGGCGTTCGTGAGCCCGCAGCCCATCGCGTGCAGGACTTCCTTCTCGCGGCCGGTGAGGAGTGCTTCGTGCGCTCCGCTGGCCGGGATGTCGGCGGACTCGCGAAAGCGGGTGAGAACGCGCTCGGTCACGGCCGGGTCCAGCCAGGAGCCGCCCTCGGCCACGGTGCGCACCGCTGCCACGAGGTCCTCGGCGGAGGAGTCCTTGAGGATGAATCCGTTCGCTCCGGCGCGCAGGGCGCCCGACAACATCTCGTCGTCGTCGAAGGTGGTGAGGACCAGGACGGGCGGGCCGTCGTTCGCCTGAACCTGGCGGGTCGCCTCGATGCCGTCTGTTCCTCGCATCCGCAGGTCCATGACGACGACGTCGACCGCATGCGTCGCCAGCGCCGCGGGCACCTCGCTGCCATCGGAGCACTCGGCGACCACCTGGAGCCCGTCGCGCGGTCGCAGGATGCGTTTGAGGCCGGAGCGCACCAGCTCCTGGTCATCGACCAGCAGGACGCGGATCGGTGCGGTCTCTGTTGTCACCGGCTGGCTCGCTGTTCCGTGCTCGGGGCCGTTCGCGGCCACATTCACTGGACCGGTTCGAGGTGCTCGAGCTTCAGTGCCCGACCGTGCGCAAGGCCGCCGAGCGGCACGATCGCGCGGACGACCCAGGCATCTCCGCCGCGGCCGGCGGTGAGGTGGCCGCCGAGCTGCTCGACCCGGGCCTTCATGCCGGCGAGGCCGGTGCCGAAGGCATCGGCGGGCGTCCGATCGGGCGCCGCAGGGTTTCGCACGGTGAGCCGGGCCTGCCGGGCCGTCACCTCGAGCTCGACCTCGGCGGCCGCGCCGCCGGCATGCTTGACCACGTTCGCCAACGACTCCTGGGCGACGCGGTAGAGGCCGAGGCTGACTGGCGCGGTCAGGCCGGAGAGGTCGCCGACGGTGGTGACGTCAACCGGCTGCCCGGCAGCCCGGAACTGCTCCACCAGCGCGGGAAGGTCGTCGACGGTCGGCAGCGGATGCCGGCCGCTGGTGGCCGACATCCCGCTGACGGTCTGGCGGATGTCGGACATCGCCTGCCGGCCGATGCGTTCGGCGTCCGACAGTGCGTCGACCGCTTCACTGATCTCATGCGTCGGGTCGGGCAGGTCGTTGAGGATGCGGCGGGCGGCTGTCACCTGCAGCATCGTCACGCTGAGGGAGTGCGCGACGAGGTCGTGGATCTCGCGGGCGATCCGGTCGCGCTCGGCCAGGGTGGCGCGCTCATACGCCTCGGCACGCGCCTGACGCTCGGCGAAGAGCGCGCGCGCACCCCACAGGACCATGTACCCGCCTTCGAGTCCGAGCGCGATCGCGAACAGGGAGAGCAAGAGCGCCGGGCCGCTGCTGATCGAATCGAGCATCGGGAGCGCGGCGGCAGCCGCGAGGGCGACGGCGACGCCGATCCGTGAGCCGTCGCGAGCCTGGAAGTCGGCCACCATCAGGGCGAGCACCACGACCACGGCGTCGATGGCGAGGTTGGCCGCGATGGGCAGGGTCAGGATGACGGCGAAGACGGCCGCATTGGGTACGAACCGCGCCCAGCTCGGCAGCCAGGACGCCGTGGCGACCTCGTAGACGATCGGCAGGATGATCAGAGCCAGCACGGCCGGGAACTGCCACGTGCCGAACGCATCCCGTTGGAGGAAGGCCATGGCAGTGGCCAGGAGCTGGCCGGACTTGCACAGCACCGGCATCCACCACGGGTACGCCACACCGTGCTCGAGACTCGTGGTCTCGACGCGGCGCAACAGAGGCGGGACGGACAGGTGCATGCGACCAGCGTAGGACTGTGGCGCAGGTCACGACATCCGTTCGAAGTCGGACTTCGGTTCCTACCGTGGTGGTAGTCACAAACGGTTCCCTGGGTCGATGCCTGGCCCGATGCTGACACCTAACGTTCAAGTCGACGTCGGCACTGCGACACGGAAGGCATGGGTGGATGGCCGGGGATTCGGCTGGGCCATGGACGGAAGCGATCTCAGCTTTCGTCGTTCGGCATGCCCGTGCGGTCATCGTCGTCTGGATCGCGCTCGTCGCCGGACTGAACATCGCCATCCCCCAGATCGAAGAGGTCGTCGCCAACGACTCGACCTCCTTCATCCCGCTGGACTCACCGGCAGTCGTCGGGCTCGAACGCATGGACGACCAGTTCGGCGACGGCAAGAGCGCGAGCTTCGTCCAGGTCATCGGCCAGCGCGACGGTGGACTGACCGAGGCCGACCGTCGGTACTTCCTCGACCTGGGCCCCCGGCTCGCCGCCGATGAGAAGCACGTGTCGTTCGTCCAGGACATCGAGTCCGACGAGGATGTTCGCGAGGCTCTGACCAGCGACGACGGCGAGGCGATGTATCTCACCGTCGGCATTCCGGGTGCCACCGGGGCGCCGGCGGCCAACAACCAGATCGACGCGGTTCGAGACATCGCGCATGCGCAGGTTCCGGCCGGCTTGACCGTCGAGGTGACGGGATCGTCGACCACGATCCGCGACATGACGCACACGATCGAGTCGAGCCTGGCGACGATCACGATCGCCATCCTTGGCGCGATCGCGGTCATCGTGCAGTTGCTCTACCGCTCGGTCGGCGTGACGCTGCTGATCTTGGCCGTCATCGGGACCGCCCTGGGCGTCGGTCGAGCCCTGGTGTCCTTCGCCGGCATGCACCTGTTCGGGATCTCCACGTTCACCGCGTCCATCATGACCACGGTCGTGCTCGCCGCGGCCTGTGACTACGCCGTCTTCCTGATCAGCCGCTATCACGAGTTCCGGCGTGAAGGCCTCGAGCCGAGGCTGGCGGCGGCGATGGCAGGTTCCCGGGTTTCGGGCGTCATCATCGGTTCCGCGCTGACCGTCGCCATCGCGAACGCGGCGATGCTCCTGGCCGACATCGCGTTCTTCCGCACCACCGGGCCGGCGGTGGCGGTCTCGGTGCTGTCCACCCTGGTTCTGGCGGTGACGCTCATCCCGGCGGTGCTCGCCGTGGCCGGCGAGCGCGGAATGATGGAGCCTCGGCCGGTCAAGGCCGATGGTGGCTTCTGGGGCCGGATGGCCGGTCTCGTGGTGGCCCACCCGACCCGGGTTCTCATGGCCGGGCTTGCACCGCTGGCCATGCTCGCGGCCTTCTACCCGTCGATGGAGACCAGCTACGACGAGCGGGGCAACCAGCCGGACGACACCGAGAGCAACCGGGGCTTTGCGTTGCTGGCCGACCACTTCCCGGTCAACGAGGCCACGCCGAGCTTCGTGGTCATCTCCACCGATCACGAGGACCTGCGCAGTGCGGAGAACCTCGCCGCGATCGAACGGGCGTCCGATGCGGTCGCCCGGATCGACGGCATCAAGGAGGTCCGATCGATCACCCGCCCGAAGGGCGACACCATCAGCGAAGCCTCCGTCGGGTACCAGGCCGGCGAGGTGGGGGAGGAGCTGGACGAGGGCGCCGACGAGATTGCCGACGGCTCAGACGACATGCAGGAACTGGTCGACGGGGCCGACGAGTTGGATGAAGGCGCCGGGAAGCTCGACGACGGCGCGGAGCGGTTTGCCGAGGAGATGGACAAGTCCGTCGACGGTGCGCAGAAGCTGCTGGACGGCAGCAGCGAGCTGGGTCGCGGTTTGCTGGAGTTGCAGGACGGCGCCGGTGACGCGCGCACGGGAAGCGCTGCGCTCAGGTCGGGCGCCGACCGCCTGGCCGATTCGCTGGAACAGGGCGCTGACCAGGTGCAGGTCGCGGTCGACGGTCTCGAGATGGCCTACAACGCGCTGGCGACCAAGAGCCTGACCTGCAACGTCGACCCGGCCTGCCGGGCAGCGCGCGACGGGATCAAGCAGATCTACGAGGCCCAGCGGGACCAGCTGCTGCCCGGCATGCGGCAGGCCGCAGCGGCCGCTCGACAGATCGCCGACGGCAGCGCGTCGCTCTCCAGTGGCGTGGCGCGGATCGAAGGCGGCCTCGCCCAGGCCCGCGACGGCGTATCGCGCATGCACGACGGTCACGAGACGTTGGTGTCGGAGGTCGACGAGCTCGAGGAGGGCGTGGAGAAGCTCAATGAGGGCACCGACGAGTTGACGGAGGGCACCGAGCAGTTCGCCGACGGCACGAAGGAAGCCGAGGACGCGATGGAGGAACTGGAGGACGGACTCGCCGAGGCCTCCGACTACCTGTTGGAGCTGGGCGACGAAGCGCGCGACCCGGCAGTCGGTGGGTTCTATCTCCCGGAGGACGCGTTCGAGGACGACGATCTCGTGTCCGCCATCGACCTGTTCCTTTCGGAGGATTCGAACACGGCCCGACTGTTCGTGCTGGACGAGATCGACGCCCAGGAGCGGACGGCGGCCATCCGGATCGCCGAGGTCGAGCAGGCCACGCAGCGGGCGTTGGCCGGCACCCCGCTCGCCGACGCCGACGTCTACATCACCGGCGCGGCTCCCTTCAACGTCAACCTGCACGACCTTTCCCAGGCCGACTTCTGGCTCGTCGCGACCGTCGCACTCATCGCCGTGCTCATCATCCTCATCGTGATGCTGCGCAGCCTCGTGGCGCCGTTGTTCCTCGTCGCCTCGGTCGTGCTGTCCTATGCGGCATCGATGGGCTTGGGCGTCCTGGTGTGGCAGGACCTCCTGGGGCACAAGCTCGACTGGACGGTGCCGGGCATCGCGTTCGTGATGTTGGTGGCCGTGGGCGCGGACTACAACCTGCTGCTCATGAAGAGGATCCAGGAGGAGGCCCCCGACGGCTCACCGGCCGGCATCGGCCGTGCGCTGGCGTTGACCGGTGGCGTCATCACCGCGGCCGGGATCATCTTCGCGGCCAGCATGTTCGCGATGATGACCGCCGAAGCGGTCGGCCTGGCGCAAACCGGCTTCGTGATCGGCATGGGCCTGCTGATCGACACCTTCATCGTGCGGACGTTCATCGTCCCGTCGGTGGGCATCCTGTTGGGGCCGACGATGTGGTGGCCGCGTCGCCCGGAGCGCGTCGTCCCGATGGACGAGCTCATGCGCGAGCGCGCGTACGCCACGAGCACCTGATCCACAGGTGCGCGGCCCGTCACCGGTTTCCACAGTCGGGACGTGAGGTCGCCCGGCACCGCCTGACCGGGTCGAGGGTGTCTTCATGAGCCGGTCCGCACGCCGTGTCGTTGAAACCGCAGGAACGGGAGCCGCCCCACTGCTCTGCACGACCGACGATGCGCTGTTGGACGTCCTGCTCGACTGGTGCTCGGCGGTCGGTGTCGTTCCCGACGTCGTCCGCGACGCCGGGATGGCTCGGCGGTCGTGGCGGAGCGCGCAGCTGGTGCTCGTGGGTGATGACCTGGCCGCCGAGATCGCCCGTGACGTCCCGCCGCGACGTCCGGGCGTCTTCGTTGTCGCCCGGCCGGGGCAGCGTCAGCCGTGGGACCAGGCCGTGGCGATCGGCGCCGTTGACGTTCTCGACACGGCCGATCGCGAGCGCGCGCTCGCCACGCTGACGGCAGCCGTCGACGGTCGGGGTGAGGCGTGCGTGGTGGCCGTGGTCGGGGGAGTCGGCGGTGCCGGCGCGTCCTGTTACGCCGCCACCCTCGCGCTCGAAGCCGGCCGGCGGGGAAACCGTGTCCTGTTGGTCGACGGCGACCCGATCGGCGGCGGGCTCGATCTCCTGCTCGGCATCGAGAAGGCCGAGGGGCTGCGCTGGTCGGCGGTCGGCCCACCGGCCCGTGCCGTGACGGCACGGTCGCTGACGGAGGCGCTCCCGCGAACCGGCAATGTGTCCGTCCTGACGACCGGCCGAGCCGATGCGGCCGGCGACCCGGAGTCGGCGGCCGGGCTGGTGGCGGCCGCACGCCGTGGATTCGACGTCGTCGTCTGCGACGTCGATCGGCACGTCGACTCCTTGGGGTCACAGTTGCTCGCGCATGCTCTTCTCACGGTCGTCGTCGTGCCCGAGGACGTCCGTTCCCTGGCGGCCGCAGCGACCAGCATCCGGCGGCTCGGCACGCATGCGGCGTCGGTGGTCGTGGTCACCGCGCAGCGTCGTCCCGGCCTTGCCCGTGAGACCGTCGAGGCCGCGCTCGGGGTGCCGGTCATCGCACAAGTGCGGACCGACCGGCGGCTGCAGGAAGCCCTCGATCATGGGATCGGCCCGGGTGGGTCGACGGCGCTGCGGCGGGCCGTCCGTCCTTTGCTCGACCTGGTCGGGGCGGCATGACCGTGCCGGCCGGCCGCGAGCCGGTCGATCAGGAGCTGGTCGGCCGAGTCCGTCGGCGGTTGGTCGCCGACGCTGCCGAGCCGACGGCCGAGAACGTGGCCGCGGCCCTGCGCCTGGAATGCGGACTGGTCGACGGCGCGCTCGTCCTTGACGTCATCGACCAGCTCCGCAGCGACAGCCGCGGCTTTGGTCCGCTCGACCCGGTCATGGCGCTGCCCGGCGTGACCGACGTGCTGGTCAACGGGCCCGGCGCGGTGTACGTCGACCGAGGCTGCGGCCTCGAGCCGGCCGATGTCCGGCTGTCCGATGCGTCTGCCGTCCGCCGCCTGGCGCAACGGCTTGCCGCCCAGGGCGGACGCCGGCTCGACCATGCAAGTCCGTGGGTGGACGCCCGCCTCCCGGACGGCGTGCGGCTGCACGCCGTTCTCGATCCCATCGCCCGACCCGGCCCGGCGATCTCCCTGAGAGTGCCGGCGGCCGGCCATCACGGTCTGGCCGACCTCGAACGACTCGGCATGGTTTCGTCTGCCGGCGCCCAGCTGCTGCGTCGGCTCGTCGCCGGACGGGTCGCCTTCGTGGTCAGTGGCGGCACCGGCGCCGGCAAGACGACGCTGCTCTCCGCGCTGCTCGACGCGAGTCCGCCGACCGATCGCGTGGTGATCGTCGAGGACAGCAGCGAGCTTCGGCCCGCGCACCCGCACGTGGTTGCGTTGGAGGCCCGACCGCCGAACGTCGAAGGGGCCGGCCAGGTGACGATGCGGGATCTGGTGCGCCAGGCGCTGCGGATGCGGCCCGACCGGCTGGTGGTCGGCGAGGTGCGTGGCGGCGAAGTCGTCGAGTTGCTGGCCGCGCTCAACACCGGCCACGAGGGTGGCTGTGGCACGGTTCACGCGAACTCGGTGGAGGACGTCCCGGCGCGGTTCGAGGCCTTGGCCATGGCAGCTGGGCTCTCCCGTCCGGCGCTGCACAGCCAGCTCGCAGCGGGTTTGCGTGTCGTCCTTCATCTGGCCCGTGACCACGACGGCACGCGTCGACTTCGTCAGATCGGGGTGTTGACGCCCCGTCCGGACGGCGTGGTCGAGCCGGCGGCAGCGGTGACGTACCGCGGGTCGACGGTGATCGAAGGTCCGGCCATGCACCGCCTGAGCGAACTCCTGTCATGACGGCGATCCTCGGTTCCAGCCTGGCTGCGGCCATGGCGGTGTGGCTGCGTCGCCCGGACGACTGGATCGTCGTGCGCCATCGCCTGGGCCCGGGCGACGCCCAGGACCCGTGGACTCCGCCCACCTGGCTCGTGCCCGTTGCCGCGACGTGCGTCGTCGTTGTGGCCGTTCCGTCGGCGGCGACCCAGATCGCCCTGGTCGCGATCGCGCTCGCCGCGCTGTTCGTACTGAAGCTGCATCGACGTGCGCGCCGACGCGCCGGTGCTGCGGACTTCCGCGCCGAAGTCGGCCGGGTCATCAGGTCGGCGTCGGCCGACCTGCGCGCCGGCGTCGACCCCGTAGCCGCACTGCACGCGGCCACGTCGGATGCCTCGACCGGCTGGGGGCCGGTGCGCGCAGCCGCCCCGACCGACGTCAGAACCGCCTTGCAGGAAGTCGCCCTGACGCCGGGCGGTGAGAGCTTGGCCGACGTCTCGGCGGCATGGCATCTCGTGGAACAGGCGGGCGCGCCGCTGGCCGTCATCTTCGACCGGATGGTCGAGTCCATCCAGGCCGAGGTCGAACTCGATCGGGAGGTGGGTGTCGAAGCCGGGCCCGCGCGGGCGACGGCTCGGCTGATGGCCTTCCTCCCGGTCTTCGGCCTGGGTCTCGGCATGCTGCTCGGCGTCAATCCGGTCGCCGTGCTGCTGGGCTCGGGCCTGGGAGTCGCCTGTCTTGCGGGTGGATTGACGTTGGCGTGCTGTGGCCTGTGGTGGATCGAGCGCATCGTCTCGGCGCTGGACGGACCCGGCCGTGCTGACGCGTGACCTGGCGTCGTGGCTGGCCGCGGCGTGTGCCGGCTTGGCCGTTGCGCTCCTCGTGCGGCCGCGGGCGGACCGGCGCGGGCACACGGTCGCCACGCCGGATGACCCTCCCTCCCGGGCCGGCCGTCCGATCAGCACCGACGGGCCGTCGCTTCGTATCGCGGCCCTGCTCGATCTGATCGCGGTGGCGCTGGATGTCGGGCTCGCGCCCGCTGCCGCCCTGGCTGCGGTGGCCGTCGGCACGCCCGAACCCGACCGGTCTCGCCTGCGCCGGGCGGTCGCGGTCGTGGACATGAGCGGCGACGCTGCGTGGCGGATGCTCGCCGACGACCCGATGCTGGGGCCGCTGGCCCGAGCCCTTGACCGCTCGGAGCGTTCTGGGGCCCCGGTCGCGGCGGCCGTTCGGGGGCTGGCCGACGAGGCCCGACGAGACACCCGGGCCGCCCGATTGGCCGAGGCGCGGCGCGTGGGCGTCCGGACGGCGGCTCCCCTCGGTGCGTGTTTTCTCCCGGCGTTCTTCCTGATTGCCATCGTCCCGACCGTCATCGCCTTGCTGCGCAGCGCGCTGTGACGGCGCCGCGCGAAGTCCACAGGTCGGTGCGGCGTACCGGTTGTCCCCAGCTGCTCGATCCGACGTCAGTATCGGCGGGCGCGAGCCCATATTCCGGGTGACCGAAATTCCGACCGGAAGGACCCGTTCATGAACAAGCGCACCAACTCGCCGGGCCGGCGCACCGAGGCCGGCATGACCACTGCGGAGTACACCGTCGGCACGCTTGGTGCCTGCTCGGTCGCCGCGGTCCTCATCAAGATCGCCCAGACGCCATGGTTCGGCGACCTCATCAAGAGCCTGCTCGAGAACATCGTGGGGATCGCCGGATTCTGAGCCATGTCCGACGTCGGTGCGACGACGGCGGAGTACGCCGTCGGGACGCTGGGCGCCGTCAGCCTGGCGGCGATCCTGATCCGCATCGGCGTCGATCCGTGGTTCGCCGAGTTGATCGGCGACGTCATCCGAGACGCGCTCGATCCGGGCCTGCTCCTGGACCACCTGCACCGATGACGCCGTCGCGAGCGCACCGGGAGTCGGGCATGGTGACGGCCGAGACCGCCGTACTGGCGCCGGTCGTGGCCCTGTGCCTGGCGCTCGGTGCCTGGATCATCTCGCTGGCGCACCTGCAGGTGCGTCTCATCGACGCCGCCCGCGACACGGCGCGGCTGGTGGCTCGTGGCGAGCCGCCGGCCGATGCCGTCCGCCAGATCCGCGGGACCGTGCCAGGTGACGCGCGCTTCCGAATCAGCGGCCCGCACCATGGCTACGTGACGGTGCGGGTGGCCGGCCGGTCCCGGGCACCGCTGCCCGGATTGTCCTGGCGGCTCGAGGCCAGCGCTACCTGCGTGGACGAATCGTGATCGCCGACCGCCGCTGCAGACAGGCACCCCCGCCTCGATCCGAAGCGGGTGTGGCCACCACCGCCACCGCGGCAGTGATGGGTTTCGTGCTGCTGGTCGCCGCCGCCATCGTGCAAGCTGGGATGGTTGTGGCCGCGAAGCACCGGGTGCAGGCCGCGGCCGATCTCGCCGCACTGGCCGGAAGTGCGGCCGCACTCCGCGGTGAGGACGGCTGCGCGGTCGTGCACGCGGTGGTGCGACGCAACCAGTCGAGTGTGGCGAGTTGTCGCACCGACCTCGCGGTGGTGACGGTCCACGCCAGCGGCACCGCGAAGACGTTGTGGGGGTTGCGCTGGCGGGTCGAGTCCGCCGCCCGCGCCGCACCCACGTTCTACGTCATCGCGCCCTCCTAAGGCTTCCTGCCGACCGCGCGGTTCGCATGCTTTACGCTCTGAGCGACATCGCGACCCGGTTAGGGAGGGCACGTGGAGCACAATCCAGCCCGGCTGTACAAGGGCCCCGTTGGCGTGGCCCTCGAGCCATTCGTGCGACTGGCCCGGGGTCACGGACTCGCCCGCAACCACAGGTCGGTGTGGTGGGCGCATCGTGCGATCTGGCGGCTCACGCGCAGCAACCGGGTGCTGATCAACGGCTTCGACGTCGAAACCGATCTGCACGATTCGATGCAGTTGGCGCGTGGCTACTTCGAAGTCGAGGAAGTGGCTTGGTACAACGAGCACATTCGACCGGGCGAGCGGGTCCTCGAGCTCGGCACGAACATGGGCTACTTCGCGTGCGTGTTCTCCCGTTTGGTCGGCCCCACCGGTTCATACGTGGGGTACGAGCCTGACCCGATGCTGCGCGCGATCGCCGACCGCAATCTCGAGACCAACGGCTTCGGGGCGATGGCCGAGGTGCGTGAGGCGGCGGTGGCCGACAAGGCCGGATCGGCGACGTTCTACCGCGCCGGTCGCAACTACGGCAACAATGCCCTCTTCCATTACCAGCGCGACGCGCGCTGGGGCACCAGTTTCGACGTGCGTGTCGTGACGTTGGACGAGGAGTTCCCGGAGCGCGAGTTCGACTTCGTCAAGATGGACATCCAGGGCGCCGAGGCGGCGGCACTCGAGGGCATGGCCACCATGCTGGCCCACCGTCCGCCGCGGCTCATGCTGCTCGAGTACTGGCCGCATGGGCAGCAGCAGATGGGTCGCGACCCCCGGGAGATGATCGACCGTGTCCTGGACGCCGGCTACACCGTGGTCGAGGTCGGCACGACCCAGCCGATCGACGTCGACGAACTGCTGGTGCGGTGCAATCCCGAGAACCAGCGTTGGGTCAACCTGGGTTGCTTCCGCGATCGGGCCGACGCCCCCATTTCCTGAGGGCCCGAGCCGCGGCGTCAGGCCGTGCTCGACGCATGTTCGAGGAGTAGGTCGAACAGCCGGACGGCCCCCGACTTGTCCAGCGGCTCGTTGCCGTTGCCGCACTTCGGCGACTGAATGCAGGACGGGCAGCCCGAGATGCACGCACAGCCGGCCACGAGGTCGCGGGTGATCATCAGCCAGTGGGCGGCGACGCGGTAGCCATGCTCGGCGAATCCGGCCCCGCCGGCGTACGCGTCATGCACGAAGACGGTGAGCCGTCCCGTGTCGGGGTGCAAAGCCGTGGACACACCGCCGAGGTCCCATCGGTCGCAGGTGGCCAGCAGCGGGAGCATGCCGATCGAGGCGTGTTCGGCGGCGTGCGCAGCGCCCGGGACGTCGGCCGGCGCCACGACGCCCTCGAGCGCCGAGGCGGGGACCGTCCACCAGACCGCCGACGTTCGCAGGGTGCGTTCGGGCAGGATGAGCGGCTCGTCGCCGAGCGATCGGCCATTTCGGTCCCGCAGTGTGTAGCCGACGACCTGGCTCGACACGTCGACCGTGCCGTGGCTGATGGTCGCTCCGCCCCAATCCTGGGTCTCGGCCGTCTCGACGATCGCGATCTCGGTCGTCGACCGCGCCTGGGTCCAGTACTCCGGCGACTCGGGGTGCATCTCGGCGACACCGGCTTCGACGTCGTAGCGGTCGCACACCCACGATTCGCCCTGGTGGACGTACACCGCACCGTCGTGCACCGTGGCGTCGGCCGACGACGCGTCGACCGTCCCGATGAGGCGGCCGGTGGCCGAATCGACGATCTGGACCGGCCGGCCGCCGCTGGACCGGAGGTCGGCGAGGTCGCTCGCCCGGTCGCGGCGGGTCCAGAACCACCCCGCCGCCCGCTTCCGCAGCCAGCCGGCCTGCTCCAAGGCAGCGATGCCCTCCATGGTGCGCGGACCGAAGATGGCAGCGTCCGCCTCGGTGAGAGGGCGCTCGTGTGCAGCGGCAGCCAGGTGCGGTCCGAGGACATAGGGGTTGTCGGTGTCGAAGACCGTCGTCTCGAGCGGGGCGTCCAGCAGCGCCTCCGGGTGATTGACCAGATAGGCATCGAGTGGCTCGTCCCGCGCCATGAAGACGCCGAGGGCCTCCGGTCGGGTCGCCGCCCGCGAGGGGTCGACCCGACCCGCCCGGCCGAACTGCTGTTCCAGCGCTGCCCGGGTGCCGGGGAACCCGACCGACACGACCGCGTCGAGGCCGGAGATGTCGATGCCGAGTTCGAGTGCATTGGTGGTGGCGAGGCCGAGCAGGTCGCCGGAGCGCAGCCGCGCTTCGAGCTCGCGGCGCTCCTCCGGCAAGTAGCCGCCGCGGTAGGTCGCAACACGAGTCGGCAGAGCCGGGTCGACTTCGGCCAGTAGCCGCTGGGTGGCGCCGGCGACCAGTTCGGCACCGCGCCGCGATCGGACGAACACCAGCGTGCGGGTGCCCGCGACAACGAGGTCGGTGAGGAGGTCCGCCGCCTCGGCGGTGACCGAGCGGCGCACCTCCGTGGGGGCACCGCCGGTGGGAACGCCGTCTCCTTCCGGCGGGGCATCGCGGATCAGCGGGGGCTGCCACAGGACCACGCGGCGCGCGGCGCGCGGCGATGCGTCGTCACAGACTGCTGCCACCTCGAGCCCGGTCAGTCGCCCGGCCACCCCGGCCGGGTCGGACATCGTGGCCGACGCCAGCACGAACTGCGGGTTCGAGCCGTAGGTGGCACAGATCCGCCGCAACCGGCGAAGGATCAGCGCCACATGGGCGCCGAACACTCCTCGGTAGTGGTGCGCCTCGTCGACGACGACGTAGCGCAGACCGCCCAGCACGCGGCCCCATCGCTCGTGCCCGGGCAGCAGCACGTGGTGCAGCGTGTCCGGGTTGGTGAGAATCCAGGCCGCGTGGTTGCGGGCCCACTCGCGGTCCTCGCGGCTGTTGTCTCCGTCGACCGCCGCCGCGGCCACGTCCAGTGGTGCCAGCCGCCGCCACTGGTCGGCCGCGAGCGCTTTGGTCGGGGCGATGTAGAGAACGGTCGGCCGGCGGTGCCCGTCCAGTGCCTGGCCGGACCGCCCGGCCCGGATCGCCGCCAGCCCTGCCGCTTGGAACACCAGTGACTTCCCCGAGGAGGTGCCCGTCGCAAGGACCACGTGCCGTCCGGCCGCGAGCTCGTTCAACGCCTCGGCCTGATGGGCCCACAGCGCACCGGCCGTCTCCGGGAACGCCTCCCGTACCGACTCCGGAATCTGCTCCGGCCATGGCTCGACGACCGCCGAACGAGCGGGTAGCTGTTCGGTGTGAGTGATGCGGTCGGCGTGTTTTTGGGTAACTCCCGCGTGCGGGGGGATCACCCGTCGATTCTTACAGTGGAATGTGGTGGGCGTCCCACGTGGTTGAATCGTCGAGACGACCGACCTGATCCCCCGAATCAGAGGAAGGCGAGGGAGATGGAGTTCACCGTTTCGACACGGGACGAGGGCCCGTTCACGGTCGTTGAGGTCGGCGGTGAGGTCGACGTCTACACCGCCCCCCGGCTGCGTGAGGCCGTCGTGACCGCGATCGACAGTGGGAGCACCCGCCTGGTCATCGACGTGGACAACGTCGAGTTCCTGGACTCAACGGGCGTGGGCGTCCTGGTCGGGGCGCTCAAGAAGGTGCGGTCGACCGGCGGGACGCTCGACATCGTCTGCACACAACCGCGGCTGCTGAAGATCTTCGACATCACCGGGCTCGACAAGGTGTTCGGCCTGCACACCTCGGTTTCCGAGGCCGTGAGCAACCAGTCCTGAGAACGCGTTCCAGTTAGGGATGCCTACCCCGGTGTGACGCGCGTTACGGCTGGCTGGTTTGCTACTCCGTGGCACTTATTGGCCCAAATACGGAGGAATTCATGGTCAACGCGACCTTAGTTGCCGCCGCCGGAGACATCGTCTTCTCGGACACGAGCAAGTACTACGTGTTCGCAGTTGCCGCTGTCGCGGTCGTCGCCCTCATCCTGGCTCTCGTGTTCCGCGCCCAGGTGCTCAAGGCGAGTGAAGGCACCGAAAAGATGCAGGAGATCGGCCTCGCGGTTCAGGAGGGCGCCTCGGCGTACCTGAACCGCCAGTTCCGGACGCTCGGCTTCTTCGCGATCCTGGCGCTTGCGATGCTCTTTGCGCTGGACGCCGCCGTGCTCGGCTGGGACGGGAACTGGGACATCAAGATCGGTCGCTATGTTGCGCTGATCTTCGGTGGTGGCTTCTCGGCCTTCATCGGTTACATGGGCATGTCGTTGGCGACGAAGGCCAACATGCGCGTGGCCGCTGCCGCCCAGAACGAAGGCCGCGACGCGGCGATGCGGATCGCATTCCGCACCGGTGGCACCGTCGGCATGCTGACCGTGGGTCTCGGCCTGCTCGGCGCTGCCGTCATCGTCCTGATCTTCAAGAAGGACGCCCCGACCGTGCTCGAGGGCTTCGGCTTCGGTGCAGCCCTGCTCGCCATGTTCATGCGTGTCGGCGGCGGTATCTTCACCAAGGCCGCTGACGTGGGTGCTGACCTCGTCGGCAAGGTCGAGAACAACATCCCCGAGGACGACCCCCGCAACGCAGCCACCATCGCCGACAACGTCGGTGACAACGTCGGTGACTGCGCCGGCATGGCAGCCGACCTGTTCGAGTCGTACGCCGTCACGCTGGTTGCGGCCCTGATCCTGGGTGCCGTCGCCTTCGGCGAGAAGGGTCTCGTCTTCCCGCTCATCGTGCCGGCCATCGGTGCGGTTACCGCCATCATCGGCGTCTTCATCACCCGCCCGCGGGCCGGTGAGAACGGCCTGGTCACGATCAACCGCTCGTTCTACATCTCGGCCTTCATCTCGGCCGTGCTGTGCTCGGCGGCCGCGTGGTTCTACCTGCCGTCGTCGTTCGACAAGCTCAAGGGCATCGACCCCAACGGCCTGATCGCCACCATCGCGCAGGCGCAGGGCATGGCTCCTCCCGGATTGGGTGGCGGTTTCATGCAGCGTCCCGATGTGATCGCGATCGCCGCGGTCCTCATCGGCATCGTGCTGGCCGCGGTCATCCTCGCGCTGACCGGTTACTTCACCGGCACTGAGACCCGTCCGGTGCAGGACGTCGGTCGCACGGCACTGACCGGCCCGGCCACCGTGATCCTGTCCGGCTTCTCGGTCGGCTTCGAGTCGGCGGTCTACACCGCGATCACCATCGGTGCGGCCGTGTTCGGCGCGTTCCTGCTCGGCAGCGGTTCGGTCATCATCTCGCTGTTCGCTGTCGCGCTGGCCGGCTGTGGCCTGCTCACGACGGTCGGCGTCATCGTCGCGATGGACACCTTCGGTCCGGTCAGCGACAACGCGCAGGGCATCGCCGAGATGTCCGGTGACGTCGACGAGGCCGGTGCGGCGATCCTCACCGAGCTCGACGCCGTCGGCAACACGACGAAGGCGATCACCAAGGGCATCGCGATCGCGACGGCCGTGCTCGCCGCCACCGCGTTGTTCGGAGCGTTCACGGACTCGATCAAGCACGCCATCCAGGGCGCTGGCCTGAACTTCCAGAACGCCGGCGACATCAACCTGACCGAGACGTATGCGTTCGACGGCATCCTGAATGTCGCGGACCCGGCCAACCTGTTCGGTCTGATCATCGGCGCGTCGGTCGTGTTCCTGTTCTCCGGGCTGGCGATCAACGCGGTCGGCCGCGCCGCCGGTGCGGTCGTCTTCGAGGTGCGCCGTCAGTTCCAGGAGATCCCCGGAATCATGGAGGGCACCGGTCGTCCCGAGTACGGCAAGGTGGTCGACATCTGCACGCGGGACTCGCTCCGCGAGCTGGCCACGCCGGGCATCCTCGCGCTCTTCGCGCCGATCGCCGTTGGCTTCGGCCTGGGCATCGGCCCGCTGGGTGCGTACCTGGCCGGCGCCATCTCCACGGGCGTGCTGATGGCCGTGTTCCTGGCCAACTCGGGCGGCGCCTGGGACAACGCCAAGAAGCTGGTCGAGGACGGTAACCACGGCGGCAAGGGCTCCGAAGCCCACGCGGCCACCGTCATCGGTGACACCGTCGGTGACCCGTTCAAGGACACCGCCGGCCCGGCGATCAACCCGCTGATCAAGGTGATGAACCTGGTGTCGCTCCTGGCGGCGCCGTTGATCATCAAGTTCTACTACGGCACCGACGAGAACGAGGTGCTGCGCTACTCGATCGCGGGCATCGCGGTGCTCGTCATCGTGGTCGCGGTCTACATCAGCAAGCGGCGCCCGATCGCGATCGGCGCCGAGCCAGCGCCGGCGGAGGCCGTCAAGGCCTGATCGGCAAGCGCCACCCAGGTGGGCGCGGATTCGGCTCTTCGGGGCCGGGTCCGCGCCCGCTGCGTTCGATGGAGGAGTGAGGCGCGTGCGCTCACTCCACCGCGTCCGCCTTCGAGTGCTGTTGCGTCCGCGACCGGCCAAGCCGGATCGCTCGTGGGGCGTGCTGCGGTTACACACCATTTGGCACCGCTGCGTGCCGGTGATTGACACGAGGGGCTACGGTATGGCCCGTTCCACTGATCTGACCTCCATCCGAACGAGGAGCCCCTTTGACCACGCTCGTCATCGTCGAGTCGCCGAACAAGGTCCGCAGCATCGCGGGCTACCTCGGCGACGGCTATGTCGTCGATTCGAGCGTCGGTCACATCCGCGATCTGCCGGACAAGCGCAACCCGGTGCCGGCCAAGTACAAGGGCGAGCCGTGGGTGCGGCTGGGCGTCGACATCGATGACGACTTCAAGCCGTACTACTTCGTCCCGACCGACAAGAAGCAGCAGATCACCAAGCTGAAGAAGCTGCTGGCCTCGGCCGACGAGCTCATCCTCGCGACAGATGAGGACCGCGAAGGCGAAGCGATCGCGTGGCACCTGTTCGACGAGCTCAAGCCCAAGGTTCCGGTCAAGCGCATCGTCTTCAATGAGATCACCAAGGGCGCCATCCTGGCCGCGATGGAGAACCCGCGCGACATCGACATGGACCTGGTCGACGCGCAGGAGACACGGCGCATCCTCGACCGCATCTACGGTTACGAGGTCAGCCCGGTCCTGTGGCGCAAGATCAATCAGGGCACCTCGGCCGGCCGCGTGCAGTCGGTCGCCCTGCGGCTGGTGGTCGAGCGCGAGCGGGCGCGGATGGCGTTCCGGTCAGCCTCCTATTGGGACCTGACGGCCACGCTTGCGGATTCGGGCCAGGCGTTCGAGGCCGGTCTCGTCACGGTCGACGGTCAGAAGCTCGCCAGCGGCAAGAGCTTCGACGACACCGGTTCCCTCACGGCGGCGTCCGTGAGTGGGAACGTGGTTGCGCTCGACCAGGCCCGGGCCGAGGCCCTGGCCGCAGCCGCCGAGGGCCGGCCGGTGACGGTGTCGTCGGTGGAGGCCAAGCCCTACACGCGCAACCCGGTTCCGCCGTTTCGCACCACGACGATGCAGCAGGATGCCTCCCGCAAGTGGGGCTGGAGCGCGGCGCGCACCATGCAGGTGGCCCAGCGGCTCTATGAGGGCGGCTACATCACCTACATGCGTACCGACTCGATCACGCTGTCGCAGACGGCCTTGAAGGCCGCCGGGCAGACCGTCCGTCAGCTGTACGGCGAGGAGTACCACCGGGAGCAGCAGTACTCGGGCAAGGTCAAGAACGCCCAGGAGGCGCACGAGGCGATCCGGCCGGCCGGCGAGACGTTCCGCGCCCCGGATCAGACCGGGTTGTCCGGCGACGAGGCGAAGCTCTACCGACGGATCTGGAAGCGCACGGTCGCCTCGCAGATGATGCCGGCCAAGGGCGAGACCGTCTCGGCCAAGTTCGTTGTCCAGTCCACCGACGGGCACCTGCTGGAGTTCAGCGCATCCGGCACCACGATCACGTTCAAGGGCTGGTTGAAGGCGTACTCCGAGGCCACCGAGGTGGTCGAGGATGCCGAGGAGGCCGAGAAGAGCGCCACCCTTCCGCCGCTTTCCGAGGGGCAGGTCCTGGAACTGGCCGGCATCGTCGCTGAAGGCCACGACACCAAGCCACCGGCGCGTTACACCGAGGCCACGCTGATCGCCGAGCTGGAGAAGCGCGAGATCGGCCGGCCGTCCACCTACGCCTCGATCATGAGCACCCTGCTCAATCGCGGCTACGTGTGGAAGAAGGGCACGGCACTGGTGCCGGCCTGGATCGCGTTCAACATCGTCCGGCTGCTGGAGGCGCACTTCAGCCGCCTCGTCGACTACAGCTTCACCGCCGATCTCGAGCAGGTTCTCGACGACATCGCCAACGGACGCGAGGACCGCATCCCGGTCCTGGAGAGCTTCTGGACCGGTGAGGGTCCCGGCAACACCGGCCTCAAGCGGCTGCTGGAGAACCTGCCGGACATCGACGCACGCGCCATGGCCACCTTCCCGGTGGGTGAGGACCCCGACACCGGCCACGCCATCAACGTGCGCGTCGGCAGGTACGGCCCGTACCTGGAGGGCCCCCCGCTGCTGCCGGGCGACGGCGGCGAGGTCGTTCCGACCCGTGCCAACATCCCCGAGGACATGCCTCCGGACGAGATGACGCTGGAGAAGGCCAAGGAGCTCCTGGCCAACCCGGCCGGCCAGGACAAGATGCTGGGCACCCACCCGGAGACCGGACTGGAACTGGTGGCCAAGAACGGGCGGTTCGGCCCGTATGTCACCGAGGTGCTTCCGGAGGACGCCCCCAAGTCGGTCAAGCCGCGGACGGCCAGCCTGTTCAAGTCGATGACGCTGGACAGCATCGGGATCGATGACGCGGTGAAGCTGCTGACCCTGCCGCGCGTCGTCGGCACCGACGTCGATGGTGTCGAGATCACCGCGCAGAACGGCCGCTACGGCCCCTACCTCAAGAAGGGCACGGACTCGCGCACGCTCGAAAGCGAGGAGCAGCTGCTCACGCTCACCGAGGAGGAGGCCCGGTCGATCTACGCCCAGCCCAAGACGTACGGCCGCCGCGCCGCCGCGGCGCCGCTCAAGGAGCTCGGCCCGGATCCGGTCAGCGGCAAGAACATCGTGGCCAAGGACGGTCGCTTCGGGATCTACGTCACCGACGGCGAGACCAACGCCTCCCTGCGCAAGGCCGACAGCCTGGAGACGCTGACGCCGGAGCGAGCGCAGGAACTGCTGGCCGAACGACGTGCTCGCGGCCCGGTCAAGCGCACGGCGAAGCGGCCGGCCAAGAAGTCCGCGGCCAAGAAGTCGCCGGCCAAGAAGTCTGCTGCGAAGAAGACCGCCGCGAAAAAGGCCGCCGCGAAGAAAACCGCGGGATAGCCCCCGGTGAGGTCGTCGTTCGCCCTTCCTCCCCGTGACCCCCACGAGGAACACCGCGTCGTGTCCCCGCTGGAACTGTTCACCGATCTCTGTTACGTCGTCGCCATCGCTCAAGCCGCGGCCCAGCTCCATCATGCGATCAACGAGAACCACGTCGTCGCCGGCGTCATCTACTTTGCGGTCGCCTTCTTCGCCATTTGGCTGGCCTGGCTGAATTTCGCCTGGTTCAACTCGGCCTACGACGCCGACGACGTCACGCACCGTGTCCTGACCCTGCTTCAGGTGTTCGGTTCGCTGGTTCTGGCCGCCGGCATCCCGCGCATCTTCGAAGGTGACTTCATGCTCGGCGTCGCCGGCTACGTGATCATGCGTATCGGGTTGGTCCTGATGTGGCTCCGGGCGGCCCACGGCCACCCAGAACGTCGGCAGACGGCGCTTCGCTATGCGATGGGCCTGACGTTGGTCCAGGCGGCTTGGGTCGTCACCGTGGTCGCCACCGCCGGTGACATCCCGGTCGCGGTCTTCGTCCTGTTGGCCCTGGCCGAGATTTCAGTCCCATTGGTCGCCGAAGCCGTCGGCTCGACCCCGTGGCATGCGCACCACATCGCCGAGCGCTACGGCCTGATGCTCATCATCGTCCTGGGTGAGGTGGTCCTCTCGGTCACGTTCGCCCTGCAGGACGCATTCGACGCCGCCCACCCGCCGGCGAGTCTCTGGCTCGTGGTGATGGGCGGGGTGCTCACCATCTTCTGCGCCTGGTGGCTGTACTTCGCGCGTGAGGCCTCGCACGTGATCCATCACGACAGCTCCGGCTTCGTCTGGGGCTTCGGCCACTACCTCGTGTACGCCGCCGTCGCAGCGCTCGGCGCGGGCCTTGCCGTCCGCGTCGACTTCCACACGCACAGCTCGCACGTCGGGACCTGGACGAGTTCGCTGGCGGTCACGGCTCCGGCGGCCCTGTTCATCCTTGCGCTGTGGTTCACGCAGGTACGGCCGCACGACGGAAGCGCCCGGGTCTTCGCGCTCTTCGGCGGCTCCTCGGCCCTGATGCTCGTGCTCACCTGGCTGCCGGCAGCCGAAGCGTGGGCGGGGCTCGTCTTCGTCCTGCTGCTGGTCGCAGAGGCGTCGCGCCGCCAGCGGGTCTCCAGCGTGGGAGCGGGCACCTAGGATCGTCGTCATGCAGCCGCTCTTTTCCGACACGGGCGTCTTCATCGCCCTCGAAGGTGGGGAAGGAGCCGGCAAGTCCACGCATGCCAAGCTGCTCGAGCGGTGGCTGAGCGCCGCCGGTCACGACGTCGTCCTCACCCGCGAGCCGGGCGGCACGGCTGTGGGTGCGGCCTTGCGCGCCATCTTGCTCGACCCCGACACCGGTGCGTTGTCGCCACGCACCGAGGCCCTGGTCTACGCGGCCGATCGGGCCGAGCACCTCGACGCGCTCATCAGGCCGGCCCTGACTGTCGGCAGCGTCGTGATCACCGACCGTTACGTCGACTCGACGCTGGCGTATCAGGGAGCGGGTCGCTCGCTCCCGACTGCCGACCTCGAGCAGCTGGCGCAGATCGCAACCGGTGGGCTTCGGCCGCACCTCACCGTCGTACTCGACATCGATCCGGTCGACGGGCTCGCCCGCGCGGGTGAACCCGACCGCATCGAGGCCGAGCCGCTCGACTTCCACCAGCGCGTGCGTGAGCGTTTTCTGGCCTTGGCGCGTGCCAATCCGGACCGCTACCTCGTGGTCGCCGCAACGGGAGACGTCGACACCATCCACGCCACCATCCGGGCGGCCGTCGAGCCGCTCCTTCCGGCGGCCCGATGATGAGCGTCTTCGACGAGCTCGTCGGCCAGGGGCCGGTCGTCGAATCCCTCCAGGGCGTGGTCGCCAACCCGTCCACCATGACGCACGCCTGGCTTTTCACCGGCCCCCCGGGGTCCGGTCGTTCGAACGCGGCCAAGGCATTCGCCGCCGCACTGCAGTGCCCCGACGGTGGGTGCGGCAACTGCGAGTTCTGCACGATGGTGACCGAGGGCACGCACCCGGACGTCTCCCTCGTGCGCACCGATGGGCTGTCCATCGGCGTCGACACCGCCCGCGAGTACGTCCGTCGGGCAGCCCTCACCCCGGCTCTCGGGCGATGGCAGATCCTGGTCGTCGAGGACGCCGACCGGCTCACCGACCAAGCGGCCAACGCCCTGCTCAAGTCGATCGAGGAGCCCGCACCCAAGTCGCTCTGGTTCCTCTGTGCGACCACCGTCGACGACGTCATGGTCACCGTCCGGTCACGCTGCCGCCCGGTGCTCATGCGCACGCCGCCGGTCGACGCGATCGCCGGCCTGCTGGCCAGCCGGGACGGCATCGAACCTGCCGCCGCGCGCGCTGCTGCGGCTGCGTCACAGGGCCACATCGGTCGGGCCAAGCTGCTCGCCACCGACGCCAAGGCGCGTGACCGCCGCCGCGACATCCTGGGCATTCCGTTGCGGGTGGCGTCGCTGGGGCAGTGCCTGGTCGCGGCCCAGGAGATCGTCGAGGAGGCCGGGGTTCGCGCCGCCGACATCGCCGACGCCGCTGACGCTGCCGAGCTTTCCGACCTGCGTGCGTCGTGGGGTGTCGAGGATCGCGGCCGCAGGCCCGCCGGCTATGCCGGTGCGCTCGCCTCCCTGACCAAGGATCAGGACCGCCGGCGCAAGCGGCTCACCCGGGACGCCATCGACGGTGTCCTCATCGACCTGTTGGCGTTCTGTCGCGACGTGGTGGCCGAGCAGGTTGCTCCGGGCTCCGACCTCGTCAACGCGGACGTCGCCAGCGACATCGCTCGGGCTGCCCGCGAGTGGACGACGGAGTCCACGCTGCGCCGCATCGACGCGATCGTGGAGTGCCGACGCGCGCTGGAGGCCAACGCCGCGCCGCAACTGGCCTTGGAGCGCATGATGTCGGGGTTCCTCGCATGAGCATTGGCCGCCCCGGCCGGATCAACCCCAAGGCGACTTGGTCATTGGGCCTCGGCATCGGCTCCCTCGTGCTCGCGCTGTGTGGCGGGTTCCTGCTCGGAATCCCCGCGATGGTCGTCGGTTATTCGGCCCGGCGCGACATCGGCCTGTCCGGTGGCGCCGAGGGAGGGCGTGGTCGCGCCGCAGCCGGAATCGTCACCGGTCTCATCGGGACGCTGGTCAGCGCACTGTTCGCCACGAGTCTGGCGCTCGGGATGTGGTCCGATCGGGACGGCTCACCCGAGCGACCCTGGAATCCGCCGACCGCCGTGCCGACCGTCGACACCAGCGAACTCAGGCCGTTCTACACGCAGTCGCTGCGCTGGACCGACTGTGGCATCGGCAAGTGCACGCGGGTGACGCTGCCGATCGACTACGCCGACCCCGACGGCAAGACGCTCGAGGTCGCGGTCAAGGTCGTGCCTGCCCTCGGTGCCGGTGGGCGAAGCTTGTTCCTGAACCCGGGCGGGCCGGGTGCGTCCGGCATCCGTTTTGCCGACTACCTGGCCGGCAAGATCAGCCCGGAGGTGCGCCAGCACTACGACCTGGTGAACGTCGACCCGCGCGGGGTGGGCGACAGCACGCCGGTGGATTGCGTGTCGAAGTCGGCGTTCGCCACGTTCGCGGCCGGTGACCCCGACCCGGACACGCCGGCGGAGATCAAGACCTTCCGGGAGAAGCACCGCAAGCTGGGTCAGGCCTGCGCGCGTCGTTCGGGAGCGGTTGCCGCCCACGTGTCGACCGAGGAGGTGGCGCGCGACTTCGACGTCCTGCGGTCGCTCCTCGGTCAGCAGAAGCTCGACTGGTTCGGCTTCTCGTACGGCACGGCCATCGGCGCCACCTACGCGACGCTCTTTCCGCACCGCGTGGGCCGCATGGTGCTTGACGGACCGGTCGACCCGTCCGACGGCGTCATTGAGGCCGGCTTCGCGCAGGCCGTCGGATTCCAGCGGGCGTTGCGCGCCTACGTCGCCGACTGCACCAGCCGGTGGCGCTGCCCGCTCGGACGTGACGAGACCAAGGCGATGCGGCGCATCGCGGGGCTGATGCAGCAGCTCGATCGGCACCCGTTGCGCACCGACGACCCCGATCGCATGCTCACCCAGGGCATGGCGTTCTACGGGATCGCCAAGCCGCTCTACAGCGAATCCACCTGGATCAGCCTCAGCAACGCGTTCGATGCGGCCCTGCAGGGCGACGGCAGCGTCCTGGCCCGGTTGGCCGATGCGTACTTCGAGGAAGCCAACGGCGAGGCGTTCCTGGTGATCTCGTGCCTGGATGCCCGTGACCAGCCGACGGTCGCCGATGTCGAGGCGGCCGAGCCCAGATTTGCTCGGGCGTCGCCCGTGTTCGGTCGCTCCCTGGCGTGGGGGTCCCTGAGTTGCTCGGACTGGCCGATCAAGGCCACCCACCCGCAGGTCGACATCGAGGCCAAGACCTCGGCGCCGATCCTCCTCGTCGGAACCACCGGCGACCCGGCGACGCCGTACGAGAGCGCCAAATCGCTGGCGAAGCAACTGTCGTCGTCGGTCCTGCTCACCCGCGTCGGCGACGGTCACACCGCCTACGCCTCGGGCAACGATTGCATCGATGATCACGTCGACCGGTATTTGGTCAGCGGCAAGCCGCCGGCCGAAGGCACGGTCTGTCGCTAGTCGGAGTGGCGCGTTCCTACGGTCGCCATCGGTGGTTGGTTTGCCAGATTCCGTTGATCCGGAATTCGGTGTGGTTGTTTCGTTGTCGGATGTGGATGTTTTCGGTGTGGACCCAGTGGTGGTGTTTGGCGCAGAGCAGGGTTCCGTGTTCGAGGTCGGTTGCGCCGCCGTCTTTGGCCCACCAGTCGATGTGGTGGGCTTCGGTCCAGGCGGGTGGTCGGTCGCAGCCGGGGTAGGTGCAGCCGCCGTCGCGGTCGGCCATGGCCAGGCGTTGGGCGGGGGTGAACAGTCGTTTGGCTCGGCCTTGGTCCAGTGGGATGGAGGCGCCGTCCAGGACGCGGGGCAGGATGTGGTGGGTGCAGGCGAGCCGGCGGACTTCGGCGGCGCTGATCCGGGTGCCGGTGGCCAGGGTGGCGGCGGCGACCTGTGAGGTCAGGGTGTCGTAGTCGAGGTTGATGGTCAGGGTGGCCGGGGTGCCACCGGTGGTGGGTAGGCCATCGGTGGGGATGTGTTCGATCCAGTGGCAGAACGCCCGGCCCATCCGTTGGCTGTAGGTCAGGTCGGGGTCGGCCTCTTCGTTGCGGCGGGGCGCGGCGATCGCGCCGACCTGGTTCTTCAACAGGTCTGCTTGGGCTGTGGGCATCTTGCCGCCGAAGGTGACCAGCCCGTCGCGGGCTTGGCCGAACCACAGTTCGGTGGCCTGCCACGCCCGTGCCTCCTGACGGCGCAGCCGGGTGTCCTCATCGGCGTCGGCCTCGTCCCGCGGGGCGTAGATGTC
>DATEDT010000132.1:0-24626 GCA_035281505.1 Aeromicrobium sp. | reverse complement strand
GAGATCGGCGAGGAGCTGACCAGGCGCAACAAGGTCATGACGCTGACGATGGCGGTCAACTACGGCGGGCGGGCCGAGCTCGCCGATGCGGCGGCCGCGTTGGCGCGCGACGTGAAGGCCGGCCGGGTCGATCCCGAGCGGGTCACGGAACGGACCTTCGCCCGTTACCTCGACGAGCCGGACCTGCCCGACGTCGACCTGTTCTGGCGGACATCGGGCGAGCAGCGCATCAGCAACTTCCTGCTGTGGCAGTCGGCGTATGCCGAACTCGTGTTCACCGACGTGCCATGGCCCGACGTCGACCGGACCCACCTGTGGGCGGCGGTGGAGGAGTACGCGCGCCGAACCCGCCGTTACGGGAGTGCCTGACCGACCGTGCGGGTCACTTCGCGCTGAAGGTCGCCTTCTCGACGACGACCGGCCGCGACGGCTGCTCGCTGGCCGTGCCGAGAGCCTCGATGCGCTTCACGGTGTCCATCCCCTTGGTCACCTTGCCGACGATCGCGTAGTCCGGCGGCAGTCCGGAGTCAGTCGCGGTCACCACGAAGAACTGGCTGCCGGACGTGCCGGCGGGTTCGTCGGCCGACTTCGCCATCGCGACGACGCCGAGCGTGTACGCCGCGTCGCTGGGCGGGGCGTCGACGGTCTTGTAACCCGGGCCACCGGTTCCCGTCCCGGTCGGGTCACCGCCCTGGATCACGAAGCCGGGCACGATGCGATGGAAGACGGTGTCGTCGTAGAAGCCGCTGCGAGCCAACGCAGCCAGTGAGGAGCTCGTGCTCACCGCGTTCTCCGCGTCGAGCGTGACGGTGAAGTTCCCGCAGCTGGTCGAGAAGGTGACGGTGTTCGTCTGCGTCGGATCGAGGACCTCGTTCGGCGCGGTCTCACCGCCATCCTGCTTCGGTTCGGGGGCCGTGACCTGGGCGCACCCGCTCTCATCGGGGGAGGCGGCTGTGGAGGTGCCACCCGCACCGGGCTCCGGGTCGTCACTGCAACCGGTGACGACGGCGAGCGCTGCGAGCAGGGTGACAAGGAGCATCGGGGTGCGGATCACGTCGGGCAGCCTATTCGGCCCCACGGGTGGCGGCACAGGCCGGCCATTAGCCTTGCCGGGTGCGTGTTGCGAGATTTGCTGACGGAGATGACCCTCGATTCGGCGTGGTGGGGGCCGAGGACGGTCCCCAGGGCGAGAGCGTCGAGACGCTTGCGGTCCTCAAGGGCGACCCGCTCTACGCCGGCTTCGAGCTGACCGGTCAGAAGATCCCGCTGGCGGATGTCCGTCTACTGGCACCGGTCATCCCGCGCAGCAAGGTCGTCTGTGTGGGCAAGAACTACGCCGCGCATGCGCTCGAGATGGCTGCCATCCTCGGCGGCGACGGCAAGGTGCCGGACGAGCCGCTCGTCTTCCTCAAGCCGAACACGGCTGTCATCGGCCCGGGTGATTCCATCGTGCGACCGAGTTTCACCAACGACATCTCGTTCGAGGGTGAGTTGGCGATCGTCATCGGCCGCATCTGCAAGGACGTGCCAGCGGCCGACGCCGAGAAGGTGATCTTCGGCTACACGATCGCCAACGATGTGAGTGCGCGCGACCTCCAGGTCAAGGACAACCAGTGGGCGCGCGCCAAGGGGTCGGACACGTTCTGCCCGCTCGGGCCGTGGATAGAGACGAATCTCGACCCGTCCAACCAGAACATCACCACCGCGGTCAACGGCGAGGTCCTTCAGCGCGGCAACACCGGCGACATGACCTATCAGGTGCCGGCGATCATCGAGTACATCAGCGCGTTCACCACGCTGCTCCCCGGCGACGTCATCCTCACCGGCACCCCGGCCGGGGTGGGAACGCTGGAGCCCGGCGACGACGTCACCGTGACGATCGACGGCATCGGCACCCTTCGGAATCGCGTGGTGGCCGGATGACCACCTCGAACAAGCAGGTGGTCGCACGGTTCTGCCCGTCTCCGACCGGAAACCCGCACGTCGGCATGGCCCGCACGGCCCTGTTCAGTTGGGCCTTCGCCCGGCATCACGGCGGCCGGTTCGTGTTCCGGATCGAGGACACCGACACAGCCCGTGATTCCGAGGAGTCCTACGCGCTGCTCATCGACGTCATGCGCTGGCTCGGCCTGGACTGGGACGAAGGCGTCGAGGTCGGCGGCCCGAACGGTCCCTATCGCCAGAGCGAGCGGATGGACATCTACGCCGACGTCGCCCAGCGCCTCCTGGACGCCGGACTGGCCTACAAGGCCTATGACACCGAGGATGAGCTCGCCGAGCGGCGGGAGAAGGCGCGTGCGGAGGGCCGTCCGAGCGGCTACGACGGCCTGCACCGCGACCTGACCGCCGAGCAGCAGGCCGCCTTCGAGGCCGAGGGCCGCAAGCCTGTCATCCGGTTCAAGATGCCGGCCAAGGACTGGACGTTCACCGATCTCGTCCGCGGCGACATCACCTTCGGTGCCGAGAACGTGCAGGACTTCGTGATCGTGCGCGCCAACGGGCATCCGCTCTACACGCTGACCAACCCGACCGACGACGCCCTGATGGGCATCACGCACGTGCTGCGCGGTGAGGACCTGCTCTCGTCGACGCCACGACAGATCGCGCTCTACGAGGCGTTCGCGCAGATCGGCGTCGGCGACGGCTCGACGCCGGAGTTCGCGCACCTCCCGTACGTCATGGGGGAGGGCAACCGGAAGCTGTCCAAGCGCGACCCCGAGTCGAACCTGCTCGGTTACCGCGAGGCCGGATTCCTGCCGGAGGGACTGCTGAACTACCTCGCGCTGCTCGGATGGGCGATCGCCGACGACCGGGACGTGTTCACCCTCGACGAGATGGTCGAGGCGTTCGACATCTCCCGGGTGAACCCGAACCCGGCTCGGTTCGACGCCAAGAAGTGCGAGGCGATCAACGGCGACCACGTCCGGCTCCTGACGCCGGAGGACCTGGCCGAGCGGCTCATCCCGTACTACGCCGCCGACGGCATCGACGTGACCCCTGACGACCTCGCGCCGGTGGTTCCACTCATCCAGGAACGCATGGCAGTCCTGACCGAGGCGCCGGCGATGACGCGGTTCCTGTTCGTCGACGACGTCACGATCCCGGACGAGCTCGCCCTCGACGACGCCGGACGCGACGTCGTGCGGGCTGCGCACGACGCGCTCGCCGGCGTCGCGGAGTGGACGACCGCGGAGATCGAGGCTGCGCTGCGCGGCGCACTCATCGACCAGTTGGGTCTCAAGCCGCGCCTGGCCTTCGGCCCGGTCCGGGTGGCTGTGACCGGTTCACGGATCTCTCCGCCGCTCTTCGAGTCCCTGGAAATCCTCGGCCGGGACAAGACGCTCGAGCGTCTCGACGCGGCTCGCTGACCTCGGTTTGGGTCGCTCCATGTGGGTCCGGTAAAGTCTTCCCTCGGTCTCGGAGCATCAGGCATGACGGAGCTTCGATACCCCTGTGGGGTATGGTGTAATTGGCAACACAGCGGTTTCTGGTACCGCCATTCTAGGTTCGAGTCCTAGTACCCCAGCGAAGCTCACGAGAGTGGTACCTGGTGCTCGCTCTGGTAGGTTTCATCCGGCCTTATGGCCAACGGCCCCGTTGTGTAGTGGCCTAGCACGCCGCCCTCTCAAGGCGGTAGCGCGGGTTCGAATCCCGTCGGGGCTACAAATGAGAATCGGTCCGCCCAAAAGGGCGGGCCGATTCTCATTTTCCACCCCGCCGTTGATTCGAACTTCCGCATCGCCGGGGCCGAGAGGCGCGGAGACGCCACGTGAGGTGACTTGCCGGCGAGTACAACGCATTGTCAGCCCCAAACCCCATACTCAAACCATGAACGAACTTTCCTACCTCGCCGTCCTCGTCGGCGGCATTGCATTCTTCGGCCTCGGCGCCCTGTGGTACTCGGTGCTGTTCCAGAAGCCGTGGGCGGCCGGCATGGGCATCGACCTGACCGCACCGGCCAAGCCGTCACCCGTGCCGCTGCTGGGCGCGTTCGTCGTCGGCTTGGTCGTGGCCTACATCGTGGAGTTCTTCGTGCGCGGCAACGATCTGGGCTTCGGGCTCTGCCGGGGCGCGCTCGTCGGCATCGCGATGGCCGCTGTCGTCGTGCAGAACGGCTTGTTCGACACCCGTCCTCAGCGCGTGGTGTGGATCAACGCCGGTTTCCCCCTCGTGGGCGGCGTTCTGGTCGGTGCGATCGCTGCTGCTCTCTAGACCGTCGGACCCGCGGGTCATGATGGAGTCATGACGACCCGCTGGATGGACACGCCCATCGGCGGGTTGCGCCTGCACGCGCACGCCGGGCTGCTGACGGCCATCGACTTCGACGCCCGGCCGCAGGGGGAGCGAGCCGACGATCCGGTGTTGGACGAGGCCGAGCGGCAGCTGAGCGAGTACTTCGACGGCCGGCGCACCGAGTTCGATCTTCCGCTGGCCAGCGAAGGTTCGGAGTTCCAGAAGAAGGTCTGGGCCGAGTTGCGCCGCATCCCGTACGGCGAGACCGCGACCTATGGCGAGATCGCCCGTCGGCTCGGCTACGAACCGGTCATCGCACGGGCCGTCGGCGTGGCCAACGCGTCCAACCCGCTGCCCATCGTGGTGCCGTGCCATCGCGTCATCGGCAGTGACGGCAAGCTCACCGGTTACGCCGGTGGCGTCCACCGCAAGAGCGCGCTGCTGGAGCTGGAACAACCTGGATTGTTCTGATCCTGTGTCGTCCACGTAAACAGTGCGGCGTCGGTCTTGACGTGTGGCACCCGTCGGAGGACGTTGGAACGAGAGCGTCGGGCGAAACGTTCAGTGGGGTGAAACGTTCAACGGGGGAGCGCATCATGTACTTGTCATCACTTGGTCTTTCGATCTCGCGGCGAACACTCGGGCAGTTGCTCGGTCGGCCGCACCGCAGCGTTCACGAAGTGCCCATCGACCACCTGCCGCCGCTGGGCGGTCACACGGTCACTCCGCTGGCCGAACGCCGCCGCCAGCAGGAGGCTCTGCGGTTCCAGAGCAGGCGTTCGGGCTGAATGTTCGTCGGCAAAGACCCGCGACGTGCGGCTAGGGTTCGCGTATGAATCGGAGCCTCAAGGCCGCTGTGGCCGTCGCGATCACTGCCGTCACGCTCGCCGCTTGTGGTGGGAGCAACGAAGCTGAGCCGTCGGCGTCCGACGCCGCGCTCGTCAAGGCAGGCACGCTCACGGTCTGCTCGGACGTGCCGTATCCGCCGTTCGAGGACTTCGACAAGTCTGCCGCCAGTGGCTTCAAGGGCTTCGATGTCGACATCGTTCAGGCGGTTGCCGACGGGCTCAAGCTCAAGCTGGCGATCAGGGACTCCTCCTTCGACGGCCTGCAGAGCGGCCAGGCGCTGAACGCCGGCCAATGTGACATTGCCGCCAGCGCCATGACGATCACCCCGGAGCGGCAGAAGAACATCGACTTCTCCGATTCCTACTACGACTCCAAGCAGTCGCTGCTCGTGCCGAAGGGTTCGGACATCAAGTCCATCGAGGATCTCGCCGGCAAGACCGTCGGCGTCCAGCAGGGCACGACGGGCAAGGCGTACACCGAGAAGAACGCGCCCAAGACGGCCAAGATCCCGAGCTTCCCGAGCGATGCCGAGATGTACCAGGCCATCCAGGCGGGTCAGGTCGACGCGCTGCTGCAGGACCTCCCGGTGAACCTCGAGCACACCAAGGACGGCAAGTTCGTGATCGTCGAGCAGTACGACACCAACGAGTCGTACGGGCTGGCGCTCAAGAAGGGCAACGCCGCGTTGCTCAAGGATGTGAACGCCCAGCTGGCCGAGCTGAAGTCGAGCGGCGAGTACAAGAAGCTGTACGACAAGTACTTCGAGACCAACTGACGGGCCGGCCGGTCCCACGGTGAAGCGCTCGACGCGGCGGCGGCTGACGCAGGCGGCCCTCTACGGCATCCTGCTCTCAGCCATCGTCGCGCTGGCGTTCGCCGCCGACTGGGCCGCGGTCAAGGAGAACTACTTCGACGTCGAGGTGCTCCGGGAGCTGTGGCCGGAGATCCTCACCGTCGGCGTGCGGAACGTGATCGTCTTCACGACCATCGCGTTTGCCGGAGGCCTCGTCCTCGCGCTGGTGCTGGCGCTCATGAAGCTCTCGCCCGTCGCCCCGTACCGCTGGATGGCGACGGCGTACATCGAGTTCTTCCGCGGGCTCCCGGCACTGCTGGTCATCCTGGCCGTCGGGTTCACCATTCCCATCGCGTTCCATTGGACACCCCCCGGCGGCACAGTCGGCGCCGGGCTGTTCGCGCTGACCCTCGTCTCGGCGGCCTACATCGCCGAAACGCTTCGGGCCGGCATTCAGGCCGTTCCCAAGGGGCAGTCCGAGGCCGCACGCTCACTCGGTATGAGTGGTCCCTGGACGACTGCTTCGGTCGTGTTGCCACAGGCGTTCCGCATCGTCATCCCCCCGCTGACGAACGAGTTCGTGCTGCTGATCAAGGACACCAGCTTGCTGTTCGTCATTGGCGTGGCCATGAACCAGCGCGAGCTGACGACGTTCACGCGGGACGCCGCCAGCACCTACGGAAACTCCACGTCGTACACCGCCGCGGCGGTTGCCTACCTGGTGATCACACTCCCGCTCACCCGGCTGGTGGCCTGGCTCGAACGTCGACAGGGACGGGCGAGGTGAGGGCGGTGACCGAAGCGAACAAGGCCATCGAAGTGCGCGGGCTGCACAAGCACTACGGCGCGAACGAGGTCCTGAAGGGCATCGACTTCCACGTCGACGTCGGACAGGTCGTGTGTGTGATCGGTCCATCCGGTTCGGGCAAGTCGACCCTGCTGCGCTGCGTGAACCGTCTCGAGGAGCCGACCTCGGGGACGATCCTGGTCGAAGGTATCGACATCTGCGACCCCGAAACCGACCTCGACGCGGTTCGCACCCGCATCGGCATGGTCTTTCAGCAGTTCAACCTCTTCCCGCACCTGTCGGTCCTGCAGAACCTGACGCTGGCGCAGCGCCGGGCGCTCAAACGGTCCAAGTCCGAAGCCGTCGAGGTGGCCCGGGCGAACCTCGAGAAGGTGGGACTGGCTGACCGCGAGGACGCCTACCCGGCACATCTGTCCGGTGGGCAGCAGCAGCGCGTCGCCATTGCCCGGGCACTGTCCATGAACCCGGACATGATGCTTTTCGACGAGCCGACCAGCGCTCTGGATCCCGAGCTTGTCGGCGACGTCCTTGCGGTCATGAAGCAGTTGGCCTCCGACGGCATGACCATGATGGTGGTCACCCACGAGATGGGCTTTGCCCGCGAGGTGGGCGACAAACTGGTCTTCATGGACGACGGCGTGATCGTCGAATCGGGTGATCCGCGCGAGATGCTGACCAATCCGCAACATGCCCGGACTCGGGGGTTCTTGTCGAAGGTGCTCTGAGTCAGCTGGCGCGCTTGAGGTTCTGACTCATCCGCTCGGCAGCGGCGACGACAGCGGGTGCGTGCATGCGTCCCGGCTGCCGGGTGAGCCGTTCGAGCGGCCCGGACACCGACACCGCGGCAACGACCTTGCCGGAGGGGGAGCGGACCGGAGCGGACACTGAGCCGACCCCGGGCTCGCGCTCGCCGATGCTCTGCGCCCACCCGCGGCGGCGGACCGCGGCGAGCTCGGCAGCGCTGAACGTCGCCTTCATCAGGCCCTTGTTCATGCGCTCGGGGTCTTCCCAGGCGAGCAGGATCTGGGCGGCCGAGCCGGCGGCCATCGTCAGTTGGCTGCCAACCGGGATGGAGTCGCGCAGGCCGGTCGGGCGGTCCGCGGCGGCGACACACACCCGGAAGTCGCCTTGGCGACGGTAGAGCTGAGCCGACTCACCCGTGATGTCACGCAGTCGGGCCAGGACAGGTGCCGCAGACGCGAGCAGTCGGTCCTCACCGGCCGCCGCAGCCAGCTCACCCAGCCGCGGGCCGAGCACGAAGCGCCCTTGGATATCGCGGGCAACGAGGCGATGATGTTCGAGAGCGACGGCGAGCCGATGGGCCGTCGGGCGAGACAGCCCGGTGGCCGTCACGAGGCCGGCGAGGGTGGCCGGCCCCGGCTCGAGTGCAGCAAGCACGAGAGCGGCTTTGTCGAGGACGCCGACTCCGCTAGAGTTGTCCATGCCTTGATACTGCCGTATCGAAATGTGAGACGCAACCCTCGACAGGCGCGGGCTGCGAAGAGGAGGAATCGTGGGCAAGACGCTCGCCGAGAAGATCTGGGACGACCACGTCGTCCGTAGTGCCCCGGGTGAACCGGACCTGCTCTACATCGATCTCCACCTCATTCACGAGGTCACCAGCCCGCAGGCGTTCGACGGACTCCGGCTGTCCGGCCGCACCGTCCGCCGGCCCGATCTGACGCTGGCCACCGAGGACCACAACATCCCCACCACCGACCTCGACAAGCCGATTGCCGACCCGGTGTCGCGCACCCAGGTCGAGACGCTGCGCAAAAACGCCAAGGAGTTCGGTGTCCGCCTGCACCCGATGGGTGACGTCGAGCAGGGCATCGTCCACGTCGTCGGCCCGCAGTTGGGCCTGACGCAACCCGGCATGACGATCGTGTGCGGCGACTCGCACACCTCAACGCACGGCGCGTTCGGTTCGATCGCGTTCGGGATCGGCACCAGCGAGGTCGAGCACGTCCTGGCCACCCAGACGCTTCCGCAGGCCAAGCCCAAGATGATGGCCGTCGACGTCGTCGGCGACCTGCCGGCCGACGCCACGGCCAAGGACCTCATCCTGGCGCTCATCGCCCAGGAGACCACCGGCGGCGGCCAGGGCTACATCGTCGAGTACCGCGGCGAGGCCATCCGCAAGCTGTCCATGGAAGCCCGCATGACGATCTGCAACATGTCGATCGAGTGGGGCGCCAAGGCCGGCCTGATCGCGCCGGACCAGACCACCTTTGACTACATCGAAGGACGCCCCAACGCGCCCAAGGGCGAGCAGTGGGACGAGGCTGTCGCCTATTGGAAGAGCCTGGTCAGCGACGACGACGCCGTCTTCGACAAGGTCGTCACGCTGGACGTCTCCGAGCTCGGCCCGTTCGTCACCTGGGGCACGAACCCCGGCCAGGGCGTGCCGTTGACGCAGAGCGTGCCCGACCCGGCTTCGTTCGACGACCCGAACGAGCGCATCGCCGCCGAGCGTGCCCTCGAGTACATGGGCCTGACCGCCGGCACGCCGATGAGGGACATCAAGGTCGACACCGTCTTCATCGGGTCGTGCACCAACGGCCGCATCGAGGACCTGCGCGCGGCGGCGGCCCTCATCGAGGGACACAAGGTCGCCGATGACACGCGCATCCTGGTCGTGCCCGGATCCGTCCGCGTCCGGCTGCAGGCCGAGCAGGAGGGGCTGGACGTCATCTTCAAGGACGCCGGTGCCGAATGGCGCGGCGCCGGCTGCTCGATGTGCCTGGGCATGAACCCGGATCAGCTGACGCCGGGCGAGCGCAGCGCGTCGACGTCCAACCGCAACTTCGAGGGACGCCAGGGCAAAGGTGGCCGTACGCACCTGGTCTCGGTGCAGGTGGCCGTCGCCACCGGCATCCTGGGTCACCTCGCCTCACCCGCCGACCTGGCAGCCCTGGAGGTCTGAGACATGGCTGAGAAGTTCACCACCCACACCGGCATCGGCGCCCCATTGCGCCGCAGCAACGTCGACACCGACCAGATCATCCCGGCGGTCTACCTCAAGCGGGTCACGCGGTCGGGGTTCGAGGACGGTCTGTTCTCGGCCTGGCGGCAGGACCCGGACTTCGTCCTGAACAAGGACGGATTCAAGGACGCGACCGTCCTGGTGGCCGGCCCGGACTTCGGCACCGGCTCGTCCCGCGAGCACGCCGTCTGGGCGCTGCAGAACTACGGCTTCAAGGTGGTCCTGTCGGCGCGGTTCGCCGACATCTTCCGCAGCAACTCGGGCAAGTCGGGCCTGCTCGCCGCGCAGGTCGAGGAGAAGACGATCGAGCGGCTCTGGGACTACCTCGACGCCAACCCCGGTGCGACCATCAGCATCGATCTGGAGAGCCGGACCCTGCGCGCAGGGGAGGGCGAGGGCGCGATCGAGGATTCGTTCCAGATCGACGACTACACCCGCTGGCGCCTGCTCGAAGGGCTCGACGACATCGGCATCACGCTGTCGCACGACGACGACATCGCGGCCTACGAGGCGCGGCGCCTGCCGTTCAAGCCGGCCACACTGTAGGGATGGGCTTCGTCGAGCGGTCGTCGCTGGTGTCGGCACCGGCGACGGACGTCTGGGCACGTGTTGTCACCCCGGAGGGCATCAACGACGAGTTCTGGCCGTGGCTGACGATGTCACTGCCGTCGGGTTCGTCGGGCCTGTCCATCGACACGGTCGAAGTCGGCAAACCGATCGGCCGTGCGTGGCTTCGCCTGTTCGGGGTCTTTCCGGTCGACTACGACGACCTGACCATCGTCGAACTGGAGCCCGGTCGCCGGTTCCTGGAGCGCTCACGACTGTTCAGCGCGCCGCAGTGGCAGCACGAGCGCATCGTCGAACCGGTGGACGCCGGCACGTCCCGTGTGACGGACCGGCTGACCTTCACACCACGACCGGGCATGGGCCGGATCGGGCCGGTCATCGTTCGGGCGATCTTCGCGCACCGGCACCGACGCCTGGTCCGCTACTTCACCAGATCCTGACGCCGGTGATGGCCGCGCCGGACACCTCGAGGTGAACGCGCTGGCCGGGGCGCAGATGGCGGATGTGCTCCGCCAGCGTGTCGCCGGCGAAGGCCAGGGTCTCGCCCTGATCGGTGACGACGGTCCCGGACTGGCTGACTTCGTCGTACGACGCGACCGTGGCTTGCATGGTCCGAGCGTAACCACCATCGATAGGCTCACCCCATGAGCCGCCGCGAAAAGATCCCGGGAATGACGCGAGCGCTGGAGGCATTGCTGCGCCCGCCGTTGGCCCTCATCACCAAGCGTGACTACCGCGGCCTGGAGAACCTCCCCAAGGAGGGCGGATTCGTCCTCGCGGCGAATCACAACTCGCACGTTGACCCGATCCTGCTGGCTCGCTTCGTCCTCGACACCGGCTACGTGCCCCGGTATCTCGCCAAGGACAGTCTCTTCACGCACTCGCTCACCGGCCCGATCCTGCGCGGCGCCGACCAGATTCCGGTCGCGCGCTTCACCGAAAGCGCGAAGAACGCCCTCGGGCCGACCGTGGAGGCGCTCCGTGCCGGCAAGCCGGTGATCATCTACCCCGAAGGGACGATCACCCGTGATCCCGAGGCGTGGCCGATGAGCGGCCGCACCGGGGCAGTCCGGGCCGCCCTGGAAGCCGGCGTGCCTCTCATCCCGATCTGTCAGAGCGGAGCCCAGGACATCCTCTGGCCCTACACCAAGAAGCCCCACCTGCTCCCGCGTCACACGCACCACGTGTGGGTCGGCCCGCCGATGGACCTGTCCATGTACGAAGGCAAGCCGATCAACGAAGAGATGCTGCACGAGGCGACGACCCGGCTGATGGACATCCTCACCGACATGATGAGCGAGATGCGGGGCACCAGGCCCACCACACCGCGCATCGACGTACACACCGTCAAGAAGGTGACCAAGTTGGGCGAGGACAACTCCTGATGGCGCGTGTCACGGTCATGGGAGCGGGCTCCTGGGGGACCGCCTTCGCGCTCGTGCTGGCCGACGCCGGCAACGAGGTCACGATGTGGGGACGCCGCCAGGAGCTGTGCGACGCGATCTCCACCCAGCACGAGAACACCGACTACCTGCCCGGGATCATGTTGCCGTCCGGTATCCGGGCGACCAGCGATCCGGCTGAGGCGCTCGACGGCGCCGAGGTGGTCGTGCTCGCCGTACCCTCGCAGCAGTTGCGTGCCAATCTGAACGACTGGGGCAGCCACATCCCGTCCGGCGCGCCGCTGGTGAGCCTGATGAAGGGCATCGAGCTCGGAACGCATCTTCGGATGAGCGAGGTCATCGCCGAGCTGACCGGTGCCGGCCCCGACCGCATCGCCGTGATCACCGGGCCCAACCTGGCCAAGGAGATCGCGCGGCGCGAGCCCGCGGCCAGCGTCGTGGCCTGCGAAGACCTCGCGACGGCCGAGTACCTGCAGAAGCTGTGCCACACCGGGGCATTCCGTCCGTACACGATCACCGACGTGGTCGGCGCCGAACTGGGCGGCGCGGTCAAGAACGTCATTGCCCTGGCCGTCGGGGTCGCCGTCGGCCTCGGGTACGGCGACAACTCGAAGGCGTCGGTCATCACCCGAGGTCTGGCCGAGACCGCCCGGCTCGGAACGGCCATGGGCGCGGATCCGATGACCTTCCTCGGTCTCGCCGGCCTCGGCGATCTCGTCGCCACCTGCTCGTCGCCGCTTTCCCGCAACCGCACCTTCGGCGAGAAGCTCGGCACCGGCATGACGGTCGATGAGGTCGCGGCCGCGACACGTCAGGTCGCCGAGGGCGTCAAGTCGTGTCAGTCGGTCAGCGAGCTGGCGCGGATCCACGGCGTGGACATGCCTATCACCGAGCATGTGGCGGCGTTGATCGCCGGCGAGCTGAAGCCGGCGGAACTGGTGTCGCGCCTGATCTCGCGCGGCGCCAAAGCGGAATCCGAGTGAGGACGACATGAGCGACCGCGTGCGGCTGGCTGTCGTCTTCGGCGGCCGGTCCAGTGAGAGTGGAGTGTCCTGCCTGACCGCGCAGAGCGTCCTGGCCAACGTCGATCCTGAGCGTTACGACGTCACGCCCATCGGAATCACCACGGACGGGAACTGGGTGATCGAGTCCGCGGACTGGACCGACATCCCCGCCGGCGAGCTGCCGCACGTGCGGCCTGACGGTGAGCCGTTCGCCTGGGAACGACTCACCGAGTTCGACGTCGTGTTCCCCCTGCTCCACGGCCCGTGGGGCGAGGACGGGACGGTACAGGGCCTGCTCGAGATGGCCGGTGTGCGGTACGTCGGTGCCGGCGTGCTCGCCAGCGCGGTGGCCATGGACAAGCCGTTCACGAAGGCACTGCTGGCGTCGGTCGGCCTGCCGCAGGTCCCCTACGTCACCGTGACGCCCCGGCAGTGGACCACCGAGCAGGACCGGGTCCTGGATCGGATCCAGGCGTTGCGCCTGCCGGTCTTCGTCAAGCCGGCTCGTGCCGGGTCAAGCTCCGGTGTGGCCAAGGTGGAGGCATGGGACGAGCTGGAGGCCGCCGTTGTCGCGGCCCAGGCGTTCGATCCCAAGGTCGTCGTCGAGGCCGCCGTCGCCAACAAGCGTGAGATCGAGTGCGGGGTCCTCCAACAGCCGGACGGCACCGCGCTGGCGAGCGTGGTGGGGGAGATCCGGACGGACACCTCGCACCAGTTCTATGACTTCGAATCGAAGTACCTTGACGGCACCAGCACGAACATCGTGCCGGCCGACATCCCGCACAGCGTGGCCGACCGGGTCCGCGAATACTCGGTGAAGGCGTTCGAGGCCATCGGTGGCGAGGGATTCGCCCGCGTCGATTTCTTCCTCGTCAACGATCATCTGGTGGTCAACGAGATCAACACGATCCCCGGGTTCACCTCGTTCTCGATGTTCCCGCTGCTGTGGGAGGCTTCGGGCGTGCCCTACCCGGAGTTGATCGACCGGCTGATCAGGCTGGCTCTCGAGCGCCCGTTGGGACTGCGCTAGCCGGATCGGTCAGGCGCACGATCGCGTCACCGGGAGGTGACGCGCGATGACGTCGGCAACGTCGGCCAGCGCATCGGCGGCCGGCTGGTAGTCGCCCGGCACCTCAAGGCTCGCGTAGTGCTTGCGTCCGATGGTCGTGAACAGGTAGCCGTCGGACTGGCGTTCGGCCAGCCAGCCCACTCCGTTGACCTCGTGGCACCTCGACGTCGGCTTCAGGCTCGGCGGCTTCTCGACACCGCACCTCAGAATGATGGGCGGGTCGCCCCAGGCGCCCGCCACCTTCTCGACCACGAGCCGACGAGGTTGCCCGGCGACCGTCTCCGGCAGGTCGGCGAGCAGCGCTGCGCAGTCGAGGCCCGAGGACTTGGTCGTCGGGTAGGCGTCGACGTGGACACTGCCGCCGCCTTGGCAGCCGGCGAGCAGCAGGCCGGCCAGGACCCCGGCCGTGACGTGGAGTCGCCGCGTCATCTCAGAGCGTGACGATGGGGCAGGTCAGCGTCCGGGTGATGCCGGGAACCGCCTGGACGTTCTTGATCACGAGGGCACCGAGGTCGTCGACATTGGCCGCACCGGCGCGCACGATCACGTCGTAGGGGCCCGTGACATCGTCGGCAACCGTGACGCCGTCGATGGCCGCGATGGCCTTGGCGACATCGGCAGCCTTGCCGACTTCGGTCTGAACGAGGATGTACGCCTGCACCGACATGCGTGACACGCTACCGGACCGCTCGGACGGCGGATGCCGCTAGGGAAGGATGGTGCCCGTGAACGCACCTTCTGCTGGAACCACGGTCGCCGATGTCGGCGAGTTCGCGCTCATCTCGCTCATCCGCGAGCGGCTCGCGGCACCCACCGGGCTGCTCATCGGCCCCGGCGACGATGCGGCAGAGGTTTCGGCGCCCGGCGGTTCGTTGCTGATCAGCAGCGATCTCCTGGTGGAGGGACGGCACTTCCGGCGGGATTGGTCGTCGGCCGAGGACATCGGACGCAAGGCGGCAGCGGCCAACCTCTCCGACATCAACGCCATGGGCGGTTCGGCCACCGCGCTGACCGTCTCGCTGGGGCTGCCGGGCGACCTCGCCGTCGACTGGGTTCTGCAGCTGGCCGATGGCCTGGCCGCCGAATGCGCCATCGTCGGCACCGAGATCGCCGGCGGCGACATCACCGCCGCCGACTCCATCGTCATCGCGATCTCCGCGGTCGGTCACGCGGCCCGGACGGTCCGGCGGGACACCGCTGCGGCCGGAGACGTCATCGCGTTCGCCGGCTCCCTGGGGTTGGCCGGCGCCGGGTTCGCAACGCTCAGCCGCGGATTCCGTTCGCCCCGCGCCGTCGTCGACGCTCACCGGGTTCCGACGCCGCCCTACACCGCGGGCCCGCAGGCCGCGGCGGCCGGCGCCACGGCGCTGATCGACGTCAGTGATGGACTGCTGGCCGACCTCGGTCACGTCGCCCGGGCCAGTGGCATCGTCGCCGACCTTGATTCGGCCTCCTTCCCGATCTCCGAGTGGGTGGCCACGGTGGCCGAGGCGCTCGGCAGCGAGCCACTGCGGTACGTCCTGACCGGAGGCGACGACTATGCCCTGGTGGGGACGTTCAGTGGCGATGTTCCCGAGGGTTGGACCCGCATCGGGGTTGCCCGGCATCCGAAGCTCGGCGAGGAACCCGGTGTCCTCGTCGACGGTGCGTCGTACGAGGGACCGCAGGGCCACCAGCACTTCCGCTGACCGGGCGCGGCGATGGGCTAACCGAGCAGCGACGGGAAGGGCCGCGCCGCCTCGAGCTCGTAGGCGAGCTCCACAAGCGTGCGGTCCTGGCCGAGCTTGGCCGACAGGTGGACGCCGATCGGCAGGCCCTCCTGCGTGAGCCCCGCCGGCACCGAGATGCCGGGCGCCCCCGACGCGTTGTGCAGCGGCGTGAACGCGACGTAGCGCTGGAGCCGCTCGAACATCTCCGGGAACCCGGCCTCGGCCGACAGGTAGCCGAGGCGCGGCGTCGTGTGGGCGAGGGTGGGCGACAGCACGGCCTGAACGCCGGCCTTGTCGAAGGACTCCTGGTACGCAGCGGTCGTGCGGCGCAGGCCGGAGATCGCGCGCGGTGTCTGCCAGGCATGCCGCAGGAACCGCTTGGCGAGAAAGAGCGTCAGCTCGTCGAGCTGAGTCGGGTCGAAGGTGGGTCCGTACAGCCGCCGGCCGAAGCGCCGCATGCTGAAGGCGAGCATCGACCAGAAGTGGCTGAAGTCGGCGATGAAGCGGTCAGTCACCGGCGTGGCGACCTCGACGACCTCATGCCCGAGCTTCTCCAGCAGCAGGGCCGTCTCCTGGACGGCGGCCCGTGTCTCGTCGTCGGTGGGTACACCGGTGACCGAGTCGACGATGAGCCCGATGCGCAGCCGCCGGTCGGACGGCCCCTCGACGTGGCCTACGGCCGGCATCCCGACCGGCGGGCGGAAGGCCTCGGCGGCCGCCACGAAGGCTGCGGTGTCGCGCACCGTCCGGGTGACGACGCCGTTGGCCAGGATGTTGACCGGCAGGCTGGCCGATTCGAGCGGATCGACGATGCGGCCGCGGGTCGCCTTGAGCCCGACCAGCCCACAGGCGGCGGCCGGGATGCGAATGGAACCGCCGCCGTCGTTGGCGTGTGCAATGGGCACCACGCCGGCCGCGACGAGCGCGGCCGATCCACCGGAGGACGCACCGCAGGAGAAGTCGACGTTCCAGGGGTTCCGGGTCGGCGGAGCATCGTCGAACTCGGTACTGGCGTTGAAGCCGAAGGCCGGCAGCATCGACTTGCCGATCACCACGACTCCGGTCGAGCGGTACTCCGAGACGAAGGGGGAGTCCGCCTCGGCCGGAGCCTCCGGCGTCGCGCGGGAACCGCTGCGCGTCGGGAGCCCGAAGACGTTCTCGTTGTCCTTGATGACGGTCGGGACGCCGGCAAACACGCCTTCGCCGGGAGAGGCGGCATGGGCCAGGGCGCGCTCGAAGTCGCTGACGACCAGCGCGTTCAACGCCGGATTGAGTTCCTCGACGCGGGCAATGGCCGCCTCGGTTGCCTCGCGGGCACTGACGTCACCGCGCGCGATGGCCTCGGCCAGCGCGACAGCGTCGAGCCGCGCGAGAGGGTCTGACGCGTGGATCGACATCAAGCAGGCGGTTTTAGCGGGTGACCTTGCCGGCCTTGAGGCACGAGGTGCACACGTTCAGGCGCTTCGGCGTGCCCGACACCACGGCGCGAACGCGCTGGATGTTGGGGTTGAAGCGCCGCTTCGTGCGCCGGTGCGAGTGCGACACGTTGTGCCCGAACCCGGGCGTCTTGCCGCAGACATCACAGACCGCTGCCACTGGGATCACTCCTGAAGACGTGAGGGGGAGAAATTGAGGGGCCTGCACCGCGCAGGCAACCGGGTAAGAATAGCCGACCGCCGTCGGTGGACGCTAATCGCGTCAGGCAGGTGCTTCGCCGGGCGGGCGGCCGTGCGCGAGCATCTGCGCACCGGGACCGGCCTCTGACCACGGCCCGGGTAGGCCGATCACGGCGACGCAGGACGTCGGCATGGCGACCCAGGTACCCGTCAGCTGGCTTGCGAGCTCTTCCATCGCCGGGTTGTGTCCCACCAGCGCCACCGTCCCGAGGTCCTCGGACAGGCCGTGAATGATCGGCAGCAGGCCACTGGCGTCAAAGGTGTACGCCCGCTCGTCGACGGTGACCGGAGGTGGATCGGGGAGTTCTCCGGCGACGAGCTCCCACGTGCTGCGCGCCCGCTGCGCGGGAGACACGACGGCATGTTCGATCGGGTCGAGGTGCCGGGCCAGCCAACGCCCGGACTCGGGCGCCTGGCGCCGGCCTCGCCCGTTGAGAGGACGCTGCAGGTCAGAGGCGTTCGCCGACCAGTCCGACTTCGCGTGTCTGATCAGAACGAGTGTGTGTTCTGCCCGATACCCTCGGCCCATGGGCCTCACCCTACGACCCGAAGCGTTCCGCGCGTGGGTATCGCTGTGTGTCGAGGGACTGGCCGCCGCGCGAGCCGAGATCGACGCGCTCAACGTGTTTCCGGTGCCGGACCGCGACACCGGCACCAACGCCTACCTGACTTTCGTCGCCGGGGCCGAAGCCATTGCCGCCGAAGCGCCCGACGCCGACCTTCCGGTCCTGGCGAAGGCGTTCGCCGACGGGCTGCTGACCGGCGCCAAGGGCAATTGCGGGGTCATCCTCTCGCAGTTCTTCCGCGCTTTCGTCGCTGAGCTCGGCGACGACTTCGACCTCACCGGTGAGCAGGTCGCCCGGTGCTTCTCGGTGGCAGCGCGCGCCGGGTATGCAGCCGTCGGCCGACCGGTGGAAGGCACGATCCTCACGGTGGCGGCGGCCGCAGCCGACGGTGCCCAACAGGGCGGCGACGATGTGCGCAAGGTCTTCGCCAGCGCAGCCGCGGCTGCTCGTGAGGCGCTTGCCCGGACGCCGATGCAGATGGAGCGACTGGCCCAGGCCGGCGTGGTCGACTCCGGTGGGCGCGCGCTGGTGGTCGTGCTCGACGCCACCGAGCAGCGCTACACCGGCCGTGTGCCCGACCGCCCGGCACCCTTCCTGCCGACACCGTTCGCCAGCGCCATGGGTGGGGACACCATCGGCGACCTCACCGAGGGCGGTCCGTCCTACGAGGTGATGTTCCTGCTCGAGGCCGACGAAGACCGCATTCCGGCACTGCGGTCGGCACTCGACGGACTCGGCGACTCCCTCGTCGTGGTCGGGGGCGACCGGCTGTGGAACGTGCACGTTCACGTCGACGACGTGGGCGCGGCCCTCGAGGCCGGCATAGCCGCCGGCCGGCCCTACCGCATCGCCGTCACGCACTTCGCCGACCAGGTTGCCGAGCACAAGCACGATCACGGCCGCCAGCGCGCGGTGGTGGCCGCGGTCACCGGCACCGGACTGGTCGAACTGTTCCGCGAGGCCGGCGCCGACGTCCTGGACTTCACCCGCAGCCAGCCGCTGACCGCCGATCGCATGCGCCAGGCACTGCGCGGTGCCGATGCCGACGAGGTCGTCGTGCTGCCCAACAACACCCGCTATCGCGGACTGTTCGAGGCCGCGGCCAAGGAGCTTCGCGCCGACGGCGTCCGCGTCGCCGTCATCCCGTCGTTGGCCCAGGTTCAGGGGCTGGCGGCGCTGGCGGTGCACGATCCCGGGCTCGGGTTCGACGACGACGTCGTGGCCATGTCGAGTGCGGCGGCCGGGGTCAAGCACGGTGCCATCACGGTGGCCACGGAGCCGGGAATGACGATGGTCGGTCCGTGCGCGGCCGGTGATGTGCTGGGCGTCGTGGGCGGCGAGTTCTCCTTCGTCGGGCAGGACCTCTGCGCCGTCGCGTGCGACGTCGTCAGCAGCCTGCTCACGCCGCGCTCGGAGATGGTGACGCTGGTGCGAGGCACCGGCGGGCCGGACGATCTTGCCGAGCAGGTCGAGCAGTTCATCCGCTCGGAGCGCGTCGACCTCGACGTGGTCGTGTACGAAGGTGGCCAGGAGAACTACCCGCTGTTCATCGCGGTGGAGTGACCCGGTGACGAGGCCGGACACCAGGCTGCGCAGCGTCGTCGGCGACAAGACAGCCAAGAAGCTCGAGACCGCGTTCGCGATGACGACGGTCGACGATCTGCTGCGCCATTATCCGCGCCGCTATGTGTCCTTGGGTCAGTTGTCCGACCTCTCCGAGCTCGAGGTCGGCCAGTACGCCACGGTGCAGGCGCGGGTCGAAAGCGTCGCCACGCATTCGTATCCGTCGCGTCGCCGGCCGGGCAAGCGCGACAGCCGGACCGAGATCGTCATCACCGACGGCACCGGCCGACTCACGGCGACCTTCTTCAACCAGACATGGCGGGCCGAGCAGCTGTCCGAAGGCACGGTCGGACTCTTCGCGGGCACGGTCGGTGAGTTCAGGGGCAAGCCGCAGTTGACGCATCCGCTGTTCGAACCGGTCGACGAAGGTCCGGACGGTGGTGGACGCGTCGCCCGCGGCATCATCCCGATCTATCCGGCCAGCGCGGCGGTTTCCTCCTTCGCCCTCGAGAAGTGCGTTTCGACTGTCCTGGACACGCTCGAAATGCCGGATGACCCGCTTCCGGAGGCCGTACGGGCCGCACGCACGCTGCCGGATCTGGGCTCCGCACTGGAACACATCCATCGGCCACGTTCGGCCGAGCAGTGGAAGTCGGCGCGCGACCGGTTCCGCTTCGAGGAGGCCTTCCTCCTGCAGGCGGTGTTCGCCCGGCGTCGGCTGGCCCTCGAACACGATCCGGCGATCGCGCGGCCGGCACGCGAAGACGGTCTGCGAGCCCGGTTCATCGAGCGCTTGCCGTTCGAGCTCACCGCCGGGCAGAAAGCCGTGCTCGACGACATCAGCTGTGACCTGGCGCAGACCCACCCGATGCACCGGTTGCTGCAGGGTGAGGTCGGCTCCGGCAAGACGGTCGTCGCACTCCTCGCCATGCTGCAAGTCGTCGACGCCGGTGCCCAGGCGGCTCTGCTGGCGCCCACGGAGGTGCTCGCCGCCCAGCACTTCCGTGCCGTGAACACGCTGCTCGGCGATCTCGCGCAGGCCGGCATGCTGGTCCCCCAAGCTCTCGGCTCCGCCTCGAGCAGGGAGGTGCCCCCAGGCGCCAATGACGGCGCCACCCGGGTGCGGTTGCTCACCGGCTCCATGGGGGCCAAGGCACGCAAGGAGTCGCTGCTGGACATCGCGTCGGGAGCCGCCGGCATCGTCGTCGGAACCCACGCGCTGCTGCAGGAGCAGGTCCAGTTCGCCGATCTGGGCCTGGTCGTCGTCGACGAGCAGCACCGGTTCGGTGTCGAACAGCGGGCGGCGCTCGCGGACCGGTCGCAGGTGCGGCCCCACACGCTGGTCATGACCGCCACGCCGATCCCGCGGACGGTGGCCATGACGGTCTTCGGCGACCTGGAGACGTCGACCCTGCGCGAACTGCCGGCCGGCCGCAAGGAGATCCAGACCACGGTGGTGCCGACCGGCCGCGCCGCGTGGGTCGACCGCGTCTGGGAGCGGGTCCGCGAGGAGGTCCGGCAAGGTCGCCAGGCCTATGTCGTCGTCTCCCGGATCGGCGCGGACGACGAGGCCAGCGAGTCGGACCGCCGGGCGCTCATCGACGTCCATGCCGAGCTGGCCAACGGGCCGTTGTCCGACTTGCGGGTGGCCATGCTGCACGGCCGGATGCCGGCCGACGAGAAGGATGCCGTGATGACCTCGTTCAGCCGCGGCGAACTCGACGTGCTCGTGGCCACGACCGTCATCGAAGTCGGGGTCGATGTCCCCAACGCGACCGTGATGGTCGTCATCGACGCCGACCGCTTCGGCATCTCCCAGCTGCACCAGCTGCGTGGCCGGGTCGGCCGTGGCAGCCAGCCCGGGTTGTGCCTGCTGATGACGGCCAGTGCGGAGGACACGCCGGCCTGGGAGCGCCTCCAGGCGGTCGCTGCGACCACCGACGGCTTCGAGCTGTCCGGCGTCGACCTGGAGCTCCGGCACGAGGGCGACGTTCTGGGCACGCGCCAGTCCGGCATTCGCTCGAGCCTGCGGTTGCTGTCCGTCGTCCGCGATGAGGCTGTCATCGCCGACGCACGGGAGGCCGCCATGCACGTCGTCGCCGACGATCCCGACCTGTCCGGCAACGCGGCGCTGGCGGCCGCAGTGGGCGCATTGGAGTCGACCGAGCAGGTCGAGTTCATGGAGCGCACCTGATGACCCGAGTCATCGCCGGCGCTTGGGGCGGTCGTCGGCTGACGACGCCTCGCGGTTCGGGCACCAGGCCGACTTCCGACCGGGTCCGGGAGGCGCTGTTCTCGTCGCTGAAGTCAGAGCTCGGCAGCTTTGACGGTCTTCGCGTGCTCGACCTGTACGCCGGCAGCGGCGCCCTGGGGCTGGAGGCGTTGTCGCGGGGAGCCGCCCACGTCGACCTCGTCGAGTCCGGCCGTCCTGCGGCCGCGGCGATCGCGGCCAACATCGCCGCGTTGCAGACGCGGGCTGCCGTGTTGCACCGAATAACCGTCGAGCGGTTCCTGGCCACCTGCAGTGACCGCTACGACCTCGTCTTGCTCGACCCGCCGTACCAGGAGGACCCGACCGGCGTGCTCGTCGGCGTCGTCGGCGTCCTGGCCGCCGGTGGACTGGTGGTCGTCGAGCGCTCGGCTCGCGACGCGTTCGCCTGGCCGGCCGGTCTGACCGGTATCCGCGACAAGGCGTACGGGGAGACACGGCTTTGGTACGGTCAGGCCTCGTGACGACCGTCGTTTGCCCCGGTTCGTTCGATCCGGTCACCAATGGCCACCTCGACATCATCGAGCGGTCATCGCACCTGTTCGACCAGGTGGTGGTGGCGGTGTTGGTGAACGAGAACAAGGCCGGCCTGTTCACCTTGGACGAGCGCCTCGACATGCTCGCCCGGGCGACGGCCAAATTCCCCAATGTCGCGGTCGATTCGTTCCGAGGGCTGCTCGTCGACTTCTGCCGGGAGCGTGGCATCGCAGCCATCGTCAAGGGTCTGCGTGCGGTCTCCGACTTCGACTACGAGCTGCAGATGGCCCAGATGAACGACCGGCTCTCCGGCGTGGACACCTTGTTCATCCCGACCAGTCCGGAGTACTCGTATCTGGCGTCGAGCCTGGTCAAGGAAGTGGCCAAGGGCGGGGGAGACGTCACGGGACTTGTGCCAGACCACGTACTGGCTGAGCTGAACTCCCGCTTCGACCGATAGCCAGCGTCCCCGGCCCGATCGCTGCGCTGCCGAACTTGTTCCGGACGGCGTCGACGGCCTGATCCACGGACCCGTCGCTGGACGCTTCGAACGGCAGCATCAGTTGCGCGCCGTGGCCGTCGAGGCCGCCGAGTGTGATGCCGATAAGCGTGCATCCGCGGACGCGCACCTCGGGCATGCGCCGCGCCAGCAGTCGACGGGCGATGTCCAGCACCACCGCGGTGTTGTCCGTGGGGCGGGTCAGCGTGTGGGACGTCGTGGACCGGGCGAAGTCGTCGAACCGCAGGCGCAGCACGACCGTGTTACCGGTGCGCCCGGCCGAGCGCAGCCGCCGTGTGACGCGGTCGACGATGGCCTGCAGGGTGCGGTCGAGGTGGGCCTCGCTGTGCCGGCCACGGCCGATGGCACTCTGCGAGCCGATCGAGCGGCGACGTGTTCCGGAACGGACCCGGCGCGGATCGCGGTTGTGCGCCAAGGCGTGCAGTTGGTGCGCTGTGCCGGCTCCGACGATGCGGCTCAGCTCGGCGACGTCGAAGTCGACCACCTGTGCCACGGTCGTGATCCGGGCGGCGTGCAGCTTGGCCGACGTCGCCGGACCGACGCCCCAGATTCGCTCGACCGGCAGCGAGTGCAGGAACGTCAGCTCGGTCTCGATGGGCACGACCAGCAGTCCGTCTGGCTTGCACATGCCGCTGGCGATCTTGGCCAGGTGCTTGGTCCGCGCGACCCCAACCGAAATGGGAAGGCCCGCACGTTCGCGCACCTGGTGTCGCAGGTCGGCGGCAATCGCCGACGGCGCCCCGCGAAGCCGTCGCAATCCGCCCACCTCCAGGAAGGCCTCGTCGATCGACATCCCTTCGACGTTCGGAGTGGTGTCGTGGAACACGTCGAACACCGCTCGGCTGGCCTGTACGTACGCCTGGAATCGCGGCGGAACAACGATCGCGTCCGGGCAAAGTCTCCGGGCTTGGCGCCCACCCATCGCGGTGCGCACGCCATACGCTTTCGCTTCATAGCTGGCAGCCAGCACGACCCCACCCCCGACGATCACCGGTCGGCCGCGAAGCCGCGGGTCATCCCGTTGCTCGACCGAGGCGAAGAACGAGTCGAGGTCTGCGTGCAGGACTGTGCCTTCGGTCATGGTCGCTCGGTCACCGGGGCTCGAGCTTCGTTTTGCGTTCGGCGGTGTAATGCCACCACGGCAGCGGGGGAGCGCCGTCCATGAAGCGCACGGCACTGATGAACGTGTCGATGACGCAGGGATCGTGGCGCACGCCGGTACGAGCACACAGCTCGTCGTAGAGCGCATAGGGGTCGCGGCCGGCAAGGTCGCTTGGCTTCGCCAACCCGAGCACGGCGAAGTCCTTCGCCATGGCCGGCCCGATGTTGGGGATGTCCTCAAAGCGGCGTACGTCGGCCGCCGTCTTGGCCTTCATGGTCGCCATCGGTGGTTGGTTTGCCAGATTCCGTTGATCCGGAATTCGGTCTTACTGTCTTGTCGTCGGATGGGGATGTTTTCGGTGTGGACCCAGTGGTGATGTTTGGCGCAGAGCAGGGTTCCGTGTTCGAGGTCTGTTGCGCCGCCGTCTTTGGCCCACCAGTCGATGTGGTGGGCTTCGGTCCAGGCGGGTGGTCGGTCGCAGCCGGGGTAGGTGCAGCCACCGTCGCGGTCGGCCATGGCCAGGCGTTGGGCTGGGGTGAACAGTCGTTTGGCCCGGCCTTGGTCCAACGGGATGGAGGCGCCGTCCAGGACGCGGGGCAGGATGTGGTGGGTGCAGGCGAGCCGGCGGACTTCGGCGGCGCTGATCCGGGTGCCGGTGGCCAGGGTGGCGGCGGCGACCTGGGAGGTCAGGGTGTCGTAGTTGAGGTTGATGGTCAGGGTGGCTGGGGTGCCGCCGGTGGTGGGTAGGCCATCGGTGGGGATGTGTTCGATCCAGTGGCAGAATGCCCGGCCCATCCGTTGGCTGTAGGTCAGGTCGGGGTCGGTCTCTTCGTTGCGGCGGGGCGCGGCGATCGCGCCGACCTGGTTCTTCAACAGGTCTGCTTGGGCTGCGGGCATCTTGCCGCCGAAGGTGACCAGCCCGTCGCGGGCTTGGCCGAACCACAGTTCGGTGGCCTGCCACGCCCGTGCCTCCTGACGGCGCAGCCGGGTGTCCTCATCGGCGTCGGCCTCGTCCCGCGGGGCGTAGATGTC